>JALXCB010000099.1 GCA_026991225.1 Anaerolineae bacterium | reverse complement strand
CCTTCCTTATTTCCTCCCCCGCCCGTCTCGAAGCGGGGGAGGAAGCAAAGGAGGGGGCTTGCGCCCAAAAAGCCCGAGTTTACTCGGCCAGTGCTTGGCGACGAATCGACGATGATTTTTTGCCCCCCAAATTGAAACGCATCCGATTAGTAATTGCTCAAGTCGCCTGATTTGACCTCTTTTCTTCGTGTTCTTGGCACCTTTGCGCCCTTTGTGGTTTGTTAATCGGAGTGCGTTAGCAGTTACGGGCGAAGTGATAAATGCCAGGAGGGACCGTTTTCTAGTCACCAGAAGCGGGGCCAGGGATTACCGACAGGACGCGGGAGCGTCCCGGACAATCGGGGTCGCCGCCGGGAGCGTGACGCCAATAGTAGGATTTGCCGCCGCCCATCACTTTTCGACCGCGTAAGAGCACCACGCCGCCACAATGTGGACAAATAGCCTGATTCGGCGCGTCGGCGGACGCTTCGATAGGGGCGCCATCAGAAGAAAGGGCTACTTTCATATCGAAATTGAAGTCAACAGCAATGGAGAGGCTCCCAGCGCGAATGGCGCACAAACAAAAGCGCCCAATCGACCACCCGGGACGCCGCGAGCCCCCAACAAACTGATCTCTTTATTTTCCCTGTTTTTCGCCGCGGCGTCATCGGTAAAATGGATAGTTTTTCTTCGTTCATCATACCTCTTTTGGGCGATTTTCAACATATCCTTTTGGATGATACGCGACCTAGCCACTAGGGGGATTTATCCCAAGCCCAAGAGAAATTATCCCATCCAACTTTCCCTCGGCAATCCCGATGGAAAGGGCGCCCGGTCACGCGCCCAGCCGCCCGAACTGCTTTTCCAGCGCGGCGGCGCTGAGATGCAGCATGGTGGGGCGGCCATGAGGACAGGTGCGGGGGTTCTCGCACGCCTCCAGCTGACGGATGAGTTCCCGCTGCTCGGCCACGGAGAGGATCTGCCCCGCTTTGATGGCCAGCCGCTTGCAGATCATGGTCACCAGCGCTTCCTCTCGCGCCTTGCCCACCAGATCCGTGCGCTGCGCCAAGCCCTGCGCCACCTCCTCCAGCAGGGACTGCGGGTCCTGCGCCCCCATGAACGCGGGCACGGCCCGCAGCAGATAGCTGCCCTCGCCAAAGGGCTCGATCTCGAACCCGCTCTGATTCAGCGTCTCCAAATGCTCGGCGATGAGGCCCGCGAGCTGCGTGCCCAGCTCGATGGGGACGGGTTGCAGCAACTGTTGTTTGGGTACAGGCTGCTGCTCGGCCTGCATGATCTTCTCGTAGAGAATGCGCTCGTGGGCCGCGTGCTGGTCGATGAGATACATGCCGTCGGGGCCCTCGGCGATGAGATAGGTGGCTGCGATCTGTCCGATAGGACGCAAGGGCGGCAGACGGTCGCCCCCTGTTTGGGATGCGAGGGGTGGCGGGGGCGTCTCCGGCGTTTCCTTCCGCACCAGGGGCGTCTCCTCGCGGCCCGCCAGCTCCGAACGATAGAGGTCCATGGCCAGTTGCCCGGGCGAAGGCTCCGCCTTTCCCGCGCTCACCAGGGCCTGACGCCGCGCGGCCCACTGATTACGGTAGTCCTCGGGCGTCCCCGGCGTTTGCAGCTCGCGGGTGACAGGCGCCTGCCCCTGCAACGCCCGATGCACCGCCCTCTGCACCGCCCGAAACACCAGTGACGGCTCCCGAAAGCGTACCTCCGTCTTGGTGGGATGCACGTTGACATCCACCAGCTCGGGCAGCATGTCGATGAACAGCGCCGCCACCGGATACCGCCCCGTCATCAGCAGGGTGTGATAGGCCTGCACCACGGCGAAGGTCAGATTGCGATCCTGAATGTAGCGCCGGTTCAGGAACAGCTCGATATGGCTGCGATTGGCCCGGTGCAGCGTGGGTGCGCTGACGAACCCGCTCACCCGCACCTGCGGCGCCACCGGGTCCTCGGCCACCTCCACCGGCAGCATCTGACTGGCGATGTCCGGGCCGTACACTTTGACCAGCGCGGCCATGCGGTCGCCCGAACCGGGCGTCTGAAAACGAAGCCGCCCTTCCGCCACCAGGCTGAATCGCACTTCGGGATAAGCCAGGGCGTATCGGGTGACGATTTTGCTGATATGCCCGGTCTCGGTGGCATTGGATTTGAGGAATTTCTTGCGGGCGGGCGTGTTCCAGAAGAGATGCTCCACAGTCAGGCTTGTCCCCGGCGGCGCGCCCATGGCCCGCTGGCTGACGATCCGGCTCCCTTCCAGCTTCAACTCAACCCCCACCGGCTCCTCTTGCGCGCGGGTGATGAGGGTCACCTTGCTCACGGCGCTGATCGCGGCCAGGGCCTCGCCCCGAAACCCCAGGGTGGCGATATGCTCCAGCTCTTCCGCCGAGCGGATTTTGGAGGTGGCGTGGCGCTGGAAGGCCAGGGGCGCTTCGGCGGCGGGGATGCCGCGTCCGTTGTCGATGACGCGGATGAGGCGCTTGCCGCCGTCCGCGATCTCGACGCGAATCTCGGTGGCCCCCGCGTCCAGGCTGTTCTCGATGAGCTCTTTCACCACGGACGCGGGCCGCTCCACCACTTCGCCGGCCGCGATTTTGTCGGCCACGTCGGGAGGAAGAATGTGGATGGGCATGGCAGCATTATAAACCGACGGCGGGCGGGCGTCCAGTCGAGCGCCTGTTCCCAAAATAGCGTTGGCGTTGATTGAGAAAAGATCGCCAAATCAAAGTTGGGCGAGTCTGCAACGGGCGTGATGCGTGAAAACGTGAAACGTGAAATCGTTACGCATCACGCATTACGCATTACGCATCACGTGACTGGCTTCCCGAGCCGCCCTGGCCGCGAGGCGTTTTCCTCGGTATCGGCGCGGGCTTGTCATGGGATTCCTACGGCTCTCTCACGCGATGATACCCATGCCGCGGGTTGCCCCAATCGGTTGGGCTGCGTCTCCACCTGACCGTCATAGCTTACATACCAGGCCTCATCCGGGCCCGCCTCCTCGCCCGATCACATGTCGATGGGCGGCGGCCCAGCCGGCCCAGGGTTTCAGCGAGGCCATTTGAGGATCATGTGTGGTTTAGAATTGCTATCCCATATCTTTACAAATTGATGTCCACGAATTAAAGACTAAAGATTAAGGATTCAGGGTGATAAACGAAAGATTCTTTAATCTTTAGCGGGCTCCACTACAAACCACGCCGGGTGAACCCGGCTTTGGGCGCGGGCTGGCTCTGAAAGCCCCCTTGAGGGGGCGTCGTTTCCAGCCCGGAGGTTCACCTCCGGGGCGTCAGGCGCAACGCGCCCATAATTTGGGACGCACCCCAACGTCGTCATTCACCCACGCGAGAAGTGAACGCCGCGACCCAATCGGCCAGGGCCTCCTGCCAGGGGCGCAGGGTGACGCCCAACGCGGCCGCGGCCCGATTGGCTAGCACCGCGCGCAGGGGCGGCTGCGCGGCCCGCCGCCATTCCGTATGGGGGATGGGCGTCAGGGGGATGTGCGCCCGGCCCGTCAGGCGCAGGGCCTCTTTGGCGAACTCGTAGCGGCTGACCGCCTCGCCATTGACGAGATGATACACGCCCGGGGGCGCTTTCAGGTCGATGAGCTGAAAGATGGCCCGGGCCAGGTCGGGCGCGTAGGTGGGGACGCCGAATTCGTCATCCACCACCCGCAGCGCCCCATGTTTGTCGGCTGCGGCCACGATTTTGGCCGGGAAGTTGTTCCCGCCGGGCGAAAAGAGCCAGGAGATGCGGATGATGCGGGCGCGGGAATGGTAGAAGCGGATGACGTTCTCGCCCGCCAGCTTGGAGCGGGCGTATGTGCTGCCATGCGTATTGTCGGGCAGGTCCCATTCGTCGTAGGGCTGCCCCTGCCGCTGACCGTCGAACACCTCGTTGGTGGAGATATGCCAGAGGGACGCGCCCAGCTCCTCGCAGAATCGGGCGAGGTGGCCTGCGGCGTGGGCGTTGATGCGGTAGGCCAGGTCGGGCTCGGCCTCCGCGCCGTCCACATTGGTGTAGGCCGCGGTGTTGATGACGATCTGCGGACGCATCTCCCGCAGCGCGTATTGCGTCCCTTCCGCGTCGGTGATGTCATATTCGGGCAGGTCCATGCCCAGGAGTTCGTGATCGGTGGGGGAATGGAACAGGGTGCGGCCAAGCTGGCCTTTGTGTCCAACGATGAGGATGCGCGTCATGGGTCAGGTAAGGGCTCCACTACAAAAAGGTTTTTCAACACGGAGACACGGAGGACGCGGAGAAAAATATGGACAGTTCACAAAGAAAATCCTCTCCAAACCTTATCTTTTTCCTCCTCCGTGCTCTCTGTGTCTCCGTGGTTAAGGTGAATCAGTGATCAGTGGCTGTCTGTGAAGCGTCCGAGGGTTTGATGAGGGGGACGAAGCGCACCGGGCCCAGGGATTCCTTGATCAGGTTGCCGTCGATCTTGGTCACCAGCCACAACGTCTGGTTCCAGTCCTCTTTGCCCACGGGGATGACCATGCGCCCGCCCTCGGCCAGTTGATTGATGAGGGCCTGCGGCCACGAGGGCGCGGCCGCGGTGACGATGATAGCGTCGAAGGGAGCCTCTTCGGGCCAGCCTTCCCAGCCGTCGCCCACCCGATAGTGGATGTTGGCGTATCCCAGCTCGTCGAGGATGCGTTTCGCCCGCTCCTGCAATTCGGGCCGCACCTCCACAGTGTACACCTCGCCCGCCAGCTCCGCCAGGATCGCAGTCTGATACCCCGACCCGGTGCCGATCTCCAGCACCTTCGACTCGGGCGTGAGCGCCAGGGCCTGCGTCATCAGCGCCACCACATAGGGCTGCGAGATGGTCTGGCCCGAGCCGATGGGCAGGGGCCGATCGTCGTACGCGTACTGTTGCAGATGCTCGGGCACGAAGCGGTGCCGGGGCACGCGCTCTATCGCAGCCAGCACGTCGGGATCGGTGATGTCAGTCCAGCGAGGGGGCCATGTGGGCATTGCTTTCTTGGGTTTGCAGGGCGAGATGGGCGGCGATGGGCGGTCGCCGGAAGTTCTGGAAGACGCGGCGGGCGATCTCCGCCTGACCGCGGGCGGTGAGATGGACGCCGTCCTCTTGCCACGCGCCCTCGGGCAGGGCATAGTCGATCTCGATGAGCGCGGCTTCCATCTCCCGGGCCAGGTCGCGCAGCGCGGTCTGATAGCGGGGACAGGGTGCGAAGTGAGGATCGGCGGCGAGGGTTGGAGCCAGGGGGGCCATGGTCACGAACGCGGGCAGGGCGTGCATGGCCCGGGCCTGCCGCGCCATCCAGCCCAAAATCGAAAGGAATGCGTCCATGGGAACCTGCGAATCAGCGCCGCCATCCTCTCGGGCCTCGGGCGGGGGGTTGATCAGATAGCCCAGCCGTCGCAGCATGGCGTTGCGGCCCCACCAGGTCTGCTCGTTGCGGTTGAAGATCGCGATGCGGCGGGCGGTGACCGGGCTGTAGGCCCGGCGGCAGTCGTTCACGCCCAGGGCGATGATGAGCAGGTCGGGATGCAGGCCGCGTACAGCATCGAAACGGACGTAGGCGTCGGGGGTGGCGTCGCCGGGAACGCTGAGGTTGTGGATGCGCCACAGATAGCGGGGATAGGTTTCGGCCAGGCGCTGGCGCAGCAGTTCGGGCCAGGCGAATTCGGGCGGCAGGCCATAGCCCGCGGCGATGGAATCGCCCAGCACCACGATGTTTCGTTCGGTTGTCGCGTGTGTGGGAGGGGTGGTTTTCATGAAAACATTGTAATCGAGAGTGATGGCAGGGGCAAGACGCGCTTAGCCTGTTCCGAAAACAGGATAGGGGACGCAGATGACGCAGATTGAAACGGATGAACGCAGATAAAAAAGAAAAATCTGTGAAAATCATCTGCGGAAATCTGCGTTGCGAAGCATCCGTGTCATCTGCGTTCTCATTTTCATCGGTATCGGCGAGCTATCGCTCAAACCAACTGCTTTTTGAATTCCTCCCACCACGCGGGCAGGGTCTCTTCGGCGGGCCCGAGGAGGGTCTCCGCCGCGTAGCGGGAGAGGGGCGTCTTCTCCATGTTGAACTCGATGATGCGCCCGCCTTTTTCCCGCGTGTAGTGGGGCAGGAACGCCGCCGGATAGACCACCGCGGAGGTGCCCACGACCAGGGCAATGTCCGCCTGGCTGAACGCCTGCTCCGCCCGATAGAGAGTGGCCGGGTCCAGCGCCTCGCCAAACCAGACGATGTCGGGGCGCAACAGCGCGCCGCAGCGGGGGCAGGTGGGCGGCAGTTCGGGCAAGGGCACGCGGCGATCCTCGGCCCGATAGTCGCATTCGGTGCAGCGCACGCTCCAGATGTCTCCGTGCAGGTAGAGGATGTTGCGATTGCCCGCCTCCCGGTGCAGCCCGTCGATGTTCTGTGTGACCAGGGTGAAATCGGGGAGGACGGCTTCCATCTCCGCCAGGGTGAGATGCGCGGCGTTGGGTTTGGCTGGAGCCATCATCCGCCGCCGCCAGTCGTAGAATTCCCAGACGAGTTTGGGGTCCCGGGCGAACGCCTCGGGCGTGGCCAGGTCTTGGGGGTGATAGTTGTTCCACAGGCTGTCCGCGCCGTCGCGATAGGTGGCGATGCCGCTGCCTTTGGACACGCCCGCGCCGGTGAGCACGGCGATTTTGGGAAAAGTCATCAGGTTCCTCCCCGGCTGAGCCGCCGTTGAATGCGTGATGTTGAGGTGCTTACATTATACACCACCCCATTCCATCCCGCTGTTTTGGCGATTGCGGTCATTTGTGATTAGAATGGAGGATGGGCTTGCTTCGACGTAAATCGCCAATAACCGATCAGGAACGCTCCACCGTGTCCCCTTTGCTCAACCCGCCGAAACTCTCACGCGCTGACCTCCTCAGTTATCTCTATGAACGCGCGTCCAAAGCCCGCTGTGTGAGCCTGGTCGGGGTCAACAATGTGGGGAAGTCGTGGCTGCTGCGGGATTTTCGGCGGCCCGAGGTGCGGAAAAAAGTGCGGCCCGACCTGGACGCCCATATCCATATCTTCTACATTGATTGCAATCGCATGTTGGAGGTGAGCGAGCAGGCTTTCTATGAGCTCATTCTGCGAGTGCTGATGCAGCATCCCGACGCCGGCGAGTCCGACTTGCGCGGCCGCATCGCCGCGGCCTACGACCAGCTCATCTCGCCCCCCAGCAAGCTCCACATTCCCCTCAGCTTCAATCAGGCCATCACCGCACTGGTGGAAAGCCGCGCTTCCCAGGCCGTCCTGGTCTTCGATGAATTCGACAGTGCGTTTCGGGCGCTGGATGGCCGGGTGTTTTTGAATCTGCGGGCGCTGAAGGATCGCTACGGGGACGCGCTCAGCTATGTCACCGCCACCCACCGCCGCCTCATTCACCTGCGCATGGGCGAGGATGTGGATGACTTCATCGAGCTGTTCGGCGCGAATGTGCGCTATGTGCCTCCCATGAGCGAGGCCGACGCCCGCCAACTCATCGCCTCATGCGGCGACGAGATGCAGGCGACCTTCGACGAGGCGGATATCGCCTTCCTCCTGGCCCAATCGGGCGGCCACCCTGTGCTTTTGGAGCTGGCCTGCCGCAAACTGGCCCAGATCACGGGCCTGCGCCGACGCTCCGCCAGCGAAGACCAGCTCATCCACCGCGAGGTGCGGGACCTACTGCGCCGGGACCCGGGCGTCATCGCCGAGTGTCAGAAGATCTGGCGCGATCTCACCGACCAGGAACAATCCGCGTTGGAAAGCCTGTTCTCGCCCGAGCAGCATCCCTCGCCCGAGGCCATCGACGAACTCCGGCGCAAGGGCATCCTCATCGCCAACGGCGACGCTCCCCAGGTGTTCTCCTCCCTGTTCGAGGATTTCCTCATGCGGCGCATGGTGGGCCGCCGCGCGCCCCGCCAGGGCGTGCAGGTGGATGTGGAATCGGGCCAGGTGACCGTGGACGGCCAGCCCGTGGAAAACCTCACCCGGCTGGAGTTCCGGCTGCTGTTGCTGCTCTATGGCCGCATGAACAAGATCTGCGACAAATACAGCATCGTGGAATCGGTGTGGGGGGAGGAGTATGTGGATGAGGTGTATGACTCCGCTATCGAGAAGCTGGTGAGCCGTCTGCGCAAGAAGATCGAACCCGATCCCAGCCATCCCCGCTACATTGTCACCGTGCGCGGGCGGGGCTACAAGCTGGTGGGATGAGGAGACGCATGACCGAGATCGACGCCGCGCTGTTGGAGAAGATCATCATCGTCCTGGTGGAGCCGCAGCATTCGCTGAACGTGGGCATGGCCATTCGGGCGATGATGAACACGGGTTTGACGCGGCTGCGGGTGGTGCGCCCTCGGGAATGGAATACGTTCATCATCAGCGCCGCGGCCCATCGCAGCGAGGCGTTCCAGGAGCGCATCGAATTCTTCGACACGGTGGACGAGGCCCTGAAAGACGTCAACCTCATCGTCTCCGCCAGCAACCGGCGGCGGGAGCTGAGTCCTGCCATCCTTCCGCCCGACGAACTGGCCCCTATCATCTTCGACCACGCCCGCACCGGCTCCCCTGCCATTCTCTTTGGCCGGGAGGATTGGGGGCTGCCCAACGAGGTCGTCTATCGCAGCCACTACCAGCTCTACATTCCCACCAACCCCGACTACGCCTCCCTGAATCTGGCCCAGGCCGTGCTGCTGGCGGGCTACGAGCTGCGCCGCTTTGCGCTCAGCCCCCGCGCCGATCTCCCCCCCGTCACCATCGATCCCAAGGACCCGCCCGCGACCGAGGAGGAATTCCGCGCGGGCGTGGAGATGATTTTGGAGGCGTTGGGCCGGGCCGGGTTCTTCAAGCCGGGCCAGGAGCCCGCCAAACGGATGAAGGTGGACCGGCTGCTGCGCCGCACTCGCCCCACCACGTCCGAGGCCGCGTTGCTGCGGGCCATGGGCCATGTGCTCTACCGGGAGCTGGCCTGCTCGCCATTCGCGGCCAGGTGGGAGCAGCGGAAACAGACGCAGGACGAGGGCGATTGACGCGAAAACGCCCCCGGACGGGCCGGGAGCGTGGAGATGACGGGAGGTTGGGAGATCAGGCCGCTGGTTTTTCCTGGAGAAGTTTCAAAATCGTCGGGCGGGGTGCGATATAGAAAAGCCGGTGTCGCAGCTCCTGAAGCTGTTTTTCTTTGGAAAAGCCTTTTTTCTCCAGGGATTTCTCTTTCAGAAACCATTGTTTGGCTTTCTCGACGTTCATGGGATGCCTTTCCTTGTGATGAAAGCGAGCCTTAATCCGTTCAGCAGCCCTCTTTTTGGCCAACAGGATGGGATTTTCTTCAGGGGGCGCCTGAGCTTGATCTTTTTGAGCCTCTGCCATAGCCGCACCTCTGCGGACGAAGAAGTGTTTGGTTGGACGGACGCATCATCGCGTCGGTGAACAAACAGCGCTGTAATGAATTGCAAGTAACTGCTAACGTCCTCGACTTTAGGCCGCAAGAAGCCACGAAGGCTCGAAGTTTTGCGAAGACACGAAGAAAAAGATAAGGGAAAAGGCTTCGTGTCTTCGTGACAAAAAGTGGTGACGCGACCTTAGTAGTTACAATTGCAAAGCCATTATAGCATGGGGAAAGGCCCGCCTCCAAGGGAAGGCAGCTTCCAATCAGGCCCGCGCCGACTGCTTTTGGGGTTCGGGCGCATACCACGCCCGCAAGGCGACCAGGATCAGCGCGAGATAACTCACATAGGCCAGGACCTCGGTCAGCGAAGGGTTGCCATTGTACCCGAACAGGGCGCTGAGCATCTCCCCCACCGCGGATTTCTCATCCAAAATATGATTGATATTCCAAAGCGGGTCGATGACCGCGGGTATCCAGCCGACTTCGTTGAACTCGTGCACGCCGTGGGCGACCAGGCCCGCGGCGAAGATCAGCAACAGCGCGCTGGTGACGTTGAAGAACTGCTTGAGATTGAGCCGCACGCTGGAGGTGTAGATCAGCCAGCCCAAAATGGCTGCGGCGCCCAGCCCCAGCGTTGCGCCCAGAAGCACCTGGCCGCCATCCAGCGAGAAAGCGGCCGCGGCCAGAAACAGGCCCAGCTCAATCCCCTCGCGGATGATGGTGATGAAGGCCAGGAAGAAGAGAGAAAGGAAGGGCGTCTTGCTGCTGGTGGATGAAATCTCGGCTTCCAGGGCCCGCTTCATGCCCGTGGATTGACGCTTCATCCAGAAGATCATCCAGGTGAGCACGCCCGCGGCCAGCAGCATGGTCGTCCCCTCGAAGATCTTCTCGGCCGGACCTTCCAGCTCAACGCCGATGCGATAGAGGCCCAGAGCGATGAGCAGACTCAACAGGCCCGCGGCCGCGGCTCCCAGCCAGACGGCGGGGACGAGACGGTCGCGCTGGAATTTGTAGAGCGCGCCGATGATGACGCCGATGATCAGCGCGGCTTCCAGGCCCTCGCGCAACGCGAGCACAGTGGATGCGAACATGGGTATATCTCCTTGTAAGTGTGTGGGAATGGGAACAAGGGTCGTGTGTGGATGGTTGGCGTGGGAAGCCGATGTCGTAATGCGTGATGCGTAATGATCTCACGGATTACGCATTACGCATCACGGCCCTGGCGGGCTCGCCCAGTGTGGGCTTCGAGCTGCTTGCGTAGACGGGCGCAAAGCTGTCTTCAAAGCAAACAGGCCCGCAGTGCGGCCTCGGGCGTGCGTTCCGAGGTGATAACCGCTTCGATGCCGAATTTCTCGGCCAGCTTGCGTTTGCTGTCCTCGCCCATGCGGCGGCCAATGAAGACCGCGCATTCGGGCAGCAGGTCGATAATCAGTTTGGGATTATCGTGGTGTTCGTGTTTTTTGCCCTGGCCCGCGCCATAAGGGTTCGGGCGGGTTTCTATCAGATCGCCGGTGGGGGTGTAGAGCTGAAAGTATGGAGCCATGCCGAAATGGCCGCCCCAGAGTGCGCCTTTGGCGTCCACGGCGATGGCGATGAGGGTGCGTTGCGTTGTCATAGGCGGTTGAGAGGGGGATCGGGTTTGGAGTGGTTGTGGGGATTATTTCAATGGCGTCCAGGGACGGATAATCGGAAACGGGCGGGGGTTTTGAGGGTCAGCGGGCAGGCGCCCGGGCCCGGGCAGGATCGCAATCCGCAGACGATGCCGCTGCACACGCGCATCTCGGTGACGCCGCCCGCGCCCTCATCGACCGCCAGACGGCCCTTCCGCACCCAAAACTGGATCATGCCCTCCAGCGCGCTTTCCTGCACGCCCAGCCTGCGGCTGAGCTGGCGCAGGGTCATGGGGCCGGATGCGGTCTGGAGTTCGTGGAGGATAGCGTGGAGCATGGGGGACAGTAATCAGTGTTCAGTAATCAGTAATCAGTGGGGAGGTAGCTTTCTGGCTTCTGAGGCTCTGGCTTCTGAGGCTCTGGCCTCTGTGGCTCTGTGGCTCTGCTCTTTGAAGCTCTGGTCTTCTGCGCTCAGGAGAAGAGAATCCTGCCGCCCTGGAAGACGATGAAGGCGGCGATCCAGGCGATGGTGAGCTGCGTGATCACGCTCAGCATCGTCCACTTGCCGCCCAATTCATGGCGCATGGCCGCGACCGTAGCCATGCAGGGGGTGTAGAGCAACACGAAAACCATGAACGCGAACGCGGCCAGCGCGCCATAGCCCCCGCTGGCGCTCTCGAAGCCCTGGCGGATGGCTGCGCCCAGGCCCGGCGGCGCGCCCGCCTCCTCGCCATCGAACAGATCGATGCCGATGATGCCGGGGATGGCTTTGAGCGTATCGAGGGCCGCCTGGAAGAAACTGGCGACAGCCAGCCGGGCCTCCGCCCAGAACCCCAGGTCTTCCTCATGCGAGGGCTGCTCCAGCGGCGCGTGATAGACCTGAGCCAGGGTGCTGACCACGACCTCCTTGGCGATGAATCCGCTCATCAGGGCGCTGGCGTTCTGCCAGTTGCCAAAGCCCAGGGGCTCGAACGCCGGGCTGATGGCCCCGGCCAGATGGGCGAAGGCGCTGTCATCCACGGGCGTATCCGCGAAAGCCCCTTCGCCGCTCACGGGGATGGCCATGAACAGCCAGATCACGATGCTCACGGTCATGATGATGGTGGTTGCGCTTTCGAGGAAGGCCCGGGTGCGCAGCGTCATCTCCATCCACACGTTCTTCACCGTGGGCAGGCGGTAGGCGGGCACCTCGATGAGCAGGGCGCTGGTCTCGCTGCGTTTGAACAGGGTCTTGCGCAGCAACAGGCCCACGGTCAGGGCCACGACGATGCCCAGGATGTACATGGTGAGCACCGCGGGCGTGCGAAATTGGGGAAAGAAGATGCCGGCGATGAGGACGTAGACGGGCAGGCGGGCGCTGCAACTCATGAAGGGCACCAGCAGGCCCGTGAGGATGCGGTCCGTGCGGTTTTCCAGGGTGCGAGTGGCGTAGATGGCGGGGACGTTGCAGCCGAAACCCAACACCAGAGGCACGAAACTCTTGCCCTCCAGGCCCAGATAGCGCATGTATCGGTCCATGACGAACGCGGCCCGGGCCATGTAGCCGCTGTCCTCCATGATGGCCATGCCCATGTAGAGGAACATGAGCACGGGCACGAACACCAGCACGCCGCCCACGCCCGCCAGAATGCCGTCGGTGAGCAGACTGGCGAACCAGGTCGATTCCAGATGCGCCAGGGCCAGCAGTTCCAGCACCCAATGGGCCAGATAATCGTTGATGAAAAGGCTGATCCAGGCCACGAAGGGCGCGGCCACGTCGGTGGAGAGTTTGAACACCACCCACATGAGGCCAAAGAAGATGATCAGGCCGCTGATGGGGTGCATCGCCACCGCATCCACCCGGTCGGAGAGGGTGGGCCCCTGAGGCTGGCCTCGGATGACCTCGCCCACCACGTCATGAATCCAGGCGTAGCGGTCCTCGGCGATGAGGGCGTCGATATCGGTCTGGTAAAGGGCTTGCAGGCGGGAGCGCTCCCTCTCGGCCCGCCGACAGAGTTCTTCGTCCCCTGGCAGGGACGCGATTTCCGCACAAAAATCCGCGTCTTGCAGCAGTTGCAGCGCCAGCCAGCGCGGGGGATAGCGTTGCGCCAGGGCGGAATGATCCCCAATGGCCTCCTCCAGCCGGGCGATGGCTTGCTCGATGGGCGGGCTGTAACGGTTGGGAGGCGTGAATCGGAAGGGATCGCGTCCCCGGCTCTCGTGGGCGGCCCGAACCAGGGTCTCGGTCAGCCGCCCTATGCCCTCGCCCGTGCGGGCGGTGAGGGGAACCACGGGAGCGCCCAATCGCTGCGACAGCCGGTCGATGTCGATGTGCAATCCCTGCGCCCGGGCCGCATCCATCATATTCAGCGCCACGACGACCGAAGGCGTCATCTCCAGAATCTGGAGGACCAGATAGAGATTCCGCTCCAGATTCGTGGCGTCCGCGACCACGATGACCACGTCCGGGCGCGCCTCGATGATGAAATCCCGGGCGATGACCTCCTCTGCGGAGAAGGCGGAGAGGCTGTATGCGCCCGGCAGGTCGATGATGCGGAACCGGTCATCACCCTGCTTCCAGACGCCCTCCTTCTTCTCGACCGTCTTGCCGGGCCAGTTGCCGGTGTGCTGCCTGGAGCCTGTCAGGCTGTTGAAGATGGTGGTTTTGCCCGTGTTGGGGTTGCCGGCCAGGGCGACGATGAACGTGCGCTCATCCTCCCTGACCCGGGATGGCGGGGCCAAATCCGCGGCCGGATGCTCCTCACAATAAGCGCAACGTTTGGTTTTCATGCCACAGACGCGGGATCATCCATCTCTTCGACGAGGATTTTGTCGGTGACGCCGCGGCCCAGGGCAAGACGCGTGCCGCGCACGGCGATGAGCATGGGGCCGCCGTTCTTGTGCACCACCTGCATGACCACGCCCGGCGTCAGGCCCAGCTCGGCCAGGCGGCGGGAGAGGCGGCGTCCGGCGTGGATGGTGATAAGACGCACCCGGTCGCCGCGGCGGGCGGCGCTGAGGGGACGGGTATGGGCGTCGTGGGATGGGTGGGCGTTGACGTAAGGCGACATGGTGGGGCGAATGGGAGAAGGGGCGAGGGGGCGAATGGGCGATTCTGCTTTGAAAATAGAGCCACGAAGGCGCGAAGGAAAGCGAAGGCACGAAGAAAAAAGACTGAAGACTAAAGATTATCTGCGGAAATCAGCGTTGCATCTGCGTCATCTGCGTTCTCATTTTCATCGGTATCGGCGCGCCACCGCGCGTGGCGCCTGCACATTCAGGCGGCGCGGCCCAATGCTGCATCTTGTGCCTCCGCGAGCGATCCGGCGGGCCTTTCTTCCTCGAACGGGGTGACGTCGATTTTCTCGGCGACGTTGGTAGCGAGCGAGACATGCCCGCCGTTCACTTCGACTAGCAGCGCTTTGTCGGGAGCCACAGCCAGGACCATCATGACGGCTCCAGGCCCGAGGCCCTGGCCGCGCAGGAAGGACTTCAGGGTCTCATCGGCCACGATATTGGTGACGCGGACCCGCTCCCCCACGCCCACAGCGCTGAGCGGACGGATGACTTGATGACGCTGGGGGCTGCCGAATCGGGGTGGAATGGGCTGGCGCTGGGGGCTGAGGGTGGGATGGCCCAGGAACTCGGCCAGCTTTTCGGCCAGGTCCTCGGGCGTCACATGCTCGAAGCGGCAGGCCACATCCTCCGCAGTCTGAGGGTCAAGCCCCAGTTTCTCGGCCAGAAACACCTCCCACAAGCGACGTTTTCGCAACACGCGCAGGGCGATGGCCTCCCCTTGCAGCGTCAGCGTGACCCCTTTGTAGGGCTGATAATCCACCAGCCCGCGGGCCTCCAGCTTGCGGCACATCTGGTTGGCCGAGATGGGGGAAACGTTCAGCGTCTCAGCAAGCTGAGAAATGGGAACGGGTTCGTCTCCTTCGGAAAGGAGGGCGATGCGGAGCAAATACATCTCCGCCGCTTCAGTCATGGGATCGGTCATAGTTATGGCAAGCCATAAGAAAAAGTGAGATTCTTTCGTGTGGACCGATCTTACACGACGCTTTTTGTGTGTGTCAAATTCCAATTGCGTGTTGGTGAAGCTGTGCGATAGAATTAGCTTAGACAAAATTGCATCTAATTTAGACAACCATTTTATGGTAGAGCATAATTCGCAGTAAATTTCTATGGCACACCATAAATTCTTCCGATCTTACGCCTGGCGCGCGGCGTGATTGTCCTATTCCTGCATGAATGGAGTATAATTTCCCAATAATCCCCCCGACTTCGGGCTCCGAAAGCAAATAATCCACGTAACTATACAGCTCCTTCTGTAAGACGTTTTTACCACTAAGGCACAAAGTCACAAAGACACGAAGAAAATTCTTATCTTTCCCTTTGTGCCTTGGTGTCCTTAGTGTCCTTAGTGGTTTTTGCCTTGCTATGAGAGGGTGCGTGTATAGTTACCAATCCACAATCCAATGATTGAGGGACTCGTCGTTCTCGCTATTCTGGTCATCGCCCTGGTGGCATTTGCCACAGAGCGCGTGCGGGTGGATCTGGTGGCGTTGGGCGTGATGGTGACGCTGATGGCGCTGGGCATTGTGACGCCGACCGAGGGGCTTTCGGGTTTTTCCAATCCCGCCACGATTACCATTGCCGCCATGTTCGTGCTCAGCGCCGGGTTGCAACGGACGAGCCTGCCCGCCCTGGCTGGTTCGCGCCTGATCCGGTTGGCCAACAAGAGTGAAACGCGCTTGTTGCTCTTGTTGATGCTTTCCACCGCGATCCTGAGCGCCTTCATTCTCAACACCGCCGTGGTCGCGGTGTTCATCCCCATCGCCCTCCGCATCGCCCGCGAGATGAAGATCACGCCCTCTCGCCTGCTGATGCCCATCTCGTTCGGAGCCATCCTGGGCGGCACGCTCACCCTCATTGGCACCTCCACCAACCTGCTGGTCAGCAGCATCGCTGCGCAATCGGGCCTGGAACCCTTCCGCTTTTTCGAATTCGTCCCCTTCGGGATCATCACTCTGGCCGCGGGCCTGATCTACATGGTGACCTTTGGGCGCAAGCTCCTGCCCGACCGCCCTGTCGAAGCCGACCTGCTGGACAAATACCATGTGCGTGAGTATCTGAGCCAGATTCGGGTGCGGCCCAACTCGCCGCTCATTGGCAAAAAGCTGGGCGATCTCGATCTGGGCAAACGCTTCGACATTACCATTCTCGATATTTTACGGGATGGGCGCACCATCCTTTTGCCCGGCGCCTCCCGCCACATTCGGGCCAATGACGTCATCCTGGTGCGGGCTCCCCTGGACCGCCTGCTGGAGCTTCAGAAAATCGAGGGGCTTGAGATCGTCCTGCCCGAGGAACTGCCGCCCCATCTCCTGGAAAAACGCGACGACCTGGGCATGGCGGAGGTGGTGGTGGCGCCCCAGGCGTCCATCATCGGATTCACCATCAAGGAACTGAATTTCCGGCAGCGGTTCGGCGTCGTCGCCATCGGCATGTTGCGCCGAGGCATGTCCCTGACCGGTCGGTTCACCCATGAACCCATCATGCCGGGCGACATGCTACTGGTGGTGGGCGAGCGAAAGAATCTGGTCGAATTGAGCAACAATCCCGATTTTCTCCTGTTGGTGGACGTGGAGCCCCTGTACATGCCCTCGCCGGAAGCGGAAACCAGACAGGCCCTCTGGGCGATGGCGATTATGGCGGGCGTGGTCATCGCCGCCATCCTGGGCGCGCCCATCGTCATCAGCGCCCTGGCCGGCGCGTTGCTGATGGTGCTCACTCACGTTCTCACCCTGGACGAAGCGTATGCCGCCCTGGACAAGCGCGTGCTGGTGTTGCTGGCGGGCATCCTCTCCCTGGAAGCGGCCATGGTGAACTCGGGCCTGGCGGAATGGCTCAGCCAGACCATCCTCCATTTTCTGGACCCGGCGCCGCCGTGGCTGCTGGTGGGCGTTTTCTATCTTCTGTCCATGCTTCTCACCGCGGCCATGTCGAACCAGGCCACTGCGGTGGTGCTGGCGCCCCTGGCCATCTCCGCGGCCAGCATGATGGGAGCCAATCCCACGCCTCTACTCATGGCCATCACCTTCGCAGCTTCGGCCAGTTTCATCACCCCCGTAGGCTACCAGACGAATACGATGATCTACAACACGGGCAACTATCGTTTCTTCGACTTCACTCGGGTGGGCCTGCCCCTGAACATCCTCCTCCTGATCCTGGCGACCATTTTCATCCCCATTATCTGGCCGCTGTATTGATTACTCGGCCAGCGCCTGGGCCACGCCTCCGCCCAACATGCCCACAATGCCGCCGAAAAGCCATGCGCCCCCACAGAACAGTGACGCCAGGAAGATACTTCCTCCCACCGTGTTCATCTGCATCAGGTCCACGCCCAGCGAGAGAAAGAAATCGTGGATGGGTTGGGGCAGAAGCACCAGCCCGGCGATCTGATCGCCCGCCAGCCTGAACGCCAGGGGAGCCAGGGCGATATTCGCCACGCCGTCCATCAACCCAGCGATGACGCCTGCACCCATGCCCGCGGCCACGCCGCCCGAACGCGCGCCGCTACCGATGGCGATGCGCCCCGCCAGGTAACCGCCAAACGCCCACGCCAGAATGCGTAGGGGAAAAGCGAAGAAACCGAAGATGGGGATGACGCCCAGAAAGGAAAAAGCGATGGCGAGCAGACCGCCCGCCAGACCGCCGCGGAGAATGCCTCTTGCCATAGGTCAGCGAAAATTGAAAAACCCGAAGAATTGATCAAACCCGCTGTAAGCCATAAAGGCCGCTTCGGGACTGATCGCATTGATGATCAACCAGACAGATTGCCCCACCCACTGGCCAAAAGGCGTGTAGGCGAAGAGCAGGAAGAAGAGAAAGATGCCCATCCCGCCCAGCATGTAGGCGTAATGCAGGATGTTGGGGGGAAGCCAGGGCTCCAGAATGCCAAAGCCATCCAGACCGGGCCAGGGAATGAGGTTGAGAATGAACGCGAATATCTGGAAGAAGGCCAGCAGGGCCAGCGCCGACCAGAAAGGAGAATGGGCGCGCAGGGTCATCTCATCCAACCCAAACACAAAGGGAAGGAGCAGCAATAACCCGAACAACAGGGTCATGATCGGGCCGGCGGCCGAGACAGCGCTCTGCATCCAGGGCTTGCGGATGGCTGCGCGATTGATATAGACCGCGCCGCCGGGCAGGGGGATGCCCCCCAGGATCAGAAAGATGATGGGGAAGACGATGCTCATCAGGGGATGGGTGTATTTCAACGGGTCCAGGGTGAGATAACCCTGAGCAGCGACGCTGAGATCGCCGCCCCAATAGGCGACAACGGCGTGACCGAACTCATGCAGCGACACGGCCAGAATCCAGCCCGCCAGCACGAAGATGAACGTGAGCTTGTTGGGATCGCCGATCCCGGCCCAAAGCATGTAGCCCAGGCCGCCGAAAATGGCCAGGAGGAGCAGGAAGATGGGGCTGATATGGGGCAGGCTGAAGCTGCGCCGGGTCTTGGGGCGTCTGAATGAGGTGATTTTGGATTTGGAAGCCGGTTTGGCGGCTTTGGGCGTGGCGATGGATTGATGCAGAGCGGCCTGAGAGGCAAACGCCTCGGCGTCAATGCCGAACTGGCGCAGAATCTCGCCTGCTTCCGTATCCTCGCGGCGTAACATGCCCAGAAGCATCACCCGCGAATCGATGAAATCAAGCCCCTCCGCCTCCGCCGCAGCCACCGCTTCCGACATGGCTCTGGCTCCATCCTCGCTGAGGGCGAAGCCGAAGAACTCGCCGCCATAAGGATCCTTGTCCTCACCCGCATCCAGACGAATATACGCCCACAGCCGCGTTTTCAACTGGTCGATCTTGATGGAAAACTTCTCCAACACAAGCTCGCCCAGGCTGCCGCGCGTCTCCAAAATCCCCAGCAGAATGTGGTTGGAGGTGAGGTACTCATGCCCGTGGGCCGCGGCAATGGCCCGGGCCGTGGCCAAAGCATGGAGTCCGTCCGGCGTGAGGGTAAGAGGCTTGGGTAACGATGATGGTTGAACGCTGGCACTCATAGGGGGAACTATACCATAACTCCTCCCGAAAAAATAAATCGTCATTGGATTTTGGGGCTGGGGATGGGGTGGATTACAATGTTTCCATGACTCCTACCACCCCTTCCCGCGTCCTGGTCATCGGCCTGGACGGAGCCACCTTCAATCTCATCCACCCGCTCATGGCCCAGGGGCTGCTGCCCAATCTGGCCCGGATCATGCGCGAGGGAAGCTGGGGCGAGCTCCGCTCCACCATCCAGCCCTCCTCCGAGCAGGCCTGGGCCGCGTTCATGACCGGGACGAATAACGGCAAATTCGGGGTGTATGGGTTTCAGAAACGACGTCCAGGAACCTATCAATTCGATTACGTGAACGGTCGCAGCATCGACGGCCGCACCCTGTGGCGCATCCTCAGCGACCGGGGCAAACAGGTCGTCGTCATCAATGTGCCCATGACCTATCCGCCCGAGCCGGTGAATGGCGTTCTCATCAGCGGCCTGCTCACCCCCAGCGTCCACAGCAAATTCACCCATCCCGACGGCATCTACCAGGAATTGTGCGAGGCGTGCGGGGATTATCGCATCGATGTGGATATCGAAAGCGGTCGCATGAGCGAAGCGCAGTTGCTGGCCCTGGCCGACGAGGCCCTGGAGATGATCCGGCTGCGCACCTGCGCGGCCCTGCATCTGGCCCGCACCCGCCCCTGGGACTTCTTCATGGTCATGTACGACGCCAGCGACCGCCTGGCCCACAAGTTCTGGAAGTATTGGGATGTGAATCATCCCCTGCACGAGCCCGACAAGGCCGACACCCTGGGCCAGGCGCTGCCTCGCATCTATCAGGCCCTGGACCAGGCGGTGGGGGAGCTGTGGGATGCGCTGGTGGAGGAGGATGTCACGGTCTATATCCTCTCCGATCACGGTTTCGGGCCCATGGAGAAGGCCGTCTACCTCAACCGCTGGCTGGCGCAAAAGGGCTATCTGACCCTGAAGCAGGGTGTGTCGGCCAACCCACGCGAGCAGGCGCAACGGGCGTTACGCGCGGGCCTGCGCAAGGCCGTGCACAGGCTCGATTCGCCCATCGTCAGCACGATGAAGCGCTGGGCATTCGCACATTTTCCCAATCTGAAAGGCGCGCTCTATTCCTCGGTGGCCTTCGCCCAGGTGGATTGGAGCAAGACCCAGGCGTACGCGCTGGGGACCATGGGCAATATCTATCTCAACCTCCAGGGCCGGGAGCCGGAAGGGATTGTGACCCCGGGCGAGGAAGCGGAGCGCCTGATCGATCAGCTCATGGCGGACCTGCGGGACCTGCGGGACCCGGACACGGGCGAACCGGTGTTCTTCGCCGTATATCGGGGCAAGGACCTCTATCACGGCCCGCACGCCCACGAGGCCCCCGACGTGGTGGGCGTCAAGACCCATCGCTATCATGTCGTCACCGCGGACTGGCAGAGCGGGGATGAGATCGTCGTTCGCCTGGGCGAGGGCCTTCATTTCGTGTCCGACCAGTCGGGCCAGCATGCGCTGGAGGGGGTGTTGTTCGCCCAGGGGCCTGGCATTCGCGCGGGCCATCAAGTGCAGAACGCCCGGCTCATGGACATGGCCCCCACCATCCTCTACACCCTGGATGAGCCCATTCCTGAGGAGATGGACGGCGTCGCGCTCACGGACCTGTTCGAGCCCGACGCGCTGGCGCGACGCCCCATCCGCTTCACCTCCGAACAGGTCGAGGGGCCTGCCCGCGGGCCGGAGGATGAGCAAAGCGAGGCGGAGCGGGAGGCCATCCGCAAGCATCTGGCCGGATTGGGTTATCTGGATTGATGTCCCGATCGCGTCTCCTTTCCATCGGGCACGCGCTGGTCGTCCTGCTGATCCTGGCCTTCTGGGGCAAGGCCCTGGCGGACAACTGGCAGACCTTCGTCACCTATCCCTGGCAGTTCGATGGGCGTTACATGCTGCTGGCGTTGGGGCTGCTGATGCTGCAAAGCTTCGTGGTGGCGTCGGTGTGGTGGCGGGCCCTGGCCCTGACCGGAGCCCGCATCCCCTGGCTGCTGGGGATGCAGTTGTTCTTCCGGGCGCAGATCGCCCGCTATCTGCCGGGCGGCGTGTGGGATCTGGTGGGACGGTTCGTGCTGGGCAACCAGGCCGGGGTGGGCAAGCGGGCCATGGCCGCCAGCATGGGCCTGGAGATGGGCCTGCAGGCGCTCAGTGGGGCGATTTTCTTGCTGGCGGCGCTGGCGCTGCGCACCGACCTGGACGCGCGGGCCTATCTGGGCCTGGGCCTGGCTGTGACGGCTGGTTCTCTCCTCTTTTTGGCCCCGCCCATCTTCACCACCTTCGTCAACACCCTCCTCGAACTGCTGAAAAAGCCGCGCCTGGACATGAGCCTGACCTATTGGGGGATTTTCCAGCTCTTTTTGCTGCGTTTGTTTGGGCACCTGCTCATCGGTTTGGGATTCGCCTTCTTCGTGATGGGCGTCGCGCCCGTGCCCGCCAGCCACATTCCGCTGCTCACGGCCTCTTTCGTGGGCGCCTGGCTCATCGGCTATCTTGCGATCATTTTCCCCATGGGCGTAGGCGTGCGCGAGGGCGTGCTGGTGCTGCTGACCAGCGGCTTCCTGCCCTTCAGCGTGGCCACGGTCGCGGGCGTGGGCTACCGGCTGCTCATCGCCATCCGCGATCTCGTCACCGCGGGCGTGGGCGCATTGTTACGCTACATGGAATGAATCGGTGAAACCTGTTGCCAAAATGCACACAATGTGATAGGATGGTCATATGAAATACTTCTCATGGAATAATGAGAAAAACGAAGTGCTCAAAGCCCAACGAGGCGTGTCCTTTGAAGAAGTCGTCTACTACATTGAAAAGGGACAGCTTCTGGATGTCGTTCAGCATCCCAACCAGCAGAAGTATCCAGGCCAGCGGCTCTTCATAGTCAAAATGAATAATTATGTTTACCTTGTCCCTTTTGTAGAATCCGAACATGAAATCTTTTTGAAAACCATCATCCCCAGCCGAAAGGCGACCAAAAAGTATCTCAAGCGTGATAAGACCGATGAATGACAAAAAATTGAATCTCGATGCCGAAGAAAAAGATATTTTAGCCACTTACGACGCCGATGAATGGCAGTCTGTTGAAAACCCTGACGCTGAAATCCAGAGATACCGGCAATATGCACGCGCCACATTCAGGAAAGACAAGCGAGTCAACATTCGGATATCCGCAAAGAACCTGGAAGCATTGCAAAAGAAGGCGTTAGAAGAAGGCATCCCCTACCAAACTCTGATTTCGAGTATCCTGCACAAATATATCACAGGGCGGTTGGTTGAACGGAATAGACAAAACTAAACGCCTGACGCCCCCTGGATTCCTTCTCGTTATCTACGGGAATCCATCCGAACCTGCGCCCCCTCCCCATACATCGCTCGCGTCGCCCCCTCGACGCTCTCCCAGGAGAAATGCGCCCGGGCGAAGCGGTAGCCGCCATGTCCCAGACGTCGGGCCAGGTCTGGGTCGGTGAGCACGCGGCGGATGGCCGCAGCCAGGGCTTCGGGGTCTTTTTGGGGGACGAGCAGGCCCGATTCGCCATCCACGACGATATCGGGGATGCCGCCCACGTTGCTGGCGATGACGGGTTTGCAATAGCGCATGGCCTCCAGGCTCACCATCCCCAGCATCTCGGTGTCGCCCGACGCGTCCACAATGGCCGGGAGCACGAATACCTGACAGGACTGGTAATAGGCCTCCAATTCCTCATCGGAGACGCGGCCGGCCAGCGTGACCCGGTCTTCCAGGCCCAGCCGTTCGATCTCCGCCTCCAGCGCGGCCCGCTCGTGCCCCTCGCCCACGATGACCAGATGCGCGTCGGGGAGGTCGCGCAGGTGGGCCATGGCCCGGATGAGGTAGATATGGCCCTTGCGGGCGATGAGCCGCCCCACGGTGAGAATGCGGCCCGGCGTCGCGGGCCAGTCCCGTTCGGGGGGGAGTTCAATGCCATAGGGGATGACGCGGGGCGCGCGGCCGGTGATGGCGGTCAATTCCCGGGCGGTGTAGGAGGAGATGGCGGCCAGGTCGTCGCAGCGCCGCGCGAACCAGCGCACGAAGGGCTTGAGGAAGGGAAAACGCTGCGCCATGACCAGGTCCGCGCCGTAGAAGGTGGCCACGAGACGGGCGTTGCCGCGGCGGGCCAACCACCCGAAAACCCCCTGCGGCACGGGCCAATGCACGTGGATGACATCGTACCGCTCCCGGCGGCCCAGCCGCCACGCCGCCCACGCCCCGGCCAGCAGATAGAAAGGCAGCAGAAGCAGGTAGAGGGGCTGCTTGCGGATTTTGTTGGGCGCGCCCTCCTCATGGGTGAGGGTCTCCCAGCGGGCGGGTGCGTAGCGAAAACGATACACCTGCACCCCGTCGATGACGTGATCCCCAAGCCCCTCGAAGGAGGGGGCCAGCGCGTCGAACTCGTAGCCCTGCGCCCGCAGGCGAGCCATCAGCGCCAGCAGCCAGGGCGAATGGGGATCGCCCTCCCAGCGGGGATAGTTCGTGGTGACGATGAGCACTCGGGTCATGCGCCCTCATCCCCGCCCGACGCCTCGATCTCCTCCGTCAGCGCCTCCACCTTGCGCTCCAGCTCGGCCAGACGGTCGCCCTGGGCCACGATGAGCTCCGCCAGGAACCCCACCAGGAAGAAGAGCAGCCCGGCCAGGCCCAGGCCCAGCGCCATCCAGAAAATGGGCCGCCGCTGCGCCCCGCGGGAGAACCAGAGAAACGCCAGGTAGAGAAAGATGAAGCCTGACGCCAGCAGCGAAGCCAGACCCAGCCCCCCAAAAAAGCGCATGGGGGCCTGACTGAAGGTGAGGAGGAAGCGGATGACCAGCACATCCAGGAAGGAGATGGGGATGCGGGCGAAGCCGTAATGACTGCGCCCGGCCTTGCGTGGATACCAGGTCGTGGGGACTTCGCCCACGCGCCAGCCCTGATCCGCGGCGATATGCAGCAGAAAGCGATGCCAGTCCGAGCGCAGGGGCGGCAGGTCCTCAACCACCTCCCGGCGGAAACCCTTGATCCAGTTGGCGTCGTGCACCCCCACATCGAACAGCCAGCGGCTGACCGCGTTGTAGATGGCCGAGGCCAGCACCTTGCCATCGGCCCGGCCCTGCCGCCAGCCCGAGACCACGTCGTAGCCCTCCAGCAGCTTGTGATAGAGCTTGGGGATGTCCTCATCGGGGTGGGATTCCAGGTCCGCGGGCAGGAAGATGATGAACTCGCCCTGCGCGGCCCCGAACCCATGCTGCAAGGCCACGGTCAGGCCCTGGTTGCGGCGGTGGCGGATGAGACGCAGCCAGGGATAGCGGGCCTGGAGGGCTTCCACCCGCGCGCCCGTCCCGTCCGCGCTGCCATCATCCACGAAGATGAGTTCGCCCGAGACCTTCAACTCCGCGAAGGCGCGAGCCGTGCGCTCGACCAGTTCCTCCACGGTGTCGGCCTCGTTATAGGCCGGGATCAGCACCGAGATGGTCGGGGTCATGATCCGCCCCTCCGCCACACGCCCGACAGGATCAGCCAGTCCCGCAGCGCCACCAGTGCGTATCCCAACCCGAACATGACGCCCAGGGGCAGCGCGATCGTCTCCCCGATGACCGGGGCGACGCCCACGCTTACCGCGAGAAGATAGGTGAAGAGAAATGTGATCCGCGGCCGGGAATCCACGGATGGGATCGCCTCTCCTTTCCTCGCCAGCCAGCCGACCGTAAACAGCATCAGATACTCCATGAACCCGACCGCGATGAACCACGAAGGCAGCTTGCCGTAGTGGATGACCACCACCGTGATCACCAACGCGCCCAGCGCCCGAAACTCCCGGGCCAGATACCGTTCCCCCACCATCACGCGCGCCTCCCGATTTCGGCGATCGGCCCACGCATCCGCGGCTACTGCCGCCAGCGCCAGCCCTGTCGCCAGCCATCCCAACGCGCCCGCGGGCTGCGGCACCATGAGCAGCCCCGCCAGCAGCCCGTATCCCAGGCCCGCGACCAGCGACAGGGCCACGGTCGAGCCAACCCGGTCGGCGAGCTGCTCCTCGCCCGGGAAATGCATCAGCGGCAGGGCCTGCTTGAAGATGCGCAGCTCGTAGAACAGCGCCAGCGCGGTGATGAGAAACCATCCCTTCAACTGGCCCGCCTGCCACTGGCCGCGCAGCAGCCCGAAGACAAGCGCCATGGCGATGATTCCCGCGGCCAGGAACATGAACCAGGCCCTGTTCAGGCGCTTGCGCGCGGCCGCGTGTTGGGCGGCCAGGGCGTCAGGATCGGTGGCGGGGGGCATTCGCGTTACGCATCCAGTTTGAAGGGGTTGAAATCGGTGTCCCGGTCGAAGTAATCCTCGTTTTCCTTGCGCTTCAGCCAGTTGACGACGCCGTAGGTGACGGGCGTGAACAGCGCTTCGATGGAGACCTTGAAAATGTAGTTGGCCACCATCAGGCTGAGGGCGATGGCCCAAGGGAAGACGCCCAGCATCGTGGCCACGAGCACGAAAAGCACGGTGTCCACGCCCTCGCCCACCAGGGTGGAGCCGATGGTGCGGGTCCACAGCCAGCGGCCCTCGGTCAGCACCTTCATCTTGGCCAGCACGAAGGAATTGCTGAACTCGCCCGCCCAATAGGCGATGAGGCTGGCGGCGATGATGGCGCCCGTGCTGACTCCGCCCAGGATGGCGTCGTACGCGGACTGGCCGAAGGCGACGGGGTCCGCGGGCGCGGGCATCTCGGGCGTGACCGCGGCCATCTTGTCGTAGACGAACGCGCCCCAAAGGGGATCGCCGGGCAGTCGGGCCAGCGCCCAGAAGGTAACGGCCATGCTCGCGGCCGCGGCGAAGCCGATCCAGATGACCTTGCGGCTGCGGCTGTATCCATACACCTCGGTGAGCACGTCACCGAAAATGTAGGCCAGAGGGAAAAGCAGGGTGCCGCCATCAAAGGCCAGGCGCAGGCCAAAGATGCTGACGCCCAAATCGATGAGCTTGGCGGAACTGGCGATATTGCTGAGCAAAAGCACCGTCACGAACATGGCCATGACGATGTCGAAGTAACGGTATGCGCGACGTGGGGATGGGGTCATCAGGGATCTCGATGAATCCAGGTGAATCTCAACGGATTTCGTAACTGCTAACGTAGCCCTGTTCACTCGACACGGATACGAGAAAACACGGATAAAATCTTTTTTGAATGGCTTCGTGCCTTCGCTTCCTTCGTGTCTTCGTGGCAAAAGAGGGGCGATTGGGGCCAACTACCTTAGCAGTTACCGGATTTCTCATTCTTGTTGACGCGGGAAGCCATAGCCGTAAAACGTAATGCGTGATGCGTAAAGTGCTCACGTTTCATGCTTTACGTTTGACGTCGGTTGCAAGCTCGCCCAATGCGGGTTTCGAGACGTCTTGGCACACGGAATGACCATTATACCCATCCCGTCAATTTTGCGATAAGTTTTCGCAGGCCCAGAACCACTTGCTGCCACAGGTTGGGATCGGGTGCAGGCTCTGGAGGCGGCGGCGGGCCGGGCGGGTCATCCGCCAGCAGCAGCCGGGCGGCGATAATCCGGCCATTCTCGGCGATATCGACCCGGGCGTAGGTGAGTTCACGTCGATACATGTACTTCTCGGGATGGGCGATGAGGTCCCGCCACACCGCGTCCGGCGCATCCTTGAAGTTCATCTTCCAGATCCACGTGCCCGTATTTAGATAGAGCGCGCCGCCGGGCAGACGCTTCTGCACCCGCTCGTGGATGTGCCCAAACGAAACCACTTTCGCCCCGGTCTTTTTCGCCATCTCCCCGGCCGCATCCTCCAACACCTGCCAGTAATGCTCCATGATCTCCTGCGCCCGCACCTGGGGCGGCCTGGACTCCCCGGCCGCGGTCGCCAATCCCGCCGTAGCCGGGACCGCGCCTTTGGCCGCCAGCGCCTGATCCACCTCCTGCATGAAGGCCGCGGCGAAGGCGTCATCCTCCCGCAACCGCTGCGCCAGCGCCCGCTCATCCGCATCATCCAACTGCGCCAACACCTCCTGCGACGCGCTCTCCTGCGCGCCTGTGGCCAGAATGTCGGTGATGAGGTCGGGCGTGGAAGTGAGCAGGGCCTTGATGAAGCGCAGGGCGAAGATGGGATCGTAGGCCAGGGCGTAGAAGACCAGTGAGCTCATGGGATGCACGCCATCGATCCACGGGCGATCCCATTCGACTTTGTTGTAGAAATCGGTGACCACGTAGGAGCCGGGCGGGCGTTGGATCAGCCTCTCCTCCTCAGGGTCGAAGGGATGATCAGGATCGGTGAAACGGTTGACGGCCTCGGTGAAGGCGTTGCCATGCTCCACAAGCACGCCATCCTTGAAATAGCGTCGCTCCCCAACGCGCACCAGCTCCCGCTTGCGCCCCCGCGCATCCAACAACTCGAGCAGATGCTCCTGCACGCCTGCATACGCCAGCTCCGGATCGTGGTTGCCGAAGAGGATGACCAGATCGCGGCGGGGCGGGCCGGGAGAGATGAAATCGGCCAGGGCCTGGAAGACCTGAGGATGCCCGGCGTGCACCACCTCCAGCCGCTGGATGGCGGCCTCCTCGCTGAGGTCGGTGTATGCGTCGGTGGGATAATGGCGGGTGGGATCGAAGCTGCCCACGGTGGGGACTTGCAGGAATTCGATCCAGTCGCCGTTGATGATCAGCGTCATCTCTCGGCCCGACTGTTCCGACTCCTCGATCAGCCCATGAATCCACTGAAAGAAGACTTCATCCGAAATGAAATCTTCCAGGCGATTGCCCATGTCCGCGCCGCCTGCGCCGATATGAGTGTCGCTGATGATAATTTTGACTTTTGCGCTCATGGGGGAATCCAATGACCATATGGCATAATAACGGGGGAGGATGATGATCCAAGTATATCCGAAAGCCGCGGATATGAAAAAACGGCTCCTGCAAATGAAACGATCCCTACTTTTCCTCTTCTTTCTCCTGTTGTTCGGGCTGCTGGCGGCGCTGGCAGGGTGCAGCGGCTCCCCGCCTCCGCCGCCTGATCCCATGGAGCCGTACTATCCCGCGTTTCACAAGGAGTCGCTGCCTGCGGATTTCGACTTCGACAGCACGCCCCGCTACAACCTTCAGTTGAAGATCGATCCTGAAAAGCGGCTGGTCTTCGGAAAGCAGCGGGTGCATTTCCGCAACCTCAGCGGTCGGCTGCTGCGGGATATCTACGTGCGCCAGTATCCAAATCTGCCTCAATTGGGCGGGCTGATGAAATTGACCGCGGTCAGAACCCTGCCCGATGGCTTCGCGGTGGGGTTTGCGCCCGAATTGGAGAACTCCGCGGCCCGCATCACCCTCATCGATGACCTGGAGCCCAACGCCGATCTGGACCTGGAGATCGACTTCGAGATCCTGGCGCCGCAAAAAGAGGGCTACGTGCTCTTCGGCGAAAGCGAGGGCATCCTCAGCCTCCCCTACGCCTATCCCATGCTCGCCCGCCAGACGGGCGACCCCGTCAGCCCCTGGCGATTGGAGATTCCCCCCGTCTTTGCCGACATCGCCATCACCGACCTGGCTTTCTACTCCGTCACCGTTACCCTGCCCGAAGACTACCTCATCATCACCTCGGGCGTGGAGATCACCCACACCGCCGCCTCCGACCCCGGCTGGAAGACCCACCAATTCGTGACCGGGCCCGCGCGGGAATGGACCATGGTGCTGAGCAAGGATTTGCAGGAGGTTAGCCGGACCGTGGACGGCAACCTGGTAAACAGCCATTATTTGTCCAGGGACGAGCTTGCGGGGGAATCGGCGCTGGCCTATTCCGCCGCGGTGTTACGCACCTACGACCGGCTTTTCTCCCCCTACCCCTTCACCGAACTGGACATCACCGAAGCGCCCACCCGCTATTTGGGCATGGAATACCCCAAACTGAATTACATCGGCCTGGACACCTACCGCTCGGCGGCCAACACCCAGGAATATCTCATCGCCCACGAAATCTCTCATCAATGGTGGTACGCGCTGGTAGGCTCCGACCCCTATCGCTATCCCTGGTTGGATGAGGGGCTGGCCGAGCACAGCAGCCTGCTCTACATGGAGACCCTCTACGGCCCCGAGGCCGCGGACCGCATCCGCACCCAGCGATGGGAAATCCCGGTGCAGTGGGCCAAGAAGCATGGCTACGACACGCCCGTGGGCCAGGAAGTCACCGCCTTCAACAGCACGAACTACGAACTCATGGTCTACGCCAAATCCGCGCTGTTCTTCGACAGCCTTTACCAGGCCATGGGCCGGGAAGCCTATCTGAAGGTGTTGCAAGCGTTCATCGACCGCTATCGCTTCAAGACCCCCACGCCCGACGACTTCCTGGCCATCGTGCAGGAGGTGGGCGGCATCGACCCCACGCCTATGTATGAGGAGTGGATTTTGGGCAAAAGCGGACCTCAGGGCAATGGACGATGAGGGACAAGCGGGTGCGTCCCAAATTATGGGCGCGTTGCGCCTGGCGCCCCGGAGGTGAACCTCCGGGCTAGAAACGACGCCCCCTCAAGGAGGCTTTCAGAGCCAGCCCGCGCCAAAAGCCGGGTTCATCCGGCGTTGTTTTGTAGCCCGGCGCTTCAGGATATTGTTGGCAAACCCAAGTAGGCTACAAAACAAACCGTAGAGGCGGCGATCCGCCAACGCTGCCTCCACCCCTGCGCCCGAAGCCAGTCGGTTTTCAAGAAATAAGCGCTTCTTCCGGCGGAAAGACCTCCTCCCCGCTTTGCGGGGGAGGACGGGAGGGGCCATCCCCGCCGCATCCAGGTAAACCAGCAGTATCGCTTTAGCGCCGGGCGGGCGTGGCCGAGGAAACATGTTTGCTGCTCGTAATGATTCGTTCTCAGGCTTATCACCCCGGAGCTGAAGCTCCGGGCTAGGAACAACGCCCCGTGAACGGGGCTGTTCGGCTGGCGCGGCCCGCCAAAGCCGGGTTCACCCGGCGTGGTTTGTAGCCCGGCGCTTCAGCGCCGGGTGGAGCCCGCACGACCGAATTCCTGATGACAACGCGATTTGCCAAATTTTAGGACGCACCCGGGACAAGCGGCTTTTTCTCTGGCTTGACCATGAGCTATAATGTGGACAACAACATTTTCACCTGGTTGACTGACAAATCTTGAAGTCACTTGCTTTCACTCGATCTGACCGAGTAAACTCGTGCCTTTGAAGGCGCTTCGCGCCTACGGTCGACCTCCGTCGACCTGATTTCCATCATGAAAATGGACGGCGAAGGCCGTCCATTGGCCGCAGGCCTGCCATGGTGCGACTTGAGTCGACAGCATTGGCGACCAAAGCAGACCTCAACGCGTTTTGTCAGTCACTCAGCATTTTCACTTTCAACAGGTCTTTATCATGACAAAGCAAATTTTTCGATACATGACTCAGGTCAGCGAAAACGGAACCATCAGCCTGCCCAAGATGACATCACTTGCAAGCCAACAAGTTGAAGTCACAATTCGACCTGCGCCTGAAGAAAAAGAAAAAAATCTTCCTCAGCTTGTAGATGAATTCATTGAAAATTGGGGCGGGATTCTCCAAGGGCATGATCCGGAAAGACTGAAAAACGCTTATCTGATGGAAAAATATGGACAAGGTGTTGATTGACAGCAACGCCATTTTGGACATTGCACTGGTGATCAAGTTGAAGACATCAAAGCGCTTACGCCGGAGCAAGCAATTACATTGCTGGGATCCTCTTCAACGTAAAATCCGTCATGTCAGCGCATTCCACTCCACCCGCTTTGCTGTGGGGTGTGCGGCGGCATTTGGCCGCGCCTCAGGCTGAGATCGTCGCCATCCAGCGCCAGCCCTTTCCCGGCGGATTGTCAGGCAGCCGGTTCGAATACTGGCGGCTGCGGCTGCGCAAGGCGGGCGTGGCCTCATCGCTGGCGGTGGTCTACAAGCAAGGCCGGGTGGCGAAAGGCGCGTTTCTGCAGGGTGCAGCGCAGCGGGAAGCCCTGGCCTACGCCCATCTCCCCGGCCGACTGCCCCTCACCCTGCCCACGGTCGTCGCCCTCAGCGCGCCCACGGGCGAACTCTGGATGCTGCCTTTTCCGCCCGCAAAGCCCGCGACCCACTGGCGCGCCGCCTGGGATGAAGAGGATGTACGGGCCGTCATCGCCGATCTGGCGAAACTCCATGCGGCTTTCTGGAACCAAACCGAAACGCCCGAGACCTGGCCATGGCTACTCCAGCCCACTCAGGCGGACGCCCTGCGGCTGGTGGAGGATGGACGGGCGGGCCTGGAGCGCATCCAGGCCGAAGGCTGGTTCGACGCCAGCCTCACGCCCGACCGGGTCGCCAAACTCCTGGCCCTGGCCCGCGATCCCTCCCCTTTGCTGGAAGCCCTGCATGCCGGGCCCATGACCCTCCTCCATGGCGACGCGGGGTTCCAAAATATCGCCATCACGCAGGATGGGCGGATGCGCATCTGGTTCGACTGGCAGCTTGTGGCCTGGGGCCCGCCCGCCCTGGATTGGGTGACCTTCCTCCATCCCTGGGCCTATCCCGAAGCCCAGCCGCCCCTCACCTTCCCGACCATGACGACGCTCTACCTGGAGGAGCTGGCCCGCCGTGGATGTGAAATCGCCCCGGACGCGTTCCAGCGCCAGCTCGACGCGGCCCTGCTCTGGCGCTGGATCATCCAATGGGGGCCTTTGTTGGGGCGGTATCGGGAGCGCCTGCGGCCGGAGATCAAAGCCCGCCTGGACCACGCCTTCGCCCGGCTCCATTGGCCCGCGCTGCCGCGCATCCCCTAGCGCTGTTCTTGAAATAGCGTTGCGTTGGTTTACAAAAGCGTAACTGCTAACGTACTTGACTTTAGACCGCCAAAAGCCACGAAGGCTCGAAGTTTTTCGAAGACACGAAGGAAAAATAATGAAAAATACGTCGTGCCTTCGCTTTTCTTCGTGTCTTCGTGGCAAAAAGTGGTCGCGATACCTTAGTAGTTACACAAAAGCAATTCGAAACCCACGTCGAGCGAGCCGGCAACGGGCGTGAAACGTCAAACGTGAAACGTGACGGTCTCACGCATCACGTTTCACTCGTCACGGCATTGGCTTCCCGCGCCAACCTGGCCGCGGGGCGTTTTCATCCGTAACGGCGAGCCGTCGCTCGCGTCGCCTGCGTTCCATGCAGCCACAAAAACAAGACCTCGCAGGTCCTGACGAGCCTGCGAGGTCTCGAATGTTTATGCGGCCAGGGACAAATCCTGCTCCCGACCGTTGTCGGAGGTTCCGGGCGATGTGACGCCCAGGGCGCTCAGTAGGGGTGAAACGGGCAGGTTGCCCATCAGACGCACGCTGGCGTCATCCTGCAGGCGGCTCAGGGCCTCGGTCAGGGTGGCGTCGCCCGAGGCCACCTCGGCCATGCGGGCCAGCAGGTCGCCCACGGTCATGCCCGCCAGGACGCGGGGGTTGATCTCGGCGATGGTCTTCTGGATGAGGGGCATGAGAGCCGCCAGGTCGAAACCGGGCAGGTCGAGGCCCTCGAAGTCCTCGCCCGAGCCAACCAGCTTCCCCACCGCGGGGATCTCCTGGCCCATGACCTGCACGCCGCGGGCGATGGTCATGACGTCGGTCATGATCTTGCTGACCTGACCGCCGTTGCCGTAGAGGTGCACCCGCATGTTGGGGGCCAGCGCGGTGAACGCCTGCAAATACGCGTCCATCTGCATCTGCATCAGCCGCTCGCGGTGCGCCATCTGCATCTTGAGCTTCTCCAGCTCCACCAGCACGGGCGCTTTCTCGAACAGCTTCACCTGCTCGCGCTGGGCTTCCAGCTCCGCGGCCCGGATCTGGCGCAGACGGTCGGCTTCCATCTTCGCCCGGGCCTCTTCCACCTTCACCCGGGCGGCCTCCACCTCGGCCTCGGCCAATCCCTGGGCCGCGGTCTCGGCCTGCACCGCCTCGGCCTTGCGCTTGGCCGCCTCGGCCAGCTTCACCGCGGCTTCCGCTTCCGCCTCGGCCTGCACCAGCTCGGCCTGAGCCTGCGCTTCCGCTTCCAGCAAAAGCACCTTCTTGGTGCGCTCCGCCTCGGCCAGCTTCTCCTGCTCCAGCCGCCGGGCCTCGGCCTCGGTAAGCCGGGCCTTGCGCTCCATCTCCTTGGCCTGAGCCAGCGCCAGTTGCTCCGCCTCGGCCCGCACCACGGCCAGCCGCAATTGCGCTTCCTTCTGCTGCTTGAGGGCCCGTAGTTCGGCCTCACGCTCCGCGTCGATGCGCGCGGTCTTCTTGGCCAGTTCCAGCTCGATGACCTGGGCCTCGTGCGCGGCCTGGGCCGCGATCTTGCGGCGCTCGATCTCCTTCAACGAGACCTCATGCTCCCGCACTTTGACCGCTTCCTGCTGGGTGAGGGTGGCCTCCTGCACCACCCGCTCCGCTTCCAGCCGCTCCGCGGCCAGCTTCTTCTCGGTGATGGCCTGGATCTCGGCTTCGGTGCGCTGACGGGCCTGGCGATCCTGGATCTCCGCGATCTGCTCCTGGTTGGTGGCGATGGCGGTTTCCTTGGAGATGCGGGCCTCGGCCTGCTCCACCATGCGACGATAGGCCTCGCCATCCAGCCGGGTGACGGTGAGCAGGGCCAGGTCGTAGCCCAACTCGCCCAAAATCTGGTTGACCTTGGGGAAGGCGATCTCGGCCAGCCGCTGACGGTTGGCGATGATCTCCGACAGGTCCATGGTCGCGGCCGCGGCCACCAGCTCCGCCGTGCCCACCTTGGTGATGGTGTTCAGCAGGCTGACGGTGTCCTCGCCCACCCGCTGGGCCGCGATGTCGGCCTTGGCGGGATTGAGCTTGGCCACGGCGTGGGCCCACAGGCGAAAACTCACCTTGCTGCGGTCCAGCGCCTCGACCCCCTCGTCGTTCACGCCCCGGATGGGCACGGTGAAGGAGATGGTCTTCAGTTTGATGACCTGGGTGAGGGGGTTCAGCCAGTAGACCGAGGGTTGATCCGCGGTCTTGCCGTAGATTTTGATGTGTTTGGAGATACGGCTGATGTGCATCCCATCGCCCACGACTGCGTGGATTTCGTCCGCGGGCACGAGGATGCGTTTGCCAAACCCCAGGAACCGGGAGAGTCCCGTGAGCTGGTCCGCCTGGGTGCGCAGCATTTCGGCGGTGACGGCAACTTCGTTGATGGACTGTTCCACCGGCGCCAGGGTCGGCTCTTGCATGTGCACATTCGTCATCTTGCGCATGTCAAAACTCCCTTGCGTTGCATCTTCTGACCGACGGGGTCAGCACCGGCGTTTGCCCAAAGCGGCTACGCTTGGATATAGTATACAGGTTGGCCGGGCCCGGTTCCTGTCGCCCATTTCCCGCCAACCTGACTTCCGAAGGTCGGGATCGTCAGGATTTTCGCAGGCATCGTTCCCCTTCATCGCATCCCCATGTCATCATCCACCCCCATGCAACGCATCGCCCGGGCCGCCAGCCTGGTCATGGCCCTGTTCATCGTCAGCCGGGCGCTGGGCCTGGTGCGGGAGATGGTTATCGGCGCCCGGTTCGGGGCCAGCGCCGACCTGGACGCTTACCTGGCCGCGTTCCGTCTGCCCGATCTGCTCTTCACCCTGGTGGCGGGCGGGGCCCTGGCCTCCGCCTTCATCCCCACCTTCAGCGAGCGGTTGGCGCATGGGAAGCTGGACGACGCCTGGAGTTTGGCGTCCAAAGTGGGGAATTTGCTGCTGCTGAGCCTGATTTCTCTGGCGATTCTTGCGGGCCTGCTGGCCCGCCCCCTGGTGGCGCACATCATCGCGCCCGGCTTCACGCCCGAACAGCAGGCCCTCACCGTCAGCCTCATGCGCTGGATGCTGGTGAGCACGGTCATCTTCGGGGTGAGCGGGCTGATCATGGGCATCCTCAACAGCTTCCATCATTTCCTGCTGCCCGCGCTGGCGCCCGTACTCTACAACGCGTCCATCATCCTGGCCGCGTGGTTTCTCGCCCCAAGCATAGGCGTCTATGCCCTGGCGTTGGGCGTGGTCGCGGGCGCGACGCTGCATCTCGCCATTCAGATTCCGGGCCTCATCCATTTCAAGGCCAAATGGCGCGCGTCCCTCAGCCTGGCCGATGCGGGCGTGCGGGAGGTGCTGCGGCTAATGGCCCCGCGGGTGCTGGGCCTGGCCGTGGTGCAGATCAACTTCATTGTCAACGTGTTCCTGGCCTCGCACCTGGTGGAAGGCTCCATCAGCGCGCTGAACTACGCCTGGCTGATCATGCTGCTGCCCCAGGGCATTTTCGCCCAATCCATCGCCACCGCGGCCTTCCCCACCTTTTCGCATCAGGCCGCGCTGGGCGAACGGCGGGCCATGCAGCACACTTTGGGCGGCCTCTTCTCCCTGCTCATCTTCCTCACCCTGCCTTCTGCTGTCATCCTCATCCTGCTGCGGCAGCCCATCGTGGCGTTGCTGTTGCAGCGAGGCGCGTTCGACGCCCACGACACCCAGATGACGGCCTTCGCCCTGGGTTTCTTCGCCCTGGGCCTGGTGGGGCACGCCCTGGTCGAAGTCTCAGCCCGTAGCTTCTACGCCATGAAAGACACGAAAACGCCCGTGGTCATCGGCGTGGCGGCCATGGGCCTGAACGTGCTACTCAGCCTCATCCTCATCCGTCCCCTGGCCCACGGCGGTCTGGCTCTGGCCAACGCCCTGGCCACCACCCTGGAGATGGCCGCGCTGCTGTGGATGCTGCGGAAGAAGCTGGGCGGCTGGGAGGAGCGACGCGTGGCCGCCAGTCTGGGTCGGGCGCTGTTGGCCGCGGCGCTGATGGCGGGCCTGGTGTTTGGATTGATGGATCTGACGCCCGCTATGCCGCTGAAAATGCAGGCGCTCGTTTTCGGCGCCCTGGCTGCGGGCGCCTACCTGGCGGTCTCCTGGCTCATCCGCTCCCCCGAACTGGCGGCCCTGCCCCGCATGTTTCGGCGATGAAATTCACAATGCCATTCCGAGGGGGCGTAGCGCCCGAGGAATCTAGCCTGAGAGACGCTTCGCTAAACTGAAAGCAAATTGAAACCAAGGCTTTTGGTTTGCATTGGATCATCCATGAAAGGCGGTTCTCTGGCCGCGCCGCCGCCCGCAGGTGAACCTGCGGGCTAAGAACGACGCCCCATAAATGGGGCCATGGCGCATGTCGTGCGCCGCGGAAAGCCGGGTTCACCCGGCGTCGTTTCGTAGCCCGGAGCTTCAGCTCCGGGTGGCCGAGGCCGAAAACACCTGATTTCAAAATGCGTTTAGTTTAGATAAGAGGTGGTCTGGATGAAATCCAAAAGAGGAGCGGCCAAGGTTTTTATCTTGTTGGCTCTAATAATCTATGTCTGTTTCGTTTTATACAATGTTGATCGGTTCCGAAAAAACCCTTACACTTCTGAACCTGTGCTTCAAAATAATGATATCAGTGTAAAGATAGTGGATTACGAATGGAAACCACAACTAGCTACATTTCTTTTCATCCTTGATCATCCCACCAGGATTGGGTTTTTTGTCAAATACTACAATTTAGTGGTTACTTTTAACGTTCAAAATAAAACTCACGATGATATTACAATCAATGAATGCTATCTTGTTGATGAACAAGGGTGGCATTATCCGCCAGAAAAAAGCATCGATTTGGTGGGATTATCTGGCGATTTTCATGTTCCTGGTTTAGAAAGCAGAACTATCACACGATTTTATAAAAACGTAGACCTCGAAGCATTACCTTTTCATATTGTGTGTGCTGGTATACGGTCAGCAAACACCATCTCGAGTAGGCCGTAGTGTCAGATAATACAGCGTAAACTCTGCCATCGGCCACCTGCGCTCCACTGGCGTGCTGGTGAATCAGGATAGTTCTCGGCGACAACCGGAGCGGCCCGTTCAGCCCCTTGACAACCAAGCGCTTCACCGAGCAGTATCACGAGAAGGCGTTGGGGCGGTATTTCTACGACGCCCGTTGGTACGACCCGCGCTCGGGCGCTTTACCCAGCCCGTACGGGCGATTCATCCATCGCCCGTACGCGTCGCGGCCCGCGCCAATCCCGCCCTGCGTCAGCGGGTCGTCGGTCTTGGCCAGGCGCTGTTGGCCGCGGGTGTCTATCTTGCGCCTCTCTGGTCTACCGGTCTCCCGGTTTCCCGGTTTCCCAAATCTATTTTCAATGCCCCTTCACCAAACGGCCAGGGAATAGAATGAGCGAATGCGTCGGTTCCCAAAGACTGATGGCGTTGACAAGGATTTTATCGCTTTCACGGATGGCCTCTTTGGCATGGGGGGGCAACCCATCAGGATCGAGGGTCCAATAGAACAATGCGGATGTATCAAGAAGGATCATCGAAGAGCCTCCCAGTCCTCTGTTGTAGGCTCATCCAGATCCTCATGCACAATCGCCTTGCCTCGCAGATCGGCGAAGACGTCGTCTACACTTTTCTTTTCGATGATGGGGCGAATGATCAGCGTGGGTTTGCCCCGGTCTGTCACAATGAGCTCCTCGCCGCCTTCTTCGATCTCTCGGAAAATCCGCAACATATTCGCTTTGAGTTTGCTTTTGGAAATCGTTTGCGTCATCATTTCCTCCTGACATGACCACGGTCATGACTAGGGTTACAATTCTATCACATTGCAAAACGGCCTTCAGATGTCAGTTTCGGCTATTCTTCTCGGCGTAGCGCAGGATGGCGGGCTGCCCCAGCCGGGGTGCAACTGCCCCAACTGCGCCGCGGCCCGCGCCAATCCCGCCCTGCGTCAGCGGGTCGTCAGCCTGGGGCTGGTGGATGAGGCCGCGGGCCGGGCCTGGCTCATCGACGCCACGCCCGATTTCCCCGCCCAATACGACGCCCTCACCGCCCGCGCACCCCTGGCGGGCGTCCTCCTCACCCACGCCCACATGGGCCACTATCCCGGCCTGCTCTGGCTGGGCCCCGAGGCCATGAACGCCCGTGGCCTGCCCCTCTACGCCACCCCGCGCATGGCCGCGTTCCTGCGGGCCCACGCGCCCTGGTCGGGCCTGGCGGCTGGCGGGCATGTGACGCTGGTTGAGATCGCTCCCGGTCAGGAAGTCGCACTGTCACCCAGGCTCAGGGTCACGCCTGTGGCGGTTCCACATCGGGACGAGTACAGCGACACGGTGGCGTGGCTCGTGCGCAGCCCCTCCCGAACCCTGTTCTATTGCCCGGACATCGACCACTGGCGGGCGTTCCAGCCCGACCTGCGGGCCTGGCTACAACGCGTGGGGGTGGATATCGCTCTGCTGGACGCGACCTTCTTCAGCCCCGACGAACTTCCCGGCCGCGACCTCACCCAAATTCCCCATCCTCTGGCGCGCGACACCGCGTCTCTACTGGCAGACGGCGACATCGAGGTCGCGTTCATCCACCTGAATCACACGAATCCGTTGTGGCGACCGGGCCCAGAGCGGGCCTGGATCGAAGCGCAAGGGCTGCGGGTGGGAGCGCAGGGCGACGTCTGGAGGTTATGAGGCGCGGCTATTGCAACCGCACAACGACTTTGGCGTCATGCCAGAGGTCTTCCAGGCGATAGAAGTCCCGTAGTTCGGGCGAGAAGATATGGACAATCACTTCCCCATAGTCCAGCAATTGCCAGCCCGACTGACTTTCTCCCTCGATGAACAGGGGCTTGATGCGCTGTTCCCGCAGCGTGTCCACCAGCATCTCCACCAGGGATTTGCTCTGGCGTTCGGAGGTGGCGGTGGCGATGACGAAATAATCGGCAAAGGGCGCAAGCTCGTGGATATCCAGCAAGAGGATATCCTGGGCCTGCTTTTCATCCAGTAAATCGACGATATCGTGGGCAAGTTCTTGGGCGTTCAGAGATATCACCTCGTTTTGAGTGTGGATAGATCAAGAAAGATGGCTATGCTTTGCGGCTACGTTGGCGTGGGAAGCCAGGGTCATGAAACGTAATCCGTGATGCGTAAGGGGCTTACGTTTCACGTTTTTACGCATCACGTGCGTTGCCGTCTCGGCCAACGTTGGCCTGGCGTCCTCAACAATCAAGAGGCTAGCGCCAACCCTGGCATGATCATAGCACAAAACCGGAAAACAAAAAAGCCGCTCCTTGAGGAGCAGCTTTCCTGTGAGCCCGAGGGCTCTTACAGACCGCCCTGGCGATTGCGCCGTCGCTGGGCCTGACGGGCCTTGCGAATCGCCTTCTGCTTTTGCAGGCGACGCAGTTCGCTGGGGGGCGTGTACCACCGTTTGCGACGGACTTCCGGCAGGATGCGCGCTTTCATCACTTCCTTGCGGAAACGCCGCAGCAGCGATTCTTGCGATTCGCCCGGATTCAGCTTTACGGTCATGCAGTTCTCACCACCTTTTGTGATAGATTGAGATGATTGCGCAAACGCGCAGAAAATTATTTTATCCCATCCCCGCCCGATCAGCCAAAATCAGGCCAGTTCCAAATCCATCCCCAAACCCAAAATGTCTTCTTCTTCCTCTTTAGAAAGCGGTTTACCCATCATGTCTCTCCATCAAACCATCATCTATTTTCGCCCAAGATCTCCATCAACGCCCGGCCCATCTTCTCCGGATCGTGCCGCCAGGGGCGCTCCCGATCCTGCAAATCCGCGGTGACCAGCCGATAGCCGCCATGCCGCTCCTCAGGTAGCCGCACCCACTCCGATCCCTCGCCCGCGGGCGGCTGCCGGGGAATGTGATCGTTCGCCAGGACAAAATGAAACAGTTTGCGGTTGGCGTGATTCTCCAACGCCGCCAGGTGGTCGTGCACGTCGTAGCCGTCGGTCTCGCCCGGCTGCGTGGCGATATTGCACACATACACCTTGACCGCCCGCGCCGCGGCGATGGCCTCGGTGATCTCGGGCACCAGCAGGTTGGGGATGACGCTGGTGTAGAGGCTGCCGGGCCCGGCGATGATCATGTCTGCATTGAGGATGGCCTTGATGGCTTCGGGATAGGCCTTGGGGTCGTCCGGTTCGAGATAGACGCGGCGGATGCGTCGCCCGCGCCCCAGCTTGGGGATGAGCGATTCGCCGTAGATGCGTTCAATGCGCCCATCCTCGTCCTGCACGTCCGCCAGAAGCTGCACCAGCTCCAGGGTGGATGGCAGCACCCGCCCGCGCACAGCCAACACCCGGTTCGACATGAGCAGCCCCTGCTCGAAGGAGCCCGTCACTCCGGCCATGGCGGCCAGGTAGAGATTGCCGAACGCGTGACCCCGCAGGCCCGTGCCCTCGGGAAAGCGATACTGAAACAGACGCTGCGCGATCTCCTCGGCCTCGGAGAGCGCGGCCAGGTTGTTGCGAAAATCGCCCGGCGGCAACAACCCCATCTCCCGTCGCAACCGCCCCGAACTGCCTCCGTCATCCGCCACGGTGACGATGGCCGTGATATTCGCAGTGTACGCCTTTAGGCCCCGCAGCACCGAAGGCATGCCCGTGCCCCCGCCAATGCAGGCGATGCGCGGGCCCCGCTGCTTTTGTCGATGCCGATAAAGCTGCACGGCCACATCCTCCCCCGGTTCGGTGAAAGGCTCCAGCAGGGATTCGCTCAGCCGCACGAAAGCCCACACCGTCAGCCCAATGCCCATCGCGCCGAACAGGGCCGCCCGCACCGCATGGGGTAGAAATTGCAGGGTGAGCCAGTAAACGAAGGGAGGATAAGGCCCGGCCAGATACAACGCCCGCAGCAGATACGCCAGCCCCAGGCTGATCATCGTAATCCCCAGCATCAACACCAGCAGCCAGCGTTTGATGTGGATGCCGGGCGTCAGCCAGACGCGAAGGGAGCGGAACACATGGGGTCTGCGCATGTTGCGATCTTACCCCCGAGCCGCCCGCAGGCGCAAATCACGGCCCGCACGTAACTCCTAAGGTGTCGCCACCGCTTTTTGCCACGAAGACACGAAGAAAAGCGAAGGCACGACGTGTTTTTCTTTATTTTTCCTTCGTGTCTTCGAAAAACTTCGAGCCTTCGTGGCTTTTGGCGGCCTTAAGTCAAGTACGTTAGCAGTTACGCCCGCACGGACGAAAACGCCCCGGCCGGTGAACCAGCCGAGGCGTCGTGATGACTTTAGAGTCTGTTATGAACTTGTCGCCAATTTGATGCGACTTTGTGGATGACGTGCGTTTCAATTCGCCGCGGATGGGGCTGATGCGACGGATCCACACGGATTTTTACTGAAAAAGATGCCATCCTTTTGAAAAAATCCGCGGAAATCTGCTTCATCCGCGTTATCTGCGGCGAATTTCAACGTCCGATGCGGCGATCCTGACCTTTGAGGAAAGCAAAGTGCATAACAGCCTCTCAGTAAAGTGACAAACCTACCGTTTCGCGGCCACCTCCTCGGGCGTCACCGATCCGAAATCATTGCCCCAGGCCGACAGCACGTAATTGATGACCGCAGCGATCTGGTCATCATTCATTTGCTCGCCCCAGGGCACCATGGCCGTGCCCTGACGCCCGTGCAGCACCGTGTCGATGACCATGTCCGTGTCCGCCAGGTTGGCGTTGCCCGCCAGCGCCGGGAAGACATCCCCCTGGCCCTCGCCGTTGGGCCCGTGGCAGGAGGCGCAATTTTCGGCGAAGATGGCCGCGCCATCCACCGCGCCGCCCGCGGGCGCTTCCGGCCGCGAGGGTTTGGCAATGGGCTCGATATTCGTCACTTCGGCGCTGGCGGAAGTGTCGCCATAAAATGAGAACCAGCCCGCGACCACCAAAATCAACAGGAACAGCAGAGTGGGGATCACGGCATGGGTGAGCACTTTGGGCGGGGGCAAGCCTTCCTGCTCCATGGGATCGATGAGATCCACCGCCACAGGGCTATGGATGGGGGACTGATTGATATGCCCCACCGCGATCTCGTTGTTGTGCTGGATGGTGAAAAGATAAGGTTGGTCGTAGTATTCGCCATTATCGTAGTAGATCACCACCCGCATGTTATGATCGCCCGCTTCGAAATCCGCGGGGTTGAGCTTCACCTTGAAGGGCGCTTGGGTGATGACCTGGAACGGTTCGGGTGAACCGTCCACGTAAACTTCCACGCGTTCGATTTGTGCCATGGTCTCCTCCTAACTCAGGGGGCCGAAGGGAGCGGACGGCGCGGGAATGCACTCATCCGCCTCCTCGTGATAACGATGGAAAGCCAGCACGATCCGCCACATGAGAGGGGGGATCACCAGATAGGCCAGGGCCGCGAAGACGATCAACTTCACCCAGAAGGGGTCCAGAAAGCCCGTCGAGATCATGATCATCGCTGCCGCGAACTGGCCCGCGGCGCAGGCGTAGCCGATCCAGGCCAGCCAGGCTCTTTCGAACATCTTGCTGGCGGTGTAGAAGCCCGCATACAGCCCGGCCAGGAACACGAACAAGAAACCAAAGGCGATAATCGTGCCTACCGCCCGGACGAGTTCATTTTGATCAATCATGACCGCCTCCTGCAGCCGCCACCGCGGGCTGCCTCGCGGCTTTGGGTAATTCGGCATGTTTGCCGATGGTCAACAGATCGACTGCCAGCAGCACAAACCCGACCAGCATCACCATCCCAAACCAAAACCGCCACCACAGGGTATTGGCGTACCAGGGATGGGTGTAAGCCTGGATGAAAGCGGCCCAGGTGCTGCCGCCCGCAGCCCGTTCGATGAGCGTCTGCGTGAACCCCGAGATGGTGAATGCGCCGCCGATGCCGATGATGCCCAGGATCAACAGCCCGGCGGCCCAGCCCCAAAGTTTGGAGCTGACGGGGATGCGCACGGGACGACGCAGGTTTTGGGCGGCGATGTACACCAGCACCATCACGGTGGAGAGGTAGGCCCCGAAGAAGGCGAGATGCCCGTGGGCCGCGGCCAGTTGCGTGCCGTGGCTGAACATGTTGATCTGCGGCAGGGTCTGCATGAAGCCCCACACGCCCGCGCCGATGAAATTGCCGAACGCCTGGGCAATCACCCAGAACATGGCGGGGCGATTCACCGCGCCCAGGCGATGGCCGCCCGCGTCATAGACCGCGTGCACCACCATGGCCACCAGGGGCAGCGGCTCCAGCGCGCTGAAGAAGCCGCCCAGGCCCAGCCAGTACTCGGGCGTGCCGATCCAGAAGTAATGATGGCCGAGGCCGATGATGCCTGTCCCGAACACCAACGCCACCTCGATGAACAGCCAGGTCTCCAGCAGGCGGCGGGACGTGCCCAACAGATACATGAGCGCCCAGGCCATGAGCACGCCCACCAGCACCTCCCAGGTGGCCTCCACCCACAGGTGAATCACCCACCACCACAGGAACTGATCCATGGTGATATTCACGGTGAAATGCATCCCTGCGGTGTAGAGCGCGCCCAAAGCCACCAGATCGAAGATGAGCACCATGAGGATGCCGGTGATGCGCCGGGCCTTCAGCACCGTGGCGATGACGTTGAACAGGAAGATAGCCACCCACAGCACGATGGCGATATCCGCCCAACGGGGAGCCTCGATATACTCGCGACCCTCATTGATGAACCAGATGGTGGTCCATTTGGCCGGGCCGATCTGCACGAAGAGATAGACCAGCACCACCACGGTGACGCCGGCCACGATCACCCACCAGATGATCTTGGCCAGCGTGATGCCGACCACCTCCCGGCCCGTCTCCTTGGGCAGGAACCAGTAGACGCCGCCCATCATGCCCACCAGCAGCCACACCACCATCGCGTTCACATGGAGGGTGCGGTTGGTCATGAAGGGGGCCAGTTGGAAGAGGAAATTGGGATCGATTTGTTGATAAGCGGCAATGAGCCCGAAGATGAGTTGCGCGCTAAAGAGCGTGATAGCAACGACGAAATACCAGCGCGCCAGCTTCTGCGATTCATACAGCTTGGGATGAGATTGCACTGCTTGAGTCATGGTCACCTTCCTCGATTATTGCATTTCGCCGAAGTACGCGGGGAAACCGTTGGTGTCGATGGTCGACATCCACTTCAGGAAAGCCACCAGCGCCGTGGCTTCCTCCTCCGACAGGCCCAGATTGGGCATCCGGCGCTTGCCCTGTGGGTATTTCGGCGGATTCATCAGCCACGTGCGCATGGCCTCCTCGTGACTCTGCGCGCCCACGATAGGCATGACGCGCTCCTCCCACCAGGGATCCAACCAGGCCCGGGTCAGGTCGGGCGCGTAATACGCGCCATTCCCCAACAGCGTGTGGCATTCCATACAGTTTCGGGATTGCACCACCAGCTTGCCTTTGGCAATCAGCGCGTACGCCTCCTCGGGAGAATACACCCTGCCGAAAAAGCCCGTCTCCTCTCCCACCACCGGCTCCTGCCACCGCTTCTCCGGGTTCCACTTGAGCCCGACCTCATGGTTGATCACTGTCCAGGGAGCGAGACGCTCGCCGCCGGGCCGGGTTTGCGCCGCGGTGTCGAAGCTCAGCCACAGCAGCACCAGGATCATCACCGTACTGCTGACGACCATGGCGTTGCGCCAGAACCGCCACGACAACCATCCGGCCCCCCGGCTCAACACCAGGGTGATGACCACGGACACGAAGATCGCGGCCACCGCGATTTCAATCCAGCCGTAGTCCATGCAAGACCTCCTTTCGTGATGTGTGAATGTGGTGGAAACGATAACCGCGTCTTATCGCCATCGATAAGACATCGTAAATTGTAACCAAATCCCCAATTCCCTTCCGTGATCGGCGTCACACAAACCCGACCTATCTACTTTTCCCGTAATCGATAGCGTACTCGACTCCAGGTCGTCAAAAGCCACGAAGGCTCGAAGTTTTGCGAAGACACGAAGGAAAATAAAGGTAAAAACTTCGTGCTTTCGTTCCCTTCGTGGCTTCGTGGCAAAAAGTGGCAGCGAGACTTGAGCAGTCACCTTGTTTCCAACAAAAATCGCCCGCCCCGCACGAGCGAGACGGGCGTGAAAACCGTTTTCAGAAATGCGTCGGCTTTGCCGACAGAATGCGGACGAAGCCGCCGTTGGGTGCCTAGAAGCCGCTGGCCGTGACCAGCGCCAGCGAGCTATTCACCCAGGTCATGAAGAATTGGGCGAAGATGCCGATGGCCAGCACCATGATGGCGTTGATAGCCAGCACCGTCATCAGCCCGCGGCCGACGGTGACGCCGCCCTCCACCGCGCTCTCCGCAAAATACATGTGGCGGATCACGTTCAAATAGTAGAACGCGGCGATGACCGTGTTCACCGCGGCCAGCGCGCCCAGCACGATCATGCGCTGGTTGATGACCGAGGCGAAGACGTAGAACTTGCCGATGAAGCCCGCGGTGGGCGGAATGCCCGCCAGGGAGATGAGGAACAGGGACATGAGCAGGGCCAGGCCCGGGGCTCGGGTGGCCAGCCCATCGAACTGCTCCATATCCGTGGAACCGCCGCTCTTCTTCTCGATGGGCAGCAGAAGCAGGAACGCTCCCACATTGGTGAAAATATAACCGAAGAGGTAGATCATCAGGCCGTTGACGCCGCCGAAGGTGGGATCATTGCTCACCGCCACCAGGCCCAGCAGGATATACCCCGCCTGGCCGATGGAGGAGTACGCCAACATGCGCTTGACGCTCTTCTGCTTCAGCGCCGTGAGATTGCCCAGGAACATGGTGAGGACGGCGATGGCGGCCAGGACTTGCGTCCATTCGGGATGAAAATCGGAAAAGGCCACCAGAAAGACCCTACCCACGATGGCGAAGCCCGCGGCCTTGGACGCGGTGGAGAGGAAGGCGGAGATGGGCGTGGGCGCGCCGTCGTAGGTGTCGGGGGCCCATTGATGGAAGGGAACCAGGCTGGCCTTATAGCCCAGGCCCGCCAGCACCAGCACCAGGGCCACCAGCCCCAGCCAGTGCATATCGCCCCCGGCCTCCAGCGCTTTGCCCACCGCCGCCAGATCCGTCGTGCCGGTCAACCCGAACAGCAGCGACATGCCGAACAGCAGGATCGCCCCGGCGGACGCGCCATAGAGGAAGTACTTGATGGCCGCCTCCTCCGACCGCTCATTTCCGCGCAGGAAGCCAGTCAGAATGTAGGAGGTGATGGAGAGGAACTCGATGCCGATATAAATCAGAATCAGGTTCGTGGCGCTCACCAGCACGCTGATGGCCAGCGCCGCAAAGACCAGCAAGGCGTAAAACTCCCCAAGAAACTTGCTGCGCCCGGCCATATAATTCACCGACGCGATGATGACCAGCGCCACGCCGATGAAAGCGGCCACCTTGAAGAACAAACCATAGAGGTCGATGGCCATCGTGTAGAAGACGATCTGATTGGGCGAACTGAAGTAGAGGAAGATGGCGGCCAGCGCGGCCAGGATCAAACCCACCACCGCCACCGCAGCCGCGGTTCGCCCCTCATCCTCTCGGCGCCGCGCCAGATCCACGCCGATGACCACAAACCCGGTAATCAGCAGGATCAGTTCAGGCGACAAAAGGCGAATGATGTCGGAAACGTTCAAAGTCATCCCTCCTGTGGATTAGAAATGAAGGTTGGAGAGGATGTGCTGTGCAGCCGTGTTGAAGTAAACAAGCAGAGGCGTGGGCCACAAACCCAGGAGAATCATCAGCGCCACCAGGGGCCACAGGGTCACCTTCTCGAACAAAGCCATGTCGGTGGGCCCGTCCGCATGTTCACCGAAAACGGTGGTCCAGTGCGTCCAGCGCTTGGGATCGTATTCGCCCAGGAAGATGCTCTGGATGATGCGGTAGAGAATGTAGGCCGCCGTAATCACGATACCGACGACACCGATGACCGCCAGCACGGGCACGATGCCGAACGCGCCCCGGAAGGTGAAGAACTCGGCCCAGAAGCCCGCCAGGCCGGGCAGGCCCAGCGAGGCGAATCCAGCGAACATCATGGTGGCGTAATAGATGGGCACCACGGCACTGAGCCCGCCAAAGACCTTCAAATCGCGGGTGTGCGCCCGTTCATAGATGACGCCCACCAGGAAGAACAAGGCGCCCGTGATGATGCCGTGCATGAACATTTGCAGCGAAGCGCCGTTGAAAGCCATTTCCGCACTCTGCTTCGCGCCTTCCACGTCCTTCATGTTCAGGGCCACGGCCACCGCGCCGATACCCAACAGGATATACCCCATGTGGCTCACCGAGGAGTAAGCAATCAGCCGCTTGAGGTCGGTTTGGGCCAGGGAGACGAACGCGCCGTAGACGATGCCGATGACGCCCAACAGGGCCACAATCCAGCCGTATTGGGCGAAGGGCCCGGGGAAGAGGGTGAGGAGGATGCGCAGGATACCGTAAGCGCCCAGCTTCAGCAGCACGCCCGCCAGAATGACGGAACCGGCCGTGGGGGCGGCGGTGTGGGCGTCGGGCAACCAGGTGTGGAAGGGGAAGCTCGGCACTTTGATGGCGAAGGCCACGAAGAACGCCCAGAAGGAGAGCATGGCGAACAAGGCGTTGTTCAGCCACACGCCCTTCTCAGCCGCGGCCAGGATATCGAATGTGCCCGTGCTCAGATACACCCCGATCATGGCCAGCAGCATGAAAATGGAGCCCGCCAGGGTGTAGAGGAAGAACTTGATGGCCGCGTATTGCGGGCGATCCTTGGGCTGGCCCCAAATGCCGATGAGGAAGTACATGGGCACCAGGCCGATTTCCCAGAACACGTAGAACAGGATCAGGTCCAGCGCCACGAAAACGCCGAACATGCCCGTGGCCAGGAAGAGGAACAGGGCGAAAAACTCCTTCACCCGCTTGCGGATGACCCTGGCGGAGTAATACAACCCCAGCGTCGTCAGCAGCGCGGTGAGGAAGATCAGGGGCACGCTCAACCCATCCGCGCCGATATGATAACTGACGCCAATGGAGGGAATCCAGGGGACGTTCACCTGATACGCCATCTGATTCCCGGCCAGATAATTCATGGCGTAATCAATGGCCAGCCAGATGGAGAGCAGCAAGGGGATCAGGCTCCACCAGATGGAAAACTTTTTGATCAGTTCTTCTTTGTCCTTCGGCATCAACGCGACGATAACCGCTCCCACCAACGGCAGGAACACAATCAGCGTCAGAACCGAACTGCGAAGTAAATCCATTGAAATCTCCTCCTCGGTTATTTTGGAGATGTCGATAATTGGGTTATGAATTTCAGGATTGGATTAGGATTGGGATTGGGATTGGGATTAGGGATTTTTTCGAACGTTCATCCTCAATCCTGATCCTTATTCCTAATGTCATCGTAGCGGGATCAACAACAGCAACACCGCCACCGATAACAACAAAATCAGCAAATAAGTCTGCGCCTGGCCCGTCTGGATCAGCCGCACCACTGCGCCTGTCCAGGTGGTGACCAGTCCCACGCCATTGACCGCGCCATCGATGACATACTCGTCGAACCACTTGCGCAGGGTGGCGGCCAGCCAACGGCCAAAGGCCCCGACCCAGTTGACGATGCGGTCGATGACGCCGCGGTCGAAACGGGCGAAGAAGCTCGCCAGCCACAAGGTCGGGCGGACGGCGATGAGGTGATAGAACTCATCGAAGTAGTACTTCTTTTCCAGCACGGTGTACACGGGCCCCAGCCAGCGCTTCAGAGGATCGGGCTGCCCCGCCTCCAGCGGCTTCCAGCCATACACCAACCAGGCCACGACGATACCGCTCAGGGCCAGGGTCATGGAGATGATGGCGGGCGTCCAGTGGAACTCGGCCGGAGCCACATGCAGGAAGGGATAAAACTCCCCTTGCATCTCCATGAGCTTGATCATGAAATCGGAGAAAATCTTACCGAATACGGGGAAACTTTTGGGGACGGCCACGAACCCGCCGAAAATGGCGAAGAAGGCCAGACCAATGAGGGGCCAGGTCATGGCCCGCACGCTCTCGGGCGCGTGTTCCGCGGCTTCGGTGCGGGGTTTGCCAAAGAAGGTGAGGAACACCTGGCGGAAGGTGTAGAACGCGGTCAGGAAAGCGCCGATGGCCAGGGTCCAGTAAACCGCCATGTGGCCGCCATCCCAGGCGTGGGCCAGAATCTCATCCTTGGACCAGAAGCCCGCGGTGATGAAAGGAAAGGCGGACAGGGAAAGCGCGCCCGCGATGAACGTCCAGCCGGTGATGGGCATCCGTTTCAGCAACCCGCCCATGTTGAACATGTCCTGCGGGTCGAAATACTCCTCATGCCCATGCTCATCATCATGCCCATGCCCGTGTTCGTGCACATGATGATGCCCATGCTCCACGCCGTGGATGACGGAGCCGGAGCCCAGGAAGAGCAGGGCCTTGAAGAAGGCGTGCACCAGCAGGTGGATGATGGCCGCCACCCAGGCGCCGATGCCCAGCGCGGCGAACATATACCCCAACTGCGAGATGGTGGAATAGGCCAGCACCTTCTTGATATCCTTCTGCGCCACGCCGATGGTGGCCGCGAAAAGCGCGGTGAACGCGCCGATGAAGGCCACAAAGGTCATGGCGCCGTTGACCCCGTGGCTGCTGGCGGCAAACAGCGGGGCCATGCGCACGATGAGGTACACGCCCGCGGAGACCATGGTCGCCGCATGGATGAGGGCGGAGACGGGCGTCGGGCCTTCCATGGCGTCGGGCAACCACACATGCAGCGGGAATTGGGCCGATTTACCGATAGCGCCCCAGAAGATGAGGATGGAGATGAGCACGGCCCACGACACCGCGCCGAAAACGGGCAGCGTCACCGTGGCGGCAGCCAGCTCCTCCATGAATTCCACATTGGCGAAAATGGCCTGGAAATTCAGGGTCCCGGCATGGATGAAGAGGAAGATCAGGCCCATCATGAACAGCACGTCGCCCACGCGGGTGGTGAGGAACGCCTTCAGGCCCGCCTGCTTGGGCGTGATCTGGTTGGGATCGGGGTAGCTCTTGTCGAACCAGAAGCCGATAAGCAGGTAGGAACAAAGGCCCATGATCTCCCAGAAGATGAACAGCATCAGCAGGTTGTCGGCCACCACCAGCCCCAGCATCCCGGTGGCGAACAGGGAGATATAGGCGAAGAAGCGGCTGTACCGGGGATCCAGGCCCTCCTTGGCAGCCTCAGGATACTGCTTGGGGTCCAGGTGCCCGGGGAAAGTCATGTAGCCGGAGCTGTAAATGAAGATCATGGTGAGCACGAACCCGACCATGAACAGCATCCCCGCGGTCACCGCATCCACAGCCACGCCCATGTGGAAGGCGATCTCCCCCATGGGCAACCAGGGCACATGGAGATCAAAGGGGTGTTCGGTCAGCTCTGGTTTCAGGAAAAAGGCGAAGGCCACCGCCCACGACAGAATCCAGGCAATGATCACGGCCCCGATGGCTACGTTCGAACTCAGGCGCTTCTTGGGATTGGTAAAGAAGATGATGGCAAAAAACGCCAGCGCCGTGGGCAGCGGGATCAGCCAGGTAAGATTGAAAACAAAGGGATAATCATGCATAAGCGACCTCGATGAAGGCGGGAAAGAAAGACTAAAGACGAAAGATCAAAGACTCATGAGTCACGGTTCACACCTTCAATCTTTCATCTTCAATCCTTACAATTTCAGCTCATTCAACTCATCCACATTGATGCTCTTGCGGGTGCGGTAGATGGAGATCATCAGGGCCAGACCGACGGCGGCTTCGGCCGCAGCCACGGCGAACACGAAAACCACGAAAATCTGCCCTGAGAGATCGGTGGGCGTGAGGTAGCGCCAGAACGCAACCAGATTCACGTTCACCGCGTTGAGCATCAGCTCCACGCCCATGAGCACGGCGATGGCGTTGCGGCGGGCCAGCACCCCGAAAAAGCCGATGCTGAACAGCGCCGTGGCGAAGATGAGATACCAGGAAAGGGGAACGGTCATAGCTCCTCCGCGTTCATGAGTAATCAGTGTTCAGTAATCAGTGAGCAGTCGTCGCCAGGAAGTGGAAAGGATCGAGATGGCGCCTGAATCTTTATCGCTCACGAGCGAGCATGATGGCTCCAATCAGGGCGACGAGCAGCAAGACCGAGGCCACCTCGAAGGGAACCACATAATGCCCGACGAAGCCCTGGCCGATCTGAGCGATGGCGTCCGCGGGGACCTCCGCCGTCACCAGATTGAAAGGCATCTTGATGAGCAGCCAGCCCAGGAGGAGGAAGAAAAACACGACGCCCGCCAGGGCAAAATACCAGTTGCGGTTATACGCGCCCGCCTCCTTGCCCATGACATGCCTCGAGAGCATGATGGCGAACACGATCAGCGTGGCGATAGCGCCGATATAGATGATGATCTGCGCCGCGCCCAGGAACTCCGCCTCCAGCAAGATGAAGAGGACGGCGATGCCGAAGAACGCGCCCACCAAAAACAGCGCGGCGTGAAACAAGTTACGGGCCAGCACCACCCCCAAAGCCATCAGGAGCGTGATGCCGGCAGTGAGAATGAAAAGTGCCTGTCCGACCATAAAGCCAGTTCCTTACAAACGAGGGAGTTCGGGAGAGAACAAACGCTTGTTTTTCGTCTCGTGCAGCGTGCGGGTGTAACGCCCAAGCAGGGAAAGCGTGACCAGGACAATGACGATATTCATGACCAGCATGAGGCCATTGGTCACCACGCCCGGCAGATTCAGCTCCGTTCCCATCTTGACAACGATGGCCGAGCCCAAAAGCAACGCCAACGCCATGGGCACCAACACCTTCCAGCAAAAAGCCATCATCTGATCGATGCGCAAGCGGGGGAAGGTGGCCCGCACCCAGGCGAAGGCCAGGAACATGATCAACGTCTTCAGGAAGAAGTAAACCACGCCCAGGGCGGGAACCTGATCGACAAAGGGCCCCTGCCAGCCGCCCAGGAAGAGCGTCGTGGCGATGGCGGAGAGAATCCAGGTGTTCAGGAAAAAAGCCAAATAGAACCAGGCGAACTTCATGGCCGAATACTCGATATTGTACCCGGCCACGATCTCCGACTCCGCCTCCAGCAAGTCGAAAGGCGCGCGTTCGCCCTCGGCCAGCGCGGCCACGAAATACAGAAGAAACGCCGCGGGCATGATCCACACATACCATCCCAATCCAGCCAGGGAGCCTTGCCCTCGGGCGATCTCGTTCAGATTCATGCTCCCCACCAGCAGCACCGGGATCATCATCACCAGGGCGATGGGGATCTCATAGCTGAAAAGCTGCGCCACGACGCGGAAACCGCCCAACAGCGCATACTTGTTGCGAGAAGACCACCCCGCCATGAGCATGGCCATGGTCCCCAACGCGCCGAAGGCCATCAGATAGAGGATGCCCACGTTGATATTCGCGCCCACCACCTTATCGGCGAAGGGAATGACCACAAACAGCATGAGCACATGAAAGACGGCGATGGCGGGCGCCAGGTTGTAGGTGATGCGGTCGGCGTCCGCCGGGGTGATATCTTCTTTGGTCAACAGCTTCAGCGCGTCGGCGATGGGCTGGATCAGGCCGAAAGGCCCGACCCGGTTGGGGCCGAGACGATCCTGGATACGCCCGGCGATCTTGCGCTCCAACCAGATGAGCGCCAGAGCCATGAGCAGGGCGATTCCCAGGATGATCAACGCGCCCAGGATCCAGTTGATGAGCAAAACCCAACCTTGAGGAATGCCCAAACCCTCAAGCCAGGCGATGAAAGATTCTCCGATAGCTCTCAAATCCATAGGATAAAACTCCGATGAGGAAGTTGAGGATGATAAAGCACAACAGCGTGCGGGGAAGTAAAAGATAAAGACTGAAGACTAAAGACTAAAGATTGGGGTTGGCGGCAACGGCGAGAAAAATCAATCTTGGCTTCACTGCAAAAAGGTTTTTCAACACGGAGACACGGAGGACACAGAGAAAAATAAGGGGATTCACGGAGAAAATTTTCTCCAAACCTTATCTTTTTCCTCCTCCGTGCTCTCTGTGTCTCCGTGGTTAATGTTTTTTCAGGAAATCAAATCTTCAATCCTTAATCTTTCGATCTTTCATTCCTCCTACTGCCACTCCAAGGCGTTCTTCTTCCAGGCGTAGATCAGGCCGAAGAAAAGCATGAGCACAAAAATAATGGCCTCGAACAGGGCGAACCAGCCGACTTTGTTGAAGGCCACGGCAAAGGGGAACAGGAAAATCGCCTCCAGGTCGAAAACCACGAAGATCAAAGCGAAAAGGTAGTACTGCGCCCGAAACTGCACCCAGGCGTCCCCCACAGTCTCGATACCGCACTCATAGGTCGATTGTTTGATGGGATTCGGGCGTTTGGGCCGAATCAACCACGTGAACGCCAACGTCACAAAAGGAAAGATAAAGGCAATAAGCGCAAAGACGCCGATGAGGCCATATTGTTGTGCGAGCATTGAGATTTCTCCTTTGAAACTTGCTCAAAAATTGCGGCGCAAAAGGCCGCGCGTTCGACGCACAAAGTCATGCAAACGTCTCAAATTCAGCGGTGATTATAACACAGCTTACAATGGCATGGAAGTTTTCGGCGTGAAAAGATGCACGCAGGGCAGGGAACAGGCCCGACCGAACTACAACCCCACCGGCGCATCCACGAAGGCCCAATCCAGGCCGAATTGGTCGGAGAGATGCCGGGCCAGGGCCTGCACGCCCAGGGTTTCGGTGACGTAATGCCCGCCATAGAGCGCGTTCATGCCCAGTTCCTCCGCCGCGTGGGCCATGGTGTAATCCAGCTCGCCCGTGACCAGCGTGTCACACCCCAGCGCGTGGGCCTCCTCCATGCTGCGCGCGCCATCCCCCGAGCAGACCGCGACCTTGTGCACGGCCTCGGGCCCGAAGGACTGCACCCGCAAGGGCGGCTGCAAGGCGTCGGTAAAGCGCTGCACCAGCGTTTGGAAGGAGATGGGCTGCGGGGGCGCAGCGATGAAGCCCACATCCAGCCCTTTGTAATTGAAGTAACTCCCCACGGGCGTGAGTCCCAACAGCCGACAGAGCTCGGCGTTGTTCCCCAGGTCGGGGTGAGCGTCCAGGGCCAGGTGGGCGGCGTACAGGTTCAGGTCGGCTTCGAAAAAGCGGCGCACCTTGAAGCCGAATGCGCCCGTGAGCCGCTTGGGCGGGCCCCAGAAGACGCCGTGATGCACGATGAGCATGTCCGCGCCCGCGGCCAGCGCCCCATCGATGGTGGCGTGGGCCGCGTCTACGCCCACGGCCAGTTTACGGACTTCCTCCCGGCCTTCGATCTGCAACCCTTGCGGGCCAAAATCGGCAATGTCATGAATATGCAGCAAATCATCGAGATAAGCGACCAGATCAGCACGTTTCATGAATAACCTCCAGGTGATTGGATGACGCTTCATTCTATCGCCTATGCGCCTGTTCTGAAAATAGCGTTCGTTGGTTTGCAAAAGCAACTCGAAGCCCACGTTGGGCGAGTCTGCAACGGGCGTGATGCGTGAACACGTGAAACGTGAGAACCTTACGCATTACGCATTACGTTTCACGATCCGCCAACCTGGCCGAGGGGCGTTTTCATCGGTATCGGCGCGCCGTTGCTCGGGTCGCCCCGCCGCCCCGCCGCATTTCTTGACCCCGCCCCCAGAATGGAGTACACTCCGCCCACTCCCCTGAGTTGCGCTTTCATCTTCGGCCGCCTTCACAAAGCGCAAGTTCCAGACTCAACACGGGAGCCTGTTCTATGTCTCGCAAACCCCTTTTTCTTCTCCTGCTTTCCCTGACGACGCTCTTCCTGGCAGTATCCATCATCCAGGCCCAGGGCCCGGACGCCAACCCCGACCCCAACCATCCCCAATCCCCGGACGCGCCCCAACGCGCCATCGCCCCCTACCCCGGCATCTACATCTTCCTTGACCGCGCCGACGTCAGCCCCGACGATTACCCCTTCCTCACCGGCGGCAACATGACCTTCTTTTGGAAAGACATCGAGGTCGCGGATCAGGTGTTCGATTGGTCCGTGGTGGATGAATGGCTGGACGCGCAGGCGGCATTGGGCAAAATCGCCAATATCGGCTTTTCCGTCTACGACGGACGCTGTTGCGGCGGCAGCGCCATCCCGCCCTGGATGACCTGGGAACACGAGGAAAGCGTCGTCCGCTGCGACGCCATGCAGTGGGCCATCCCCCGCTATTGGGACGCCTACTATTTGCAACAATACCGCGAATTCGTCCAGGCCTTCGCTCAGCGCTACGACAACGATCCCCGCATCGCCTGGATCGAGATCGGCACGGGCATTTTCGGGGAAGCCAAGCCCGCCGACAACACGGATCTGCAATGCCTTTACAATGCGGGTCTCACGCCTGAACAATGGGTGGAGACTTCCATGGACATCATCGACATCTTTGCCGACGCATTCCAAAACACCCCTTTGCTCTACCAGTTCGCGCCCCTTTACATCATCCGCACAGACGACGGACAGCAAATCGGCGCCATTGCCCAACGCCGAATTCTGACCGATTACGCGGTGTCTCGCGGCCTGGGCCTCAAACACAACGGGCTCACGCCGGACGCAGACTTCGCCCTGGTGGACAACCCGGACAAATCCTACTACAAGGCGGGGGCATGGGATCCCATCTACACCTGGTGGAAGAAGGCGCCCATTGGCTGGGAAAGCTACGCCAGCCAGAAATGCGTCGATCCCATCACGGGCGAACAAAGCCCTGGCATCACCATGTGGTGCGTTTATGCGGGCCTGGCCGGCCATGCCGATTACTTCGTCTTTTCCAAAGATCTGGTCACCGACCCGGACCGCGCGCCCTGGCTGGAATTCGCTCAGCATTATCTGGGCGCCGAGGTCGCCACCACCGACTCGGTGTGGGTGGCGCTGCGGGAGACTCAGTTCAACTATTATCCCGCCCGCGGCAACTTTTCCTTCTGGCTCTATCAGAACGATGACGTCTACGGCGGAGAAACCGTGCCTGAATGGAACGTCACCGAGGCCATGGAGGGGCGCTACACGCGGCGCACGAATATCCTCGGCGGCAACCCCAATATGTACTTCGACGTAGACAATGATTGGCTGTTCCAGAACCAGAGCGCCACCGTCACCGTCGAAGTCATCTACCTGGACCAGGGCCGGGATACATGGTCCCTCTATTACGACGCTGTGGACGATCCCGAGAAGCTGGCGGGCACGGTGCGCAAAACCGACTCCGGGGAGTGGTTGACAAAGACCTTCACCCTCACCGACGCCTACTTTGGCGACCGTCTGCCCGGCGGCGGCGATCACCCCGGCTCCGACTTCTATCTGGCCGCCAAAGACTTCGACGATTATTTTCATTTCGTGCGGGTGACGCGGGACGACATCGCGCCCACGCCCACCCCGCCGCCCCCTGTCACGCCCACGC
>JALXCB010000098.1 GCA_026991225.1 Anaerolineae bacterium | reverse complement strand
CGGCCATGAACCCGATACACCTCGGCCCCCTGGCGATGAAAAAATTGGCCTACGGGAAACCAGCTCATGGCGGTGGCTTCCAAAATGACCACGATCGTGACCTCCTCCGACGCCCCCTTGCGGGCTCGTTCCATCACTCGCATCATGTCCTGGGGGTGCGTGCGGAAACGTATCCCTTTCGCAAGAAAATGGCGGCTGGCGGGGTCGAGAATGGCGGCGGTGTGCTTCGCCTTCACCGCTAAATCAATGCCAATCACGCGAACGTTCATGAGATGCCTCCTGACTTCAAGAATTATGGGATGAAAGGGGCGACCGCCGTCTCGCTCCGGCTGCTGTGCCTGAACCCGAAGTACGTCTACTCGACCCCAGCCTTGTACGTCATACGAGGCGAGGCAAGCGCCTCCCTCAATATTCTCAATCGGGTCCGCATTTCAACAAGTCGTCTGAACGACAATCTTCGTGTCGAGGCAGCCGCTGGCTCCTCACGCACTATGAGCCGGCGCGTCAGACGGCTCCTTATTAGCATACACCCATTTGGCGGCGATTCGCTATTCTCTTGTTAATGTGCTCTCTTGATTCAATATACAAGACACGAAGAAAAGCCAAGGCACGACGTATTTTCCTTGATTTTCCCTTCGTGTCTTCGAAAAACTTCGAGCCTTCGTGGCTTTTGGCGGCCTTAAGTCAAGTACGTTAGCAGTTACAAGTCAACGAGATTTTTCACACCCCAAACCCGACCTCGCCCACCGCGCCCGCGGCCGCCAGCCGCGCCCGGCCCTGCGCCCGCAGCGAAGCTGCATCTAGTCGGATTCCCATCTCCAGCGCGGTCACGGCCCAATCCAGGCGATGGTCCAGCGCCTCGGCCCGGGCCAGACTCTTCTCCCACCATGCGCGGGCCGCGTCGGGCCGCCCCCGCAGCCATTCATAGCGCCCGCACAAGCGCCACACCTCGGGCTGGGCGGGGCGGAAGGCTTGGGCCTGTTTGCGGGCCGCGGTCATGGCCGCTTTGGCCTGGATCAGCCAGTCGGCTCGGGCCTGGGGGATATGCTCGGCCGCCCACAACGCCGCCTCCAGCGCGGCCACACTGAACTTGCCCGCCGCATCGCCCTTGACGTCATGGGCGAGCATGGTCTCCCGCGCCTGCGCCAACGTCTTCTGAGCCTCCTCCCATCGCTCCAATCGCACCAGGCAGCGCGCCAGGCCCGCCAGATTCTCCACCTGACTCATATAATCCGGGATGGACGCAGCCAGCTCCGCGGCCCGGCGATAGTGCACGGCGGCTTCCTCCCATCGCCCCTGCCAGCGCCCCACCAGTCCCGCCAGGCACTCTCCCGCACATTCGGCGGTGGCGTCCTGCAATTCCCGGCCCGTGGTCGACAACTCCTCACCCATCCGGCTGACTTCATCCAGCCGTCCGCGATACCCCAGCACATACGCCTGCAACAGGCGGGACAGGGTCCAGCGGTGAGCGTCTCCCACCCGCCGGAAGTTGTCCGCGGCCAGCCGCGCCTGCGCCAGCATCCTGTTCTCATCAGCCAGAAGGTAGGCGTGATACGCCTGCCCGAAAGCCACAAATCCGGCATCCGCGGGCTGCTCCACCTGCGCCGCGACCGCCTGCGCCCGTTGATGAAAATGCTCGGCCAGTCCGAACCGGGCCATGAAATCCGCGGCAAATCCCAGCGCGGTCGCGGCCACAGCGACGCCTCGGGCATAGCCGGCGTCCTCAGATCGATTCAGCGCCCGCAGGGAGACCAGCAGATACTCCTCGTAGCGGGATTGCAGCGTGTAAATCCATCCCAGCGTCGTATAGCAGGCCACCTCTTCCCCCAGATCGGGCGTGACCGCCCTGCGTTCCCAACGCCCGGCGCCCGGCAGAAGCCGATGCAGGGTTTGGTGCGCCAAGGCTTCGCTCACCGCGCGATGAAGGGGAAGTCCTGCTGCGGGAAAGGGCTTACCCAGCAGGATTAGCGCTTGTAGCAGATGCGTTTCAGCCTGCTCGTATTCGCCCCGACGGAAGTGCGTCCCCCCGATCTTGCGCGCCAACACCGCCCGTTCGAATCGGCGGCTCTCATCCCTGGACAGGCTGGCCAGCGCCCGCTTGTAGAATCTCAGCGCCTCCAGGGTCGCGGCCGCGGCCACGGCCTGATCGCCCGCCCTCAGCAGCCAGGGGAGGGCTTGTTGCGGCGCATCCCCGCGCAGATAGTGCAGCGCGATGGCGGCGCCCGCCCCCGGCTCCTCCCCGCGCAAGGTTTGCAGCACGCGCGCGGCGGCCAGATGCAAGGCCTTGCGTCGCGGCCGCGGCAGCGCAGCGTACGCCGTTTCTCGCACCAGATGATGCTCGAATTCATAATCGCGAACGAACGGGCTTTTCCCCTCGCAAATGAAGCGGTGACGCAGCAGTTCGTCCAACACCTCCAGAGCCTTCGCCTCCTCCCGCCCCCAGACGCGCATCCACACATCGAAATCAAACGCGTGACCAAGAACCGCGGCCGCGCCCAGGCCCTGGCGCGCGGCGGGCGTGAGCCTGGATAGGCGGTTCTCGATGGCCTGGCGCACGGACGCGGGCAGAGGCAGCGCAATATCTTCCTCCATCTCCTGAAAAACGCCGTTTTCCCTGTGCAAGCGACCCTGTTCCACCAGCGAGCGCATCGTTTCCAACACGAAAAAGGGGTTGCCTTCGGTGTGATGGTGGATTTGAGCAATGGTTTTGGGAGGCAGCCCTTGCAGCCAATCCGCCACATCTTGCTGCGACAGGCGGGGTAGGAGGATGCGTTGGGCCCGGCCTTCGGTTTCGAGCTGGAGCGTAAGTCGGGCCAACATGCCGCCCGGAACCGCTTCTTCCACGCGGTAAGCCCCTATGACCAGTAGCGGCTCCCTGGCGATGCCCCGGGCCAGGAGGGACAACCAGGACAGGACGGCCTCATGCGCCCAATGCAAGTCGTCCAGCAGCACCAGCGTGGGCCTTTTGCGGGCCAGACCGAGGAGGAAATGGGTGAGCGCCGTGAGCAGATGCTTTTGCGGCGCTTCGGCGGCGACCATGCGGCGCGCGTCCGAGGGGAGCCCCTCGCGCAGCTCCGGCGCAAGGCGAGCCAGCGCGGCCAGTTGCCACGATGACAGGCTCCGGATCAGACTTTCATCTGCGACGGCCATCGCGCCCCGCAACACATCCACCAGGGGCCCGTAGGGCTGTCCCTGTTCGAATTCGTAACAGGAAGCCCCTATCGCGTATCCGTCCTCCCTGTGGACCTGTTCGGCGAAATGCATCAACAGCCGCGTCTTGCCCACGCCCGCCTCCCCGCCGAGGAAGACCACGCCCCCGCGTCCATCCACGGCCTGCCGCCACCGCGTCATCAGCCGCGCCATGACATCCTCTCGGCCCACGAAGGGCGCGTCGGGCGCCGTCGCAGCCCGTCTCAGCGCCAGAAAGGCGCGTGGGAGGGAGGCGCGCATCCCTCCCGCCCCTTCCATCGGGAGCGTTTCGCTGCCCTCCTTCAGGCGTTGATACAACGCCACGGTCTCCGCCGAAGGCCCGGCCCCCAGCTCCTTGGCCAGCGCCTGCTCGCATCGTCGATATTGCGCCAGGGCCGCGGCCCGGTCGCCCATGCGCCAATAGGCCCGCATGGCCGCGCGGTGCGCCCCTTCATTACAGGCGCCCATCTCCAGCAACTGAAGCGCGGCCGCCAGGGCCGAAGCGTCATCCCCTCGCGCCTCATACCCTCCGATGAGCTTCGACAAAGCCTGCTGACGCACCGCCTGCGCATGGCCGCGTTGGCGGATCACCCAGTCGTCGTAGCATCCCGGCAGAAAATCGCCTCCGTATGCTGAAAGCGCCTGTTCCAAAGCCTGAAGCGTGGCCGCTGCTTTGACCGCGGCCTCGAAGGCTTCCACATCCACCCACACCTCGCCGGGAAAAGCCATTTGCACGGACTGGCGGTCGTACAGCAAGGGGTCCAGGGGAGCGAAGCTGCGGCGGATGCGCCAGAGCGCGGTGGAGAGAGAACGGCGGGCGCGCGCATGCGGGCGTCCGGGCCAAAACATTTCGGCCAACGCCTCGCGCGGCAAGGAGCTATCCCGATGCAGGAGCAGATAAGCCAGCAGGGATTGAGACCGGGCGGTGGCTGGCAGATCGATGTGTCGTCGTAACCCCCGTCCCTCATCTTCCTCCCAGATGTCGAATCGCCCCAGCATGTGGACGTGCAGGCGCGACATGATCCGGGGACATGCCAGCAAATTGTAAGATTACTTCAATTCCAGTATACACCTCCCAAATGGCCCTGTCAATGCGGTCTCAAGGCGGGGGTGCGTCCCAAATTATTGGCGCGTTGCGCCGGGCGCCCCGGAGGTTCACCTGCGGGCGGCGGCACGGCCAGAGAATCGCCTTTCATTGATGATCCAATGCGAACCAAAAGCCTTGGTTTCATTTTGCTTTCAGTTTAGGGATTACGTGGACGCAGTTGATTCACCCATACGTCCAGAACTCGATCAGCGCCACCTTGCCCCGCAGGTCGGCCAGGCGCAGGCGCGTGTCGGTGTTCAGCCAGACCTGGGTGTTGATCTCGGGCGCGGACCCGTAGTTCGTGGCCGGTGCAGGCGGCGCGACAGTGGGCGTAAGCAGGATGTCCGTTGGGGTGCGATTCATCATGACTCCTTTTGAGAATCCAGCGGGGGCGCGAAAGTGCTGGCGGTGAGAGAAACCCGCCGCTTTCGCAGTCCGGCGCGTGGTCTTCACGGACATAAACGCGGTCGGACAAAGAAAGGGTTATCTCCCCTCCATCTTACGACGCGTCTGATAAAAGATGCGTAACCGCGTTTCCAATTTCATTCACCCGTAAGGAATGTGTAATAATTGGTAACTACTAAGGTCGCGCTGCCGCTTTTTGCCACGAAGACACGAAGAAAAGCGAAGGCACGACGTATTTTTCTTTATTTTTCCTTCGTGTCATCGAAAAACTTCGAGCCTTCGTGGCTTTTGGCGGCCTAAAGTCAAGTACGTTAGCAGTTACAATAATTGGTGCAAAGCTGCTCCGAAAATAGCGTTGTTTCATCAGCAAAATCACTGGAAGCCCGCGTTGCGCGAAGCGCAAACGGGCGTGAAACGTGATGCGTGAAACGTGAGGACTTACGCATCACGCATTACGCATTACGTGACTGGCTTCCCGCGCCAACCTGGCAGTGAGACACTTTCAGCCTTCCTGACGACCCTTTAGTCGAGCCAAAACACCACCGCCGGAGGTCTCCCATGTCCCTGCATCCCCTCGCGGGCAAACCCGCGCCCAAAGCATTGCTTCCCAACATTCCGCGGCTGGTGGCCGCGTACTACGCGCTGCATCCCGATCCCGAGAATTCCACACAACAGGTAAGCTTCGGCACGTCCGGGCATCGCGGCTCCTCCCTCAAACACAGCTTCAACGAAGATCACATCCTGGCCATCAGCCAGGCCATCGCGGAACACCGCCAGGCCCGGGGCATCCGCGGGCCCCTCTTCCTGGGCATGGACACCCACGCGCTCTCTGAGCCCGCCTTCATCACCGCGGTGGAGGTGCTGGCCGCGAACGGCGTCGCATTGCGCATCCAGGCCGGACGGGGCTACACCCCCACGCCCGTCATCTCCCACGCCATCCTCGCGTGGAACCGGGACCACGCCGGGGTCCAGGCCGACGGCATCGTCATCACCCCCTCCCACAACCCGCCCGAGGACGGCGGCTTCAAGTACAACCCGCCCAGCGGCGGCCCCGCGGATACCGCCACCACCGCCGCCATCCAGGACCGGGCCAACGCCATCCTGCGCGGGGGCCTGAAGGAGGTCAAACGCATTCCCTTCGAGCAGGCCCTGCGGGCCGAGACCACCGTCGAGCATGATTTCATCGCGCCCTACGTGCGAGATTTGAAAAACGTCGTGGACATGGAGGCCATCGCCCGGGCGAAGCTGAAGCTGGGCGCAGACCCCATGGGCGGGTCAGGCGTGGCCTATTGGGCGCCCATCGCCGAAACCTACGGCCTGGACATCGAAGTCACCAACCCCTGGGTGGACCCCACCTTCGGCTTCATGACCGTGGACAAGGATGGCAAGATCCGCATGGATTGCTCCTCGCCCTGGGCCATGGCCCGCCTCATCGAACTGAAAGACCGCTTCGATCTCGCCTTCGGCAACGACCCCGACTACGACCGCCACGGCATCGTCACCCGCAGCGCCGGGCTGATGAACCCCAACCACTATCTGGCCGTGGCCGTGCACTATCTCTTCCAGCACCGTCCCGGCTGGCGGCCCGACGCGGCCGTGGGCAAGACCCTGGTCTCCAGCGCCATGATCGACCGGGTGGCCGAGGCTTTGGGCCGCCGCCTGGCCGAAGTGCCCGTGGGATTCAAGTGGTTCGTGGACGGTCTGCTGGATGGATCCTACGGCTTCGGGGGCGAGGAGAGCGCGGGCGCGTCCTTTCTGCGCATGGATGGCGCCGTCTGGACCACGGACAAGGACGGGTTCATCATGGACCTGCTGGCCGCGGAGATTTTGGCCCGCACGGGCCAGGACCCGACCCAACACTACCGCGGCCTCACCCAACGCTTCGGCGATCCCGTCTATCGCCGCATCGACGCGCCCGCCACGCCCGGGCAAAAAGCCATCCTCAAAAACCTCTCCCCCGACATGGTGACCGCGGACGCGCTGGCGGGCGAGCCCATCCTGGCCAAGCTCACCCGCGCGCCCGGCAACAACGCGCCCATCGGCGGGCTGAAGGTGGTGGCCCAAAATGGCTGGTTCGCGGCCCGCCCCTCGGGCACGGAAGATATCTACAAAATCTACGCCGAGAGCTTTCTGGGCGAAGACCATCTGGAACGGATTTTGCAGGAAGCTCAGGCCATCGTCGACGCCGCCCTTCGCGCCGCCTGATCAAAAAAACGGCAAGTAACTGCTAACGTACCCCGGTTAACAAACCACAAAGGGCACAAAGGCACTAAGAACACGAAGAAAAAATGTATAAATTCCCCTTTGTGCCTTTGTGTCTTCGTGTTCTTAGTGGTTTTCGGGTGACGACCTTAAACTAAACGCATTTTGAAATCAGGTATTTTCGGCCTCGGCCACCCGGAGCTGAAGCTCCGGGCTACGAAACGACGCCGGGTGAACCCGGCTTCCCGCGGCGCGCAGCATGCGCCGTAGCCCCATTTATGGGGCGTCGCTTTTAGCCCGCAGGTTCACCTGCGGGCGGCGGCGCGGCCAGAGAATCGCCTTTCATGGATGATCCAATGCGAACCAAAAAGCCTTGGTTTCAATTTGCTTTTAGTTTAGTAGTTACAACGGCAAAGCAACAACCCGCCCCTTCGCATGTTCGACTCCTTCCGCTCCCTCCCTTATAGCATCCGCACGAAACTACTCGTGGCCGTGATGCTGGTGGCGCTGGCCCCTCTGCTGGGCACGGCCTTCTATGGCAACTGGTTCACCGGCGGCATCCTCAAGGCCCAGGCCATCGAATCGGCCCACAATGAACTGACGCGGCGCGTGCAGCAGATCGAAACCTATCTGGACGGCAACAAAAGTGACACTCGCTATCTGGCGCATATCTCCAGCCTCCACCAGTATCTGGATGCAAAAACCGCGGGCGATACCCAGGCGGAATCCTACTGGCAGCGCCAGCTCGAACAAGACCTGCTGATCTTCTCCTCCGCCCATTCCGACTACTACCAGGTGCGTTATCTGAATGAGGATGGGCTGGAGATCGCCCGCGTGGACACCATCGACGGGCGCACGCAAATCGTCCCTCGGGAGCGACTGCAAGACAAATCCCAGCGTTATTACTTTATCGAAGGCGCGAAGCTGGCGCCGGGCGATATTTACATCTCGCCCCTGGACCTCAACCGGGAGTTTGGGGAGTTGGAGCACCCCCTCCATCCCGTCATCCGTTATGTCACCCCTGTCACGCGCAACGATCGATTTCGCGGGGTGATCGTCATCAATGTGGAAGGGAACGCCATTCTGCGTTTCGTGCAGCCTGTCGATGGCGCCGACATGCAGTTGATGATGGCGGATCAGGATGGCTACTACCTCATGCATCCCGATGAAGCCATGCGCTGGGGAGGCCCCACCGACCTGAATACGGGGCAATCGGTGCGGATGGAATTTCCCAATAGCGCCGATAAAATCCTTTCGGGCGGCGCCGGGCATGTGGTGGAAGATGGCAATGTGGTGATTTACACCCCTGTGCATTACTGGCTCACCCCGCCAGAACGGTTCTGGGTGTTGATGCAGGTGGAACCCGAGAACAAACTCCTGGCGCCCCTCATCGACTTCCGCATCACCGCGGGCCTTATCCTGGTGGCGGCCATCCTCCTGGCCTTCCTCATGACTTACGCCCTGGCGCAGAACTTCACCCGACCTGTGCTGGCTTTGCAGCGAGGCGTCCAGCGTCTGGCTCAGGGCAATTTCGCTGAACAACTGCCCGTCACCTCCCAGGATGAGATCGGCCAGCTGACGGTTTATTTCAATGAGATGGCACAGATGATCCGGGGATATCTGGATCAGATGGATCAATTGCAGCAATTGGGCCTGAAGATCAGCGCCCATGTGGAGCGAGACGAAATCCTGACCCTGGTCATCGAAACCATTCGGGAACTGTTACCAGTGGAGAATGTGACCATCTACTGCCTGGAGATGAAGGAAAACGGGGTGCATTATCAGACGGTGGCCAGCGCCCAGTCAGACCTGTCGCCCGAACACCGTTCCCCCAACGAAGACCTGCTGCTCGAAGCCAGCCAGCTTCAAATCGGCGAGATATTGCCTCTGGAAAGAAGCAACCGGGCCGTTTGCTATGCGCCTCTGCGCATCAGCGCCAGCCGCCGGGCCGTGGTCGAGCTCATCGGCGTCTCCCGCAACGTGCTGGACCCCTGGCATTGCAAGCTGTTCTCCACCCTCATGGCTCAGGGCTCCATCGCCCTGGAGAATGCCGACCTGTATCAGCGCCTGGCCCGTCACCGCGAGCAATTGCAGCAACTGGTCAATGCCCTGATCACCGCGCAGGAGGAGGAGCGACGCATGGTCGCCTATGACATCCACGACGGGTTATTGCAATATCTGGTGGCGGCCCGGCTGCTTCTGCACAACTACGCTTCGATGGCGGAGAAAAGCCCAGAATCCGCCCGCGGGCTGCTGGAGGCGGGCATGGATCAGGTGGCCACCGCCATCAGTGAAGGGCGGCGCATCATCGAGGGCATGCGTCCGACCTTGTTGGATGATTTGGGGCTGGAGGCCGCGGTGCGGGAGATCGCCACCAGCATGGCGGAGCGGGCGGATTGGGACCTGTCTTTGGACATGGCATTGGGTGACGCCGCTCTGCCGCCCGAAACCGAGATCGCGGCCTTTCGCATCGTGCAGGAGGCCCTGACCAACGCCTACAAGTACGCGCGGGGCAAATCGGTTTCCGTGCGCCTGGCCATCGAGGAGGGGGCGCTGACGATGGTCATTCAGGATCAAGGCGAGGGTTTCGAACTGGAGAAGGTGGATTCGGAGTATGGTCATGTGGGTCTGGTGGCAATGCAGGAACGCGCTCGTCTGGTGGGCGGCTTCTGCACCATCACCAGCCAACCGGGCAAGGGCGTGCGCGTGTTCGCCCGCCTGCCCCTCAATCTCGAAACCGGAGGTCTCATAGAAAATGCCGAAGAAGATACGCGTGATCATTGCTGACGATCACGGCGTGGTGCGGGCCGGGTTGCGCGGCCTGCTCACCACCGCGGATCTGGAAGTCGTGGGCGAAGCCGCCACCGGGCGCGAGGCCCTGGAACTGGCCCGCGAGCTTCATCCCGACGTGTTGCTGCTGGACGTGCGCATGCCCGAGATGGACGGTCTGCAGGCCCTGGCCGCCATCAAATCGGAGATGCCCGAGATCAGCGTGGTCATGCTCACGGTGTATGCCAATAGCGAATATCTCTCCCGGGCCATTGCCGCGGGCGCGGCCGGTTATCTGCTGAAGGACGCCGAGCCCGAGGAGATCCCGCGGATGGTGCGGGCTGCGGCCGAGGGTGAGATGGTCATCGACCCCGACCTCCTGCAATCCATCCTCGCCCACACACCCGTGGAGGCGCATTTCTCCCCGGCCCAGGTGGGGCTCACCCAACAGGAAACCCGGGTGCTCAAGCTCATCGCCCTGGGATTCAACAACGACGCCATCGCCGAGACGCTGGTGGTCAGCCGCAACACGGTCAAGACCCACGTGCGCCACATTTTCGAGAAATTGGGCGTCTCCGACCGCACCCAGGCCGCGGTTTGGGCCATGCGTCACGGGTTGGTGGAGTGAGAGGGGCAAATGGAAGGCTTGCTACAAAGCGCCCCTTCGGCGATAATAGGCCGATCTGTTCCGAAAATAGCTTTGCGTTGGTTTGCAAAAGCTACTCGAAGCCTGCGTTGAGCGAGTCTGCAACCGGCGTGATGCGTGAAACCGTGAAACGTGAGGCTCTTACGCATCACGCATTACGCATTACGTGCCTGGCTTCCCGCACCGCCCTGGCCGTCAGCATATTCATCCATCAAATCGATCCCGCAGGAGTTTGCCATGAGCCATCATGACCCCCTGACCAATGGCGTCCCGGCTGAACAGGTCACTCTCAGCCGCAGCCTTTCCCTATTCACCATCACGATGATCGGCGTCGGCGCCATGATCGGCGCCGGGATCTTCGTGCTGACGGGCATTGCCGCGGGCGTGGCCGGGCCCGCGCTGGTTTTAGCCTTCGCATTGAACGGCCTCGTGGCCCTGCTCACCGCCTCCGCGTACGCGGAGCTGGGCTCCGCCTTTCCCGAAGCGGGCGGCGGCTATCTGTGGGTGAAGGAGGGTCTGGGCGGAGGCAACGGCTTTCTGGCGGGATGGATGAGCTGGTTCGCCCACGCGGTGGCGGGCAGCCTCTACGCCCTGGCCTTCGGACGGTTCACCGTCGAGCTGATGGATATGGCGGGCCTGCCTGACTTCGGCCTCTCCATCCACATGCGCACTCTGTTGTTGATGACCCTGATCATCTTCATCTTCACCTATATCAACTACCGAGGCGCGTCCGAGACGGGCGCGGTGGGGAATATCATCACCATTACGAAGATCGTGATCCTGGGGCTGTTCATCCTCTTCGGCATCCTGGCCATGCTCCGCACCGAAGCCTGGCACGAGCGATTCACCAAAGAATTTCTGCCCAACGGCTTTCTGGGGGTGCTCATGGCCATGGGCCTCACCTTCATCGCTTTCGAGGGCTATGAGATCATCGCCCAATCGGGCGAGGAGGTGATCGATCCCCAACGCAATGTGCCCAAAGCCATTTTCTATTCCATCCTGGTGGCGGTGACCATTTACATCCTGGTCAGCATCACGGCCATTGGAGCCACCACGCCGCCGCCGGGCATGAAGGTGTGGGACTATCTGGCGGAGAAGAAGGAGATCGCGGTGGTGGAGGTGGCGCAACAGACTTTCCCCTGGGGCATTGGCGGCATCATCCTGCTGTTCAGCGGTCTGGTCTCCACCATGTCCGCGCTCAACGCCACGACGTACTCATCCTCCCGGGTCTCTTTCGCCATGGGACGGGTGCGCAATCTCCCCCATTTCTTCTCCAAAATCCATCCCAAACGCCACACGCCCTACATTGCCGTCCTCATTTCGGGCGGGTTGATGCTGCTCATGGCCTGGTCGCTGCCCATCGAGGAGGTGGCCGCGGCCGCGGACGTCATGTTCCTGCTGCTCTTCTTGCAGGTGAACGTGGCCGTGATGACCTTGCGCCACAAGATGCCCGAGCTGGAGCGGGGCTGGCTCATCCCCTGGTTTCCGCTCATCCCCATCCTCGCCATCCTGGCCAACGCGGGACTGGCCATTTTCCTCTTCTTCTACAGTCCCCGGGCCTGGATCACCGCCATCGGCTGGATTGTCATCGGGATGCTGGCGTATTACATTTATTTCCGCAACGTCGAAGAAAAGGAGCGCCCCAAGGAAATCCTGCTGGAGGAGGTGGTCGTGGTGAGCGCCGAGTATTCGGTGCTGGTGCCCGTGGCGACGGTGGAGCAGGCCCACAAGCTGGGACGCATCGGCGCCATGCTGGCCGCGGCCAATCGGGGCGAAGTGCTGGCCCTGCATGTCGTCCACGTCCCGCCCCAATTGACGCTGGGCGAGGGCCGCGTGCTGCTGAAGGAAGGCCGCCAGTATCTCGACGCGGTCATCGAGGAGGCGAAGAAGTTCGACGTGCCCGTGCACACCCTCATCCGCATCGGGCGCAAGGTGCACGACGCCATCCGGCAGACCGTGGATGAAAACGCGTCGGATATCATCGTGCTGGGTTGGCCCGGCTACACGAACACCGCGGGCAAAATCTTCGGTTCTGTCATCGACCCCCTGGTGGACAATCCCCCCACCGACGTGGCCATCGTACGCTACCGCCGCGACACCGAGGATCGCCCCATTCGCGCCATCTTCGTGCCCGTGGCGGGCGGCCCCAACAGCCGTCGGGCCGTGCGCCTGGCTGTGCAATTGGCGCAGGTCTCGCCCGACGGGCCCACGCGAGTGACTCTGGCCCATGTGGTCCCCCCCAACGCCACGGAGGCCCATCGCGTCAGCGCCCAAAAGATCTTCAACTACACCCTGGAGGGACTGGATTACCCCCACGTGGAAACGACCCTGATCGAGGGCGAAAAAGTGGCCGAGACCATCGTCAAACACGCCGAGGGCTACGATCTCGTGGTCATCGGAGCCACCGAAGAGCCGTTATTCAAAAACCTGCTGGTGGGGAATATCGCCGAGACCGTGGCCAACGAGGCGGGCGTCACCACCATCATGGTCAAACGCCGCAGCAGCCGCCTCCACTCCGTCCTCCGTCAGACGGTGCTCAGGCCCACTACGGGCGAGGAGATCAACGTCAACCGCGGCGGGTCCTGAACCGCTTGCGCCCTTACCCGCGAACCTCTATAATGGAATCACTCTGGCGGGCGATCTGCGCCAATACCGATGAAAATGCCTCGCGGCCACGTTGGCGCGGGAAGCCAACCCGTGATGCGTAAAACATGCTGCGTGACGACCTCACGGATGACGCGTCACGTATCACGACGGTTGACGCCTCGGCCAACGTGGCTTTGCCATCCTTTCGCAACCGAGGCCAACACACTATTTTCAACGCAGTCAATCAACCCATACGCTTCCTCCCAAGGGCCTGTTATGAATCCGAAAATCACCCACCTCACCACGATGGAGCTGTTTCAGGGGCTCTCCGAACAGGATCAGCAGGAACTAGACCGGATGACCACGATGACCACGGTGCGCAAGGGCAAGATATTCTACCGGCCTGAAGACCGCGGCGAGGTCATCTTCATCCTCAAAAAAGGAACTGTGCAACTGTACCGCATCTCGCCCGAGGGCAAAAAGCTGGTCATCTACACGCTGAATGATGGCTCCATGTTCGGGGAGATGAGCCTGTTGGGGCAGCGCATGCACAACACCTTCGCCGAGGCCATCACCGATTGCACCATCTGCGTCATGAGCCGCAACGACCTGGAGCGACTCATTCTCACCCGGCCCCAAATCGCGCTTCGCATCCTCGAGATCACGGGCAACCGCCTGCGCGAAACCGAGGAGCAACTCGAAGCCCTGGCCTTCAAGAGCATCCCCGCCCGGCTGGCCTCCCTGCTTCTGCGCCTGGCCCGGGACGGCGATGAGGTCGTGGGATTGACGCATCAGGACCTGGCGGAGATGATTGGAACCTACCGCGAGACCACCACCCAGACCCTGAACGACATGAAGGCCGAGGGCGTCGTGGCCATCGGACGGCGGCGCATCACCATTTTGGACAAAGAAAAGCTGGCTGAGATCGCGAACCGCTGATCGGATGAACTGGCGAGATGCGGCGCTGCGTGTCCTCACCCTGTGGTGGCGGCTGACCCGCCCCTGCACCGTGGGCGTGCGGGGCATCGTGCTGAACGACGCGGGGGCGTTGTTGCTGGTGAGGCACAGCTACGGCGGCCGCAAGTGGTTTCTGCCCGGCGGCGGGCATCACGGCGGCGAGAGCCCAGCTGAAACCCTGGTGCGGGAGATGCGGGAGGAGACGGGTCTGGAGATCCAGGTCACCCGGCTGACGGGCGTGTACTTCTACACGGGCGAATACAAGCGCGATCATGTCTACATTTTCGAATGCCAGGTCGTCGGGGGCGAGGTGAGGCAGATGGGGGGCGAGATCGAGGCCATCGACTGGTTTCCGCCCGACGCCTTGCCCGACAATCTCATGATCGGCATGGAGCGCATCCTCGACGACTGGCGCCGCGGCGTCGCCGGCTTCGGCGCGCTGGCTTGAGGATTAAACGGAAGTCATTTTCAAACAGGCGCCACGAGCGACCGCGCGCCGATACCGATGAAAACGCCTCGCGGCCAGGGCGGCGCGGGAAGCCAGGCACGTAATGCGTAATGCGTGATGCGTAACGATCTCACGTTTCACGTTTTCACGCATCACGCCCGTTGCAGACTCGCCCAACGTCAGCCTGACGATCCTTCCGCAACCGACGATCATTCCTATTTTCAAAGCAGGCGTCCCGAGCGACGGCTCGCCGATACGGATGAAAATGCGGACACGGATTCACACGGCCTTCGATCACAGATTTTTTGAATTATCCGTGTTTTTCTGTGTTCATCCGTGTGCTTATTTTCAAAGCAGTCCGACGGCGGGCGCGACCGCGCCGATACCGATGAAAACGCCCCGCGGCCAGGTTGGAGCGGGAAGCCAGGCACGTAATGCGTAATGCGTGATGCGTAACGATCTCACGTTTCACGTTTTCACGCATCACGCCCGTTGCAGACTCGCCCAACGTCGGCCTGACGATCTCAATCCTGATCCTGATCCGAATCCTATTTACATAGCAGCATCTGTTGGCGCCCGCTCCCCATAGCCCGTCGCCCGTTCGAACGCGGAGGCGATGCGGTAGAGTGTGGCTTCATCCAGGGGCCGACCGATGAACTGAATCCCCACCGGAAGCTGTTCCCCGTCTTCCTCCACAAAACCCGCGGGCACGCTGATCCCAGGCGCTCCCGCCAGGGCCGAGGGCAGGGTGAGCACGTCTAGCAGGTAAAGGGCCACGGGGTCGGTGGGGGCCTCGCCGATGCGGAAGGGAGGGATGGGCGCGACAGGCGCGACGAGCGCGTCGAAGCGCTGGAATGCGGCGTCGAAGTCGGCCCGAATCAGGGTGCGCACCTTTTGGGCCTTGAGGTAATAGGCGTCGTAGTAGCCCGCGGAGAGTGCGTACGCGCCCAGGAGGATGCGGCGCTTCACCTCGGGCCCGAAGCCGCGGCCCCGGGTGAGCTTGTAGTTCTCTTGCAAGTCGGCCGCGCCCGCGCTGTAACCGTAGCGCACGCCATCGTAGCGTGCCAGGTTGGCGCTGGCCTCGGCCGTGGCGATGAGATAATAAACGGGCATGCCGTAGTCGGTGTAGGGCAGGGAGGCCTCCTCCACGACCGCGCCCAGATCGCGCAATACGCGCACCGCCTCTTGCGTGGCCTCGCGCACGCCTGGATGCATATCCTCGGTGAGATATTCCCTGGGCAACCCCAGACGCAGTCCCTTCACCCCCCCTTCCAGCATCTGGCTGTAGGGAGGAACCGGGTCTGGAAAGGTGGTGCCGTCGTGGGGGTCATGCCCGGCGATGGCCTCCAGCAGGATGGCGTTGTCTCGCACGTCGCGGGTGATGGGGCCGACCTGGTCCAGGGAGGAGGCGAAGGCGATGACGCCGTAGCGGGAGACGCGACCGTAGGTGGGACGCATGCCCACGGTGTTCGTCCAGGAAGCGGGTTGACGCACGCTGCCGCCGGTGTCCGTGCCCAGCGCGGCCGGCGCTTCTCCCGCGGCGACCGCGGCCGCGGGCCCGCCGCTGCTGCCCCCAGGCGTCCGATCCAACGCCCAGGGGTTGTGGGTGGCGCCATACGCCGAGTTCTCCGTGCTCCATCCCATGGCGAATTCATCGGTGTTGGCTTTGCCCAGAAACACCGCGCCCTGCTCTCGCAGCTTGTGCGCGACCGTGGCCTCGTAGGGCGGCATGAAGCCTTCGAGGATGCGGGAGGCCGCGGTGGCGGGCATCCCCAACACGTTGATTACGTCCTTGATGGCCAGGGGGACGCCCAACAGGGGCGTGTCTTCGCCCGCGGCGCGGCGTTCATCGGCCAATCGGGCCTGAGCCAGGGCCGCGTCCGCGGCCACATGCAGATAAGCGTGCACCTGCGGCTCCACCTGTTGAATGCGCTCCAGATAAGCTTCGGTGAGCTCGACCGAGGTGATCTGGCCTGAGCGCAGCCACTGCCGGGTCTCGTGGATGGTGCGAGGGAGGTCGCTCATTGGCTGCACTCCAGCACGGCGTGGACTTTGAAGTAGCCATCCTGGCGCTCGGGCGCGTTGGCCAGTGCGTCCTCGGGGGCCAGGCCCGGACGGGGCTCATCCGGGCGCATGACGTTGCGCAGAGGCAGCACCGACGCGGTGGGGTGAATGTGTTCGGTGTTCACCTGCTGCAATTGTCGGGCGTAGTCGAGGATGGCGGAGAGATCGGAGGCGTACTGCTCGATCTCCTCGTCGGTGAGGGCCAGTTTGGCCAGTTCGGCAATGTGTCGGACTTCGTCGGGCGTGAGTTTGGGCATGGTGGGGGGGTGATGGGGGTCGGGGATGAAAAGATGGGTTGCACGCCAGGTTGGCGCGGGTCATCACTACCCGTGAAACGTGATGCGTAATGCGTAAGTTCCTCACGTTTCACGTTTCACGCATCACGGGGATAGTCGCCTCGCTCCATGTTAGCCTGGCGATCCTTTTGCAAGCAGCGCCAATGCGATTTCAAAGTAACTGCTAAGGTAGCCTGGTTCGGCATCGAAAATGCCCTGCCACGAAGGCTCAAAGGGACGAAGACGATGCAGGTTGGGTGCGTCCCAAATTATTGGCGCGTTGCGCCTGGCGCCCCGGAGGTGAACCTCCGGGCTAGAAACGACGCCCCTCAAGGGGGCTTTCCGAGCCAGACCGCGCCCAAAGCCGGGTTCACCCGGCGTGGTTGCGTAGCCCGGCGCTTCAGCGCCGGGTGGAGCCCGCATGACCGAATTCCTGATGACAACGCGATTTGCCAAAATTTTAGGACGCGCCCATGCAGGTTTGCAAGTTTGCAGGTCGCAAGTGGCAAGCCTTTGTGGCTGCAAGGTTTTTCACCTGCCACCTTGCTACCTGCCACCTGCCACTTTTACCCTTCGCGCCTTCGTGTCGTCATGTCTTCGTGGTTTTTGACCTTGCTACGTTAAACTGAAAACAAATTGAAACCAAGGCTTTTGGTTCGCGTTGGATCATCAATGAAAGGCGATTCGCTGGCCGCGCCGCCGCCCGCAGGTGAACCTGCGGGCTAACTACTAAGGTGTCGCCACCACTTTTTGCCACGAAGACACGAAGAAAAGCGAAGGCACGACGTATTTTTCTTCATTTTTCCTTCGTGTCTTCGAAAAACTTCGAGCCTTCGTGGCTTTTGGCGGCCTTAAGTCAAGTACGTTAGCAGTTACCCTGCGGGCTAAAAACGACGCCCCATAAATGGGGCTACGGCGCATGTCGCGTGTCGCGGGAAGCCGGGTTCACCCGGCGTTGTTTCGTAGCCCGGAGCTTCAGCTCCGGGTGGCCGAGGCCGAAAACGCCTGATTTCAAAATGCGTTTAGTTTAGTAGTTACATTTCAAAGCTGGTTTTACCACACATTGAGGGCCGCTCGCAAGCGCCCGCCTCGATGATCAGGTTCCGCGTCATGCGGCATTTAGTGGCCAGCCCCCCTCTTCGTCTCCCCCGCCCATTTCGGAGTGGGGGAGGAAGCAAAGGAGGAGGCTTGCGCCTAAAGAGCCCGACTTATGAACGTTTACAAAACAATCCGGTAATAGAATGAGGCCCATGACCCGTTTAATTTGTAAAACCCCATCAGTCGGCGCAGCACTGTGCAGGGGGGACACCCCCCTGCCACCCCCCATGCGGGGGCGCTACGCCCCCCGCATGGGG
>JALXCB010000097.1 GCA_026991225.1 Anaerolineae bacterium | reverse complement strand
TTGGCGAACTGATTTTACCAGCCATTGGTGGTGCTATCCTATTTCTAATTCGCTTTACTTTGTTGCTTAGCTCGGCATGTCTGGCCCTCGAATTGTCAACATAACGTTATTCCCGATAATGTCTAGTGTTCAGTGGGTAGAGAGGTTGAAGTAGGAGATGCAAGGTGGTAAAATGGTGGCGTAGCGTTATCGTTCATCCATAGGAGCGCGCAAGATGGCTGCAAAAGATGTTTCGCAACAGATAGCAGAGCTCACCCGCCGCGTCGAGGCGCTGGAGGCCCGCCTGGGCCAGCTCGATGGGGCTTCCACCTTGCGCGAAGCAGGCCCGGTTTATGCCACGGCAGAAGAGAACATGGAGGAGGGCGTTGTGGTGCCAGCCAGGGTGTTGCGGGCCTCGGGCCTGTCGCCGCAGGAGTTGCTGATCGAATTGGCTGTGCATCTCTTTGCGGAAGGCCTCATCTCATTGGGCGTGGCCAAGACTCTGGCAGGGTTGCCTATGGCCAACTTTATGCGGGTACTGGGCAAGCGTGGCATACCAATGCACTACGATGTAGAGGATCTGGAGGAAGATATCAGGACGCTGAAAGCATTGGGGCTCTGGAAAGAATGATCGTTGTTTCCGATTCATCCGTCATCATTTCTTTGTGGCGGATTCAGCGCCTGGAATTACTGCAACAGCTTTTTGGCGAGGTTATCATTCCTCCTGCGGTCGCCTCGGAAATCAGCGTTCACGGCAAGCCTGGTTCGGATTTATTGTCCGAAGTCAAATGGATCAGGCAGGTTTCTCTGTTTGATTCCACTTTCGTCCAGAGACTTATGACCAGGATGCCAGGATTGGACATTGGCGAATCCGAGGCTATTGTTTTGGCGTTTGAATTGAAAGCCGATGCGCTTTTGATAGACGATCGTCATGGACGGCGGGCTGCCGAGCGAATGGGTATTCCTGTCATCGGCGTGGCTGGCATCCTGTTACAAGCGAAGCGGGCGGGGCTGTTGGTCGAGATTCGTCCTGTCCTGGATGAACTGGTGGAAGAAGTTGGCTTTCGGCTAAGCCAGAAGCTGTATTGGCATATGTTGAGGTTGGCCAAAGAGGATTGATTTGAGTTGCGCTTCTTAGGTCATAGCATCGCCCGCACGTCCACCAGACGGCCATGGATGGCCGCGGCCGCGGCCATGAGGGGGCTCATGAGGAAGGTGCGGGCGCCCGGGCCCTGGCGTCCGCGGAAGTTGCGGTTGCTGGTGCTGGCCACGTATTGACCGGGCCCGGCTTTGTCATCGTTCATGGCCAAACACATGCTGCATCCCGCGTTGCGCCACTCGAACCCCGCTTCGATGAAGATGCGGTCCAGCCCCTCGGCTTCGGCCTGGGCCTTGACCGCCTTGGAGCCGGGCACCACCAGGGCATGCACGCCATCGGCCACCTTGCGGCCGCGGGCGATGCGAGCGGCCATGCGCAGGTCTTCGATGCGGCTGTTGGTGCAGGAGCCGATAAAGACGATGTCGATGGGCTGGCCTTCCAGGGGCTGGCCTTCTTTCAGGCCCATGTATGCCAAAGCGGCTTCCAGGTCGCGGCGCTGCCCGGGATCATCCAGCTCGTCTCGGGTGGGCACGCGGCCGGTGATGGGCGCGCCCTGGCCCGGATTGACGCCATAGGTGACCATGGGCGCGAGATCGTCCGCCGTCAGGGTCATCTCCCGGCCGAAGACCGCGCCCGGATCGGTGGGCAGGGTGCGCCAATAGGCGACGGTTTTCTCCCAGGCCTCGCCCTGGGGCGCGTAAGGGCGGCCTTTGAGCCAGGCGAAGGTGGTCTCATCCGGGGCGATCATGCCGGCGCGGGCGCCGCCCTCGATGCTCATGTTGCAGATGGTCATGCGCCCGGCCATGTCCAGCTTCTCGATGGCGCTGCCGCGGTATTCGAACACGTGGCCGCGGCCGCCGGCCACGCCATTTTTGGCGATGATGGCCAGGATGATGTCTTTAGCGGTGACGCCGGGGCCCAGCTCTCCCTCCACGTTGATGGCGAAGGTCTTGGGCTTGTGTTGCAACAGGGTTTGGGTGGCGAGCACATGCCCGACCTCGCTGGTGCCGATGCCGAAAGCCAGGGCGCCGAACGCGCCGTGGGTGGAGGTGTGGCTGTCGCCGCAGACGATGGTGCTGCCGGGCTGGGTGATTCCCATTTCCGGCCCGACCACGTGCACGATGCCCTGCACCGGGCCTTCGATGTCCCACAGGGTGACGCCGAATTCCTGGCAGTTGCGGCGCAGGGTCTCGATCTGGGTGCGGGCGGCGTCGGGCCAGCGCTCGGGAGGCTCGGGCCGGGTGGGGATGGCGTGGTCCATGGTGGCGAAGGTGCGGTCGGGCCGGCGCACGGTCAAGCCGCGTTCCCGCAACATGTTGAACGCCTGGGGCGAAGTGACCTCGTGGATGAGGTGGGCGTCGATGTAGAGGATGGCGGGCGCGCCTTCGTCCTGCTTGACGACATGCGCATCCCAGACTTTTTCGAAGAGGGTTTTGGGTGGGGTCATGGGTTTGGGGGTGGGATTTGGATTGGGATTAGGATTAGGATTAGGATTAGGAGTGGTGGGGAGTGCGAGATGCGGGGGGTCGAAGGAAAGGGGAAAGATTAAAGACTAAAGATTGGTCACGCATCACGTTTCACGCAACACGCTTCGACTCGCCGCGCCAACCATAGGGTAAGCAAGCGTTCTTCATGGGCGTATGCCCGAGGCTGATCAATGAATGGCGATGACTGCGCTCTCATCGACGCCGTCGCTGGCTGGCGCGGCCGCGCCTTCGCCATTCTCCGCGGCCAGGAGCTTGTTCAGGGCCTGCATGTAGGCTTTGGCGCTGGCGACGACGATGTCGGTGTCGACGCCGCGGCCGGAGAAGAGACGGCGGCGGGGGCGGCCCTGGGGCGTGTATTTGTAGCCCCGGCTCTCGGGGATCTCGATGCGGATGGTGACGTCGCCGTTGGCGTCCATGCCCTCGGTGATGGCCTGCACCAGGTACTCCACCAGACGGTTGGGCGCGCCCACGATGCGGTTGATGCCCTGGTACATGGCGTCCACCGGGCCCGTGCCAAACCCGGCGTCTGTGATCTCCTCGCCCGTTTCCAGATTGCGCAGGGTGACCACCGCGGTGGGAACGACGTTGGTGCCGGTCTGCACCTGCACGTTGACCAGCTCCCAGGTCTCTTTGGGCTGATAGACTTCGTCCGCGACCAGGGCTTCGATGTCCGCGTCGGAGACGACTTTTTTCTTGTCGGCCAGTTCTTTGAAGCGCTTGAAGGCTTTGTTCAGCTCCTCATCATCCAACCGATAGCCCATGTCTTCCAGGCGCTTGCGAAAGGCGTGACGCCCAGAATGTTTGCCCAGGACGAGGCGGCTGTGGCTGAGCCCGATGAGGGAGGCATCCATGATCTCGTAGGTGCGCTTGTGCTTGAGCATCCCATCCTGATGGATGCCCGCTTCGTGGGCGAAGGCGTTGGCCCCGACGATGGCCTTGTTGGGCTGGATGAGCATGCCGGTGTAGCGGCTGACCATGTCGGAGGTGCGGTGGATTTCGGTGGTGACGATGTTGGTGTCGATCTCATACACCTGCTGGCGTACGTAGAGGGCCATGACCACCTCTTCCAGGCTGGTGTTGCCCGCGCGCTCGCCAATGCCGTTGACGGTGCATTCCACCTGCCGCGCGCCCGCCTGCACCCCGGCCAGGGCGTTGGCCGTGGCCAGGCCCAGGTCGTTGTGGGTGTGGACGGAGATGATCACGTCTTTGGCCCCGGGCGTGTTTTCGCGGACGTCCGCGATGAGTTTGCCGAACTCCTCGGGCGTGGTGTAGCCCACGGTGTCGGGGATGTTGATGGTGGTGGCTCCCGCTTCGATGGCGGTAGCCAGCACGCGGTAGAGGAATTCGGGATCGCTGCGGCCCGCGTCCTCGGGGCTGAATTCGATGTCGTCGCAATACTGCTTGGCGTAAGCCACCATCTCCCCCACCCGCTGCACCACCTCGTCGGGGGTCATGCGCAGTTTGTACTTCATGTGGACGGGGGAGGTGGCCAGGAAGGTATGGATGCGGGGATGTTTGGCCGGGCGCACGGCCTCCCAGGCCGCGTCGATGTCCTTCTTGTTGGCCCGGGCCAGACCGCAGATCACGGGCGGCTCCGCGGGGTTGCCGTGCTTGTCGATGCGGGGCTCGCGGCCCACGGTCTCGGCAATGCGCTTGACCGCAGCCAGATCGCCGGGGGAGGCCGCGGGGAATCCTGCTTCGATGATGTCCACGCCCAGCCGGGCGAGCTGGCGGGCGATCTCCAGCTTCTCCTCCGCGTTGAGGGTGGCGCCGGGCGATTGCTCGCCATCGCGCAGGGTGGTGTCGAAAATCAGCACTTTGTCGGGGCCGAAAATTGGGGGTTCGGACATGGTAGGTCTCCTGCTCTGGAAATAGCGTTGCGTTCGTCTGCAAAAGCAACTCGAAGCCCACGTGGGGCGAGTCAGCAACGGACGTGATGCGTAATGCGTAATCCGTGAGGTCATTACGCATCACGCATGACGCATTACGTGCTTGGCTTCCCGCGCCGGCGTGACTGAAATGGCGTCCGCTGCGTCGGAAAGCCGCCTCAGTCGATCTCAACCGGGTCCAGCCAGGGCATCATGCGGCGGAGTTCGCGGCCCACCTGTTCCACGGGATGGCTACGTTCTTCGGCGCGGCGGGCGTTGAAGTTGGGGCGGCCTTGCGCGTTCTCCTCGATCCATTCCTCCGCATACGCGCCCGACTGGATGTCGGCCAAAATCTGCTTCATGGCCTGACGGGATTGCTCGTTGATGACCTTGCGGCCCGAGTGATAGTCACCATGCTCTGCCGTGTCGCTGACGCTGTATCGCATGTAGGTGAGCCCGCCGCGATAGAAGAGATCGACGATGAGCTTAAGCTCATGCAGCACCTCGAAGTAGGCGATTTCGGGCTGGTAACCCGCGTTGACCAGGGTCTCGAACCCGGCCTTGACCAGCTCGCTGACGCCGCCGCAGAGCACGGCCTGCTCGCCAAAGAGGTCGGTCTCGGTTTCCTCGGCGAAGGTGGTGACCAGCGCGCCCGCCCGAGTGCCGCCGATGGCCTTGGCGTAGGCCAGCACGTCGGGCCAGGCGTGGCCCGTGGCGTCCTGATAGACCGCGACCAACACGGGCGTGCCCACGCCCTCCACAAAGAGCTCACGTACGCGATGGCCGGGCGCTTTGGGCGCGACCATGCTCACGTCCACGTCCTCGGGCGGGACGATCTGTCCGAAGCGGATGTTGAAGCCATGCCCGAACATGAGCGTGTCGCCCGGTTTCAGGTTGGGCTCAATGGCCTCTTTGTAGACTTTCGCCTGCTTCGTGTCGGGGATGAGCACCATGATCATGTCCGCTTCGGCGCAGGCCTGGGCAGTGGGCACAACCCGCAGGCCCGCGGCCTCGGCCTTTTCCCATGAGGGGGAGCCTTCGTACAGGCCCACACGCACGTCCATGCCGCTGTCTTTCAGGTTGAGGGCGTGGGCGTGCCCCTGGCTGCCATAGCCGAGCACAGCGATCTTGCGGTCTTTGATTTGGGCGAGGTCAGCGTCTTTGTCGTAGTAGATGGTTGCCATTTTCGGGGATGATCCTTGTTGTGAAATGAAGTGAGTTTGGGATAAGTTAGATTTGAAAGGAATGTGAGGGGAGTAATCAGTTATCAGTAAACAGTAATCAGTGGGGCGTTGCAGATCAGAACTGATTACTGATCACTGTTTACTGATTACTCATTCCCATCAGAGCGCCATGCGCCGGGCGTGCTTGCCGTTGCCATTCTTACCCGCGGCGCCGCGGGTCATGGCCACGGGCCCGGTGCGCACCATTTCGGTGATGGGGAAGTTGGAGAGCAGGTCGATGAGGCTGTCCAGGCGGGATTCATGCCCCACCGCCTGCACCACCAGCGAATCCATGCTCACGTCGATGATGCTGGCCCGATAGATGTCCACCAGTTGCATGACCTCGGGCCGGGTTTTGGCGTCCACCTTCACGCGGATGAGGGCCATTTCCCGGCGCACCGCGGGCTTCTCGGTCACGTCTTCCACCCGCAGGACGTTGACGAGCTTGTAAAGCTGCTTGATGGCTTGCTCCACCATCTGGTCATCGCCATTGACGGTGAAGGTGAGGCGGCTGACGCCGGGCGTCTCGCTGTGCCCCACCGAGAGGTTCTCGATGTTGAAATTGCGCCTGCGGAAGAGGCTCAGCACCCGGCTGAGGACGCCGGGCTTGTCTTCCAGCCAGGCGATGATGGTGTGTTTGTTGAAGGTCGAGGGGTCGTGGGTCATAATGGGAGCTCCTTTGCCAGATAGGCTCAGAAAGGGCGTTGTCGTTGGGGGAGGAGGGGCAAAGATCAAAGACTAAAGATTGTCACCATGCGGGTTGGAGGCCGCTGGGGCCCTGGACGATGCGGCGGCGGAGCAGGTTGTCGATGGCTTCGCCCGGAGCCACCATGGGATAGACGTTGACTTCCTCCTTCACCTGGAATTCGATGAGGAAGGGGCCGTCGTGCTCCTGGGCCTCTCGCAAAGCCGCGGTCACGTCTTTGCGGTCGGTGACGCGGCGGGCGGGGATGCCATAAGCCTCGGCCAGTTTGACGTAGTCGGGGCTCTGGATGGGCGTGCCCGCGTAATTCTTCTCGTAGAACAGCTCCTGCCACTGCCGCACCATGCCCAGGAAGCCGTTGTTGATGATGGCGATCTTGACGGGAACCCGCTCTTGCATGAGCACGCCCAGCTCCTGGATGGTCATCTGAAAGCCCCCATCGCCCACCACGGCCCACACGGTTTCATCGGGCGCGGCGTAATGCGCGCCGATGGCCGCGGGCAGGGCATAGCCCATGGTGCCCAAACCGCCGCTGGTCAGCAATTGGCGGGGACGCTCGTGTAGGAAGTACTGGGCCTCCCACATTTGATGCTGCCCCACGTCGCTGACCACGATGGCATCACCCTCCGTCACATGCCACAATTCCCGCATGACCATGGGCGGAATCAGCTCATCCACCTCCGCGTTGAGGATGTCCAGCTCCTGAGATTCCCGGTTCCACTCCTCGATCTGCGCCATCCAGTTTTTATGCTGTGCGGGCTTCACCTTGCCCATCAGCGCCTGAAGCGCCTCTTTGGCGTCGCCCAGCACGGCCACATCCGCGGGCACGTTTTTGTTGATCTCGGCCGGGTCGAATTCGATATGGATGATCTTGGCGTTGGGCGCGAACGCGTCCAGATCGCCCGTGACCCGATCATCAAACCTCATGCCGATGCCGATGAGGACGTCGCTCTCTTGAATGGCCTTGTTGGCCCGGGCCTCGCCGTGCATCCCGCACATGCCCAGGCTCAGGGGATGGGTTTCGGGGATATCGCCCAGGCCCAGCAGGGTCATGGCCACGGGGATGTGCGCCCGTTCGGCCAGCTCGCGCAGCTCGTTCTCGGCGTGAGCCATCTGCACGCCATGCCCGGCGATGATGACCGGGCGATGAGCGTTGTTGATGAGCTCCGCGGCCGCCTCCACCGCCTGCTCATCCAGCCCGAAGTAAGGATGGTAGCCAGGCAAATCCACCTCCTCCGGATATGCGAACTCGGTCTCGTCGTTGAGAACGTCCTTACAGATGTCCACGAGGACAGGACCTGGGCGGCCCGTGCGGGCGATGTGGAAGGCCTCTTTCATGATTCGGGCCAGATCATCAATATCGGTGACCAGGTAGTTGTGCTTGGTCACGGCCTGCGTGACGCCGGTGACGTCGGTTTCCTGAAAGGCGTCGTTGCCCAGCAGGGTGGTGGGCACCTGGCCGGTGATGGCGACGATGGGCACGGAATCCATCATGGCCGTGGCCAGCGCCGTGACCAGGTTGGTGGCGGCCGGGCCCGAGGTGGCCAGGGCAACGCCGACATCGCCGGTGACGCGGGCGTAGCCGTCGGCCATGTGGCCTGCGCCCTGCTCATGGCGGGCGAGAATGTGCCGCACCGGATACTGGGGCATGGCATCGTACACGGGAAGGATGGCGCCGCCGGGGTGTCCGAACACCGTGGTGACGCCCTCGCGGATGAGCGCTTCCCAAACGATTTGTGCGCCTGTTCGCTTCATGGTCTTCTCCTGGGTGGGGAAAGGATGAAAAAAGAAAGGCCCTCAACGTCCCGCCGGGGTGCGACGGTCGGCTGAAGGCCTCATTGCCTGGTTTAAGTTGTCCAATGTCCAACGTCCGATGTCCAACGCCAATGTCATTGCGCTCTGAGAGTTGACAATTGACCATTAGCCATTGACAGTTGGCCATTAAAAAAAGCCCTCTCCCGGCTGGAAGAGGGCCTCTGCTTTGTCGTAGGATACTGACTAACGTCTTCGTTGTCGGGCATCCGCCTCCTGTCCAACCGGTATCGGCTCCTGGCCGCTAATAAGAGCGAGGAGCTCAATAATAATAACGAGGACAAGCAGGCTGATGCCGAAGAACATTCGATTTACGAAGAAAAAACGTGAGTAGGAGTGAAATCTCTTAAGTTGGCGGGCATTATACTCAGTTCGGGATCCATTGTCAAATCGCAGGAAGAGGATAGCTCACCCGTGCAGAAAAGCGATCATCGGCTTTCGAGAAGCGCCTTCAGTCGTTTCAAATCCGATGCCAGTTCCTGGGCCAGCTTCTCGTTAGGAATCGTCCATTTGACGCCGGGCATGAATGTGACCACGGTTTTGTCATCGAACATTTGATAATGCAGACCGAAGAAACGGACATAGGGCAGACGGGCGCCAGGACGCCCGAACACCGGGATTGCGGGATGGACAGATGGATGGGAGATCACGATATCGCGACCACCGGGTGACTGGTAGAAACCCATTATGCGCAAAATCAGAATGGTGATCAGAGCAATGAAGACCACATACACCTTGCGAAAGAACCCGCTGTCCCGCATATACAGGTCGTAGATTCGCATCAGCGAGAGGCCGCGACGAGAGCGGCGCATGGCCTGGCGTTGCGATTCGATGGCCTGTTTCATCAATTCGATCTTCGTTTCATTGTCCACGCCCTCGTCGTCCATGGTCTCGACGAATTTGATGACCTCGGGCGTGGTCACCCAGGCCGTTTCCAGGTCCATACAGCAAAATTTGTTCATGGTCAGGAACTGGATGATATTGGGCGTTTCGCCCGTCAGACGCCGCGAGGCCATGAGCAGAGCCAGCACGAAAGAGGGGACGGCGCTCATCCCATGTTCCTGGAAGGCGGATCGCCCCACGCCCGGGAAGGTGAAGGTGGCCCGGTCGTCGTAAATGAGGCGCTGGTAATCGCGTCGGGCCATCTCCACGAATTGGGGATCGACCTGCCACCCCAGAGCCTGCACCTGATCGCGGTCCGGAGTCGCCTCCTCCTGGTCGGGAGCGGGTTCGAATTGGAGCGAGCGTTCGAAGATTTCCACGCCGCCCCGCATCATCGCATTCCCATCCAGATAAGCCGTAAAATTGAAGACGGCGCAGGCTCGGGCGTCCTCAAAGACCACCAGCTGCAGGCTGCTGTGGAACCAACGGTTTTCGTAATGCTGGCTGTGAGCCATCCGCGCCGCTTCTTCCACCGAACCGGGTGCGGCGTCCAGATCCAGGGCCAGGGTGAAGAGGCTATGCTGAAGCAGGTCGAGGGAGCGGACGTTTTCCGGAATCTTGCGCAGCGCCCGAAAGGCGCGACGCTGAGTGCGATTGGTTCCGGCCGTAATGGGCCCGGGCGAGAAATAGCCTTCCGGAGGCGGCGGTCGGCGCACGGTCTCGACGATGGCTTGCAGCCCCGCCAGAATCGAGGCGTAGTCGGGCCCGCTCTCAGGATCGATGGTCAGGATGAAATAGCGTCCCCCAGCAATGACGGTGAAATAAGCGGCGTTGGTCGTCTTGAACAGCCGCGCGCCCCGGCCATCCACGACCAGGGTCGTTCCAAAGAGATTGGCCATCTGCCCCATTTCCAAAGGCTCGCCCTTGTAGCGATCCGGCTCGAAATGGCCGCTATACAGCGCCCTGTACAGGTCGTAAGCGCCCATGACCAGCGCGGCCGCCCGTTCCAGTTGACTCAGCCCGCGCGGGTCGTCCAGAAAAGCCGCGGTGGCGGAGAGAGGCGGTGCGAAGAGGCCGGGCAGTCGGTTGTTGGTGCGACGCAATCGCTGGGAGACATCCTGCGGCAGGCGCGCCTGAAAACCCGCCAATCCCGACAGTTTCATGGCGGCCATGACAATCCGCTGGGATGTAGGCGTGATCTTCAGCCCCTTCTGCTCGAGAGAGCGCAAATCGCCCACGGGCGGAATCGGGACTGGCGGCGGCTCGGGCAAACCTGGAAGCCGTTCATACACGTCGCGGGTGCGTTCATGCTTCTCAGAAGAAAGCTTCATGCGTTTACCTGGCGTGAGAAAGAGGCGCAAAGCTCACGAAAAAGTATAACCCGCGAAGCGCGTTTCGCCAAACTCACTACGATCGGCAGTACCTTATCAGTGACATTTTAGCCCAGCGAGCTAAAAGTTACACAGAGCTCACTGAGCTGCTTTGGAGCCACACAGAGCTCACAGAGATCCATCGATCATTTTCTCTCTGTGCAACTCTGTGATTTCTCTGAGCAACTCTGTGTAACTTCTTGGTTCCGGCTTGTCCGGGTTAGGCTCGGGAACTTGAAGCCCGCGCTTTTTTGCGATAGGATGGAGCCATGTTCACGATTTTCCCCGCCATCGATCTACGCCGCGGGCGCTGTGTGCGCCTGCGTCAGGGCGATCCCAACACAGAGACCGTCTTCAGCGACGACCCCGCGGCCATGGCCCGACATTGGGCCGCCCAGGGCGCGACCTGGCTGCATGTGGTCAATCTGGACGGCGCGTTCGGTGACGGCGTCCGTGCAGAAGCCGCCCAACGTCCCATCAATCTCCAGCGCCTGGAAGAAATCCGGGCCGCTGTGGACGTCCCCATCCAGTTCGGGGGTGGTTTGCGCACGCTGGAAGATATCGAGCTGGCGTTGGGGTTAGGCGCGACGCGCGTCGTGCTGGGCACCATCGCCGTGCAGCGCCCCGACTTGGTGCACGACGCCCTGGCCCGCTTCGGGCCCGATCGCATCGTCGTCGGCATCGACGCCCGGGATGGTCGGGTGGCCACCCACGGCTGGCTCAGCGTCAGCGACGTGCGGGCGGTGGACCTGGCCCGGGCCATGGCCGAGGCCGGGGTGCAGCGCGCGGTCTACACCGACATCAGCCGGGATGGGATGCTGGCGGGCGTGAACGTCGCCGCCAGCGTCGAACTGGCCCGCGCCAGCGGTCTCAAGGTCATCGCCTCGGGCGGCGTGAGCTCCCTGGATGACATCCGGGCGCTGCGCTCCCATGCATCCGACGGCGTCGAAGGCGTCATCGTGGGACAGGCCCTTTATACAGGCCAATTCACTTTGCCCCAGGCGCTGTTCCGGAAATAGCGTTGCGTTGGTTTGCAAAAGCAACTCGAAGCCCATGTTGGGCGAGTCCGCGACGGACGTGAAGCGTAATCCGTAATCCGTGAGGTCATTACGCATCACGTATTACGCATTACGTGCCTGGCTTCCCGCGCCAACGCAGCCGCGAGGCATTTTCATCCGCATCGGCGCGGGCTTGCCCGCCGTCAGACTGCTTTGAAAACAAAGGCGGGAAACCGGGAGACCGGGAGACCGGGCGGGTCAGCGAATCGACCCGGTTTCCCTGGTTTCCTGGTTTCCTGGTCTACCGGTTTACGGGACTACGCGCCCCGCCATTTTCATCCCACATCAGCGCAATCCCCCCGCCGTCGAACTGAGTACTGATCACTGATCACTGATTACTATCCCCCATGCGCCTCACATTCCGCCCCATCCGCCCCGATGAGATCACGCAGGCCAGCCATTTGGTGGACGCCGCCTACGCGCCGCAAAGACGCAGCCTGTATGGCAACACCCGCCTGGGGCACTGGCAGCATTACGCGGAAGCCAAGATCGAAAGTTATGTCGAGCGGGAGCCCGAAGGCGTGCGCGTGGGGCTGCTCGACAACGACATCGTCGCCTTCAACGTGTGCCGCAGCTACGGGCGGCTGGGCTGGTTCCACACCCTGGCCGTCCATCCCCATTTCCAGGGGCGAGGCTTGGGTCAGCAGGCCGTCGCAGACGCCGAAGCCTATCTCACCCATCGCGGGGTCACCGCCATCGCCCTGATGACCTGGCCCACAGCCATCTCGAACCTGGCCTTTTATCAGCGCCTGGGCTATCGCCTGCGAGGGCTTTCGGTGTATGCGTATCGAGGAACGAACACGAGCATCATTTCGGGCCGATCCCCCTTCTACGCCACCGCCTACGAGACCGTCCGCACAGAGGAGCGAGCATGGGTGGAGGATGCGGTGCGCGTGTTGTGCCAGCGCATCATGCCGGGCCTGGATTACCTGCCCTGGTTGACCTGGGCGCTGGAAAAGGATTTTGCCGAGACCTTGCTCTTTTGGCGCGGCCAACGCCTCTTCGCCCTGGCCCTGGCCTACTTCTTTCCCGGAACGTCGTGGGCCGAGGGCAAGCTGCTGCTCATCCATCCCGATCTCGCCCTCCCCGACCATCTCTGGATTCTGGAGCATATCCGCTTTTGGGCGCATGCTCGCGGACGGGATATGTTCGGCCTGCCCGTAGATTTGAGCTCCGATTTCGCCCGACAGGCGTTGCTCCCCTACGGCTTCCGCTTCTATCCCGAATCCATGGTCAATCTGGTCAAGGGCGATGATCTCCCCGACCCCGCCCTTCATTTCGTCCGCTTTGGCGGTTGAATCTCATGCTTGCCAAACGCATCATTCCCTGTCTTGACGTGAAAGATGGCCGCGTGGTCAAGGGCGTCAACTTCATCGACCTGCGGGACGCGGGCGATCCCGTGGAGCAGGCCATGGTCTATGACGCCCAGGGCGCGGACGAACTCGTCTTCCTGGATATCACTGCCACCCACGAACGCCGCGGCATCATGCGGCGGGTGGTGCGAGCCGTGGCCGATCAGGTGTTCATTCCCTTCACCGTGGGCGGGGGCCTGCGCACGGTGGACGATATGTACGAAATGCTGGCCGCGGGCGCGGACAAGGTCAGCATCAACTCCGCTGCGGTGAAAAACCCCGATCTCATCGGTCAGGGCGCGGCGCTGTTCGGGAATCAGTGCATCGTTGTGGCCGTCGACGCCCGCCAGCGCGGCCCGAACCGCTGGGAAGTGGTTACCCACGGCGGGCGCAAGCCCACGGGCCTGGACGTCGTCGCCTGGGCGAAGGAAGCGGTGGACCGGGGCGCGGGCGAGATCCTGCTCACCAGCATGGATCGGGATGGCGCGCAAAGCGGCTACGATATCCCGTTGCTGCAGGCGGTGAGCGCGGCCGTGAATGCGCCCGTCGTCGCCAGCGGCGGCGCGGGCAAACCGGAGCATTTTCTCGAAGCCCTGACCACGGGCGGCGCGGACGCGGCCCTAGCCGCCAGCCTCTTCCACTTCCATCAGCTCAGCATCCCCGACCTCAAGACCTATCTCCTGGCCGCGGGCCTGCCCATCCGTCCGGTTTGACGCCAAAATGACTGCCGCACACACCCTTCGCCTCCTCAACTGGAATGTAGCATGGGCTTCGCCTCGATCGAAACGAGGGAAAATCATTCGTGAGATCATCCACTTGCTGGACCCTGACGTCATTTGCATCACCGAGGGATATACCGACTTCCTTCCTGAATTCGGACACCTCATCACGTCCGAAGCGGATTACGGCTATCCCATCCAGGAGGGACGTCGAAAAGTGTTGTTGTGGAGCAAATTCTCCTGGCACGACGCCTCGCCGGAACGAACGTCCGACATGCCCCCGGGCCGATATGTGGATGGCGTCACGCGCACGCGGTTGGGTGACCTGCGATTTGTGGGCGTGTGCATCCCCTGGCGACACGCCCATGTCAGCACAGGACATCGCAACCGGGCCGTGTGGGAAGACCATCTGCGCCACCTGAAGGGCCTGACAAAATGCCTTCCCGCCATCGCCACCCATCCCCTGGTGATGACCGGGGATTTCAACCAACGCATTCCCCCTTCCTACATGCCCAAACGGGTCTCTCAAGCGCTCCATAACCTCCTGGACGCGCACGAACTCTCGGTGATCACATCGGGCCCCCTGCCCGAAACCCATCACGCCACTGTTGACCACATCGCGCTCAGCCCCGAACTGAGCTCTGAACGCGTGTGGGCGTTGCCCGCCGTTACCTCCGACAATTTTCGCCTCAGCGACCACGAAGGCATTGTCGCCGATATGCACTATCGTTCCTCCCTTGCTTCACTCTCCACGGATACCCAATCATGAGCACCATGCACCAACACCCCGACATCCTCATCATTGGCGGCGGCGTCATGGGAGCCAGCGCCGCCTATCACCTGGCCCGCCGCGGCGCGGGCCGCATCCTCCTGCTGGAAAAACAGCCCTTCCTGGGCCAGGGCGCCACGGGCAAATGCGCGGGCGGCATCCGTCACCAGTTCTCCACCGAAGTCAACATCCGCCTCTCCACCCTCAGCATCCAGATGATGGAGCGCTTTCCCGAAGAAATGGAGCAGGATATCGACCTGCATTTCGTGGGCTACCTCTTCCTCCTTAGTTCGGAGGAGCAGATGGCCGACTTTCGGAAGAATGTGGCCTTGCAGCACAGCCTGGGCATCGAGACCGAGATTCTAGATCGAGATGAAATCGCCCGCCGCGCGCCCCTGGTGAATCTCGATGCAGAACCGGCCATCATCGGCGGCACGAATTACTACCGTGACGGGTTGGCTGACCCCAACTCGATAGTCCAAGGCTACGCGAAGCAGGCCCGCCGCCTGGGTGTAGAGATTCGCACCCACACGCCTGTGCGCCGCATTCTGCGCCAGGGTGACCGCATCATCGGCGTGGAGACCGCAGACGGCCAGCGCATCGAGGCGGGCGTCACCCTGCTCACCGCGGGCCCGTGGTCGGGCAAGCTGGCCGCCACCGCGGACTTCGACCTGCCCGTCGTCCCTCTCCGCCGCCAGATCGTGGTCACCCGTCCCATGGGCATCCCCCGCGACATGCCCTTCATCATCGACTTCGCTCAAAGCCTCTACTTCCACTACGAAAGCGGCGGCATTCTCACCGGCATGTCCAATCCCAACGAGACGCCCGGCGAGAAGGAGGAGGTGGATCAGAACTGGACCCTCTATCACCTGGAGAAAGCCATCGAGCGCTTCCCCTTGCTGGAGCAGGCCCAACTGCTTACCCAGTGGGCTGGGCTATACGAAGTCACTCCCGACCACCAGGCCATCATCGGCAAGCTGCCCCTGGAGGGCTTCTACACATGCACCGGCTTCAGCGGACATGGCTTCATGCACGGGCCCGTGTGCGGGCTGCTGATGGCCGAGGAGATTCTGGATGGTCGGGCGCAGACGGTGAATATCGATCCCCTGCGCTACGAACGTTTCCTGACCCAGGAACTCCACCCCGAGAAGAACGTCGTTTGAACAAAAGCATCCTCTCCAAGCTGCTGCCCCTGCTGCTGGCCCTGGCCGCGTGGCTGGGAGCCAGCAACGTCGTCCGGGCCCAGGAAGGCGGCCCACCCTACCGCGTTTTCCTGCCCCTGACGCTGCCCGCGAGCGCATTATGCGAGCGCACGGGCGCGACCTATCAGGCGCTGACCGTGGAGCCGCCGCCCACCGACCGGCCCGCGGCCCAACATCCTGACCTCAACCTGGCCCTGCGCGGCTACGCGCCCGCCACCGCCCCGGCCAGCTACATCTGGATCAATGGCCCCACCGATCCCGACGCGCCTCTGCTCAGCACCCTCTTCGCTCCGGCTCGCCAGCCCCCTATCGAGGCCGTCAGCCGGGTGAATACATGGGATTGGGCGCAGGATCGTCACGGGGAGCCCATCGCCGACCCGCCCGTCACCCTGATTTGGGTGGACGCGCAGCCCGATGAGCGCCTCTATCTGCCCAATTCCGGCTATGATTTGGGCCAGGGCTTCGAGGCGCTGGTGCTGTACGCCGAGCGCCATCGCATCACCCTGAAGTACACGCGGGAGGATAACGTCGTCTGGGGTTACACCCTGCATTTGGAGAACGTGTGCGTCGATCCCGACCTGCTGGCGCTGTATCGGCGTCTGGACGCGGCGGGCCGCGCGGAGCTGCCCGCACTGCGCCCGGGCCAGCCCTTTGCCCGGGCGATGGAGACGCCGCCGGGCGTCTCCATCCGCGACACGGGACGGTTTATGGACCCGCGTTCCCTCAAAGACTGGTGGAGGTAAAGCGGCGGGCGTGCTCCCCGGCCAGCAAAGCGCTGGTCTCGAAGAAGCCGTAGGTGCGGCGCAGAGGCCCGTATCGCCGCCTCAGGAGATCGCCCCAGCGCCCGCGGGCGAACTGCCACACCATCCCCTCCATCTCCTCGATGCGATCCAGCACTTGGCCTGGCGTGACGGGCGCGGGGATGTCGGCGTAGGTGGGGGGCTTGTTGTAGCTGTGGGGGAAGGTGACCGATTCGGAAGGCAGGCGGGGCAGGGCCGCCAACGCGACCAGCGCCATGCCAAAAGCCAGAAGCTGGCCGCGTACGCGCTCCAGCGCCCGATCGAACTCGACCTCGGTCTCACTCTCCAGCGCCAGTCCCAGCTCCCGGCTCAACGCGTCCCAATCCAGCAAGACGCGCTCCAGCAGATAACGCATCTCGCTGCTATCGCTGACCTGGCCCGCGCGCACGCTGAGCACGAACCCCTCCCGCACCTGAGCCAGATAGTCGCGGGCCTGTTGCAGGATGGTCAGGGAGACGCGATCCCGCCCCCCGCGTGGTCGGGCCGCGGCCACATCGGTTTGCAAATGCATGGCCAGCCACTTCGTTGTAGCGTCGGCCACTTCGGCAATGGCGAGAAAATCGCTGACATCGCCATGAAGCGTCATCGTTCGCCTCCTGAAGTGGATTTTGCGTGGCAAGCCAACGTACATTCCATTATACCAGATGGCGAAACCCGGTCAAGTGTTACTTTCGCCAGTTCGCCAGGGGTACGTCCCAGATAATTGGCACCGCAGATGACCTTCGGGAGGTGGCAACAGAGTTTGGGCTGGCCGACTGACAAAACGTTGCATATGCGTTTGCCATGTCTTTTTGCCCCCTCCCCAGCCCTCCCCCGAAACTCGCTCCGCTCGTTTTCAGGGGAGGGAGCACATGGTCTCTTGGGGAAAGTTTTGCGGAACCGGATGGCCTTAGACTGTAGTCAGTCAACCAGGAGCCCGGGTTTACTCGGCAAGTGCTCGCCAAAAAATTGGGACACACCCTTCGCCAGTCGAACCAGGCCTTACGCTGCCGCCCCAGCAAGCAACCCGAGCAGAGGCAGCGTCATCACAATCACGAATGCAATCCCCATCACCCAGTTGAGCCATCTTTTCTCTGGATGATTCACCCAATAGAACAGGAGCAGCGACAGGAACAGCGATTGGAGGAGAAGCTCCGGCAGGCTTCTCAGATGAACCGAGAGCGGGAACACCGTGTAGATCATCCCTTCCAGGGAGCCAGGCGCGGGCCCGAACACCCCGATGATCCCCACCAACACCAGCACGAGCCACATGACCAGCCAGCCGTTCTTTTTCTCGAAGAAGGGCTCCCGCAGCAGATAAAACACAATCCCGAACAGAATCCCCCTGACAGGCTGGAACAGTGGGCCCGCCATCACCCACGGATCGCTTGTTGGCCGCATGATGAGGTTGAGGCTGGATTCAGAGAAAAAGCGCGCGTAGTCGAGGAGCAATGACGCCAGCAGCCCCACGATGAAATACGTGACGGTATGGATCACGAGCGTTTTGACGGTGACGCCAAGAAGCGTCGGCCGTGCGTGATTCATCATACATCTCCTTTCTCGATAGGTTGTCATTTCGCCTGGGCGGGCAGTAAAAGCCGCTCGCAGGCTTCTACAATCGCTCATATTGGAATAGCAGACATGTTTTTTCGTCGAGTGAACAAGGCAAGCAAAGATTGAAGATATGAGCAAAGCAACGAAAAAACATCAGAAACCATGTGATGGAGGATCATTTCCATACGG
>JALXCB010000096.1 GCA_026991225.1 Anaerolineae bacterium | reverse complement strand
CTGCCAAAAGCCACGAAGGCTCGAAGTTTTTCGAAGACACGAAGGAAAAATCAAGGAAAATACGTCGTGCCTTGGCTTTTCTTCGTGTCTTCGTGGCAAAAAGTGGTGGCGATACCTTAGCAGTTACCAGATTTTTCTTTATCTGCGTTCATCTGCTGCAATCTGCGTCATCTGCGTTCCCTAATCTTATTTTCATAGCAGGCGCCACGTTGCCAACGCAGTTTTCACGACGCACGCGCCAAAATGGCGGGGGCGGTGTTTCTTTTGGGGATGAGCGACGTCGCGTGGGAGGCCCGGTTACGAATCCCTCACGATGATCCCCCGAAATTCCTGTTTCATCACCCCATCGGCTATAATTGAGACCAACTACGCCTTCATCTAACCCATCCTTTAGCGAGTACTGGGCATGACCACCAACAAAGAACGGATCGAATTGCTCCGCCAGATGCGGGAGAAAACGCTTTTGGGAGGTGGCGAAGAGCGCATTCGTCGCCAGCACGAAAAAGGAAAACTGACCGCCCGCGAGCGCCTCGACCTCTTGCTGGATAAAGGGTCGTTTCGCGAGCTCGACGCCTATGTGCAGCATCGCACTTACGATTTTGGTATGGAGAAGAACCGACCCTTGGGGGACGGCGTGGTCACCGGCTACGGCACCATCGACGGACGGCTGGTCTACGTCTTCTCTCAGGATTTCACCGTATTTGGCGGCTCTCTCTCCATGGCCCACGCCGAGAAAATCGTCAAGATCATGGACATGGCCATGAAAAACGGCGCGCCCATCATCGGCCTCAACGATTCGGGCGGGGCCCGCATCCAGGAGGGCGTCGTCTCCCTGGGCGGTTACGCCGATATCTTCCTGCGCAACACCCTGGCCTCGGGCGTCGTGCCCCAGATCTCGCTGATTATGGGCCCTTGCGCGGGCGGCGCGGTCTACTCCCCCGCCATCACCGATTTCATCATCATGGTGGACCAGACCTCCTACATGTTCATCACCGGGCCCGAGGTGGTCAAGACCGTGACCCACGAGGATGTCACCTTCGAGACCCTGGGTGGGGCCTACACCCACGCCCGCAAGAGCGGCGTCGCCCATTTCGTGGCCAAAAGCGAGGAAGACGCGCTGTTCATCGCTCAACAACTCCTCACCTACATCCCTCAGAACAATCTCGAAGACCCGCCCTACGTCCCCGCCACCGACGATCCCATGCGGCAGGACAAGGACCTGGATGACATCATCCCCGACAACCCCAACAAGCCTTATGATATGAAGGACGTCATCAAGCGGGTGGTCGATGATGGCATCTTCTTCGAGGTGCATGAGCACTTCGCCCAGAACATCATCGTGGGTTTTGCCCGGCTGGGCGGGCGTAGCGTGGGCATCGTGGCTCAGCAGCCCAAAGTGCTGGCGGGCGTGCTCGATATCGACGCTTCCACCAAAGCGGCCCGCTTCGTGCGCTTCTGCGACGCCTTCAATATCCCTCTCGTCGTTTTCGAGGATGTGCCCGGCTTCATGCCTGGCACGGCGCAAGAGCATGGCGGCATCATCCGTCATGGGGCCAAACTCCTCTACGCCTTCGCCGAAGCCACCGTGCCCAAAGTCACCGTCATCACCCGCAAATCCTACGGCGGGGCCTACTGCGTGATGAACTCCCGCCACATTCGCGCGGACCTGGTCTTCGCCTGGCCTTCGGCCGAAATCGCCGTGATGGGGCCCGATGGCGCGGTCAATATCATCTACCGCCGCCAACTTGCCAAATCCGAAGACCCGGTGGCCGAAAAAGCCCGTCTGGTCGAAGAATACCGCCAGAAATTCGCCAATCCCTACGTCGCCGCGTCCTGGGGCTTCGTGGATGACGTCATCATCCCCCACGAAACCCGCCCGCGGCTCATCAATGCGCTGGAAATGCTGCGCAACAAGCGGGATACGAACCCATGGAAGAAGCATGGGAATATCCCGCTGTAACAGATTGAAGATTAAAGACCAGGACGCCCCGCCGTTTCCGCCAATCTTTAATCTTCAGTCTTTAATCCTTTTTCATCTCTCATGACCCAATCCCAAACTACCGATCTCCCCGAAATCACCCTCTCCGACCTGCCCGAGAACCTGCAGGCCGCCGCGGCTCGCGCCGGGTGGACGAAGCTCATGCCCGTGCAGGCCAAATCGATGCCCTACTTGCTCGCGGGCAAAGACGTGCTGGTGCAATCCCACACGGGCAGCGGCAAAACCGGCGCTTTCCTGCTCCCTGCCCTGGATCGCATCGACCCCGCCAAAAAGACCTGCCAGGTGCTGATCATGGTCCCCACTCGCGAGCTGGCCAAGCAGGTCGCGCATGAGGCGGAGGTGTTGGCGGGCGACAGCGGCGTGCGCACCATCGCCGTCTATGGCGGAGCCAGCTACGGCCCGCAGATCGCCGCGTTCAAGGCGGGCGCGCATCTCGTCGTAGGCACGCCCGGCCGCATCCTCGATCACCTCCTCAAACGCAATCTCTCCCTCGACCATCTGCGCATCCTCATTTTCGACGAGGCGGACAGGATGCTCTCCATGGGCTTCTATCCCGATATGCGGGCCGTGCGCGGGTATCTGCCCAAACGCCACGTCAACACGGCCATGTTCTCCGCCACCTTCCCCCCGCGGGTGCTGCGTCTGGCCCAAGAATTTTTGCACGATCCCGTGCATATCAGCCTCAGCAGCGACCATGTGCACGTGGTGGAGACCGAGCATGTATTTTACGTTGTGCCGGGCATGGACAAAGACCGCAGTCTGGTGCGTATCATCGAGGTGGAGAATCCCGAATCCGCGCTCATCTTCTGCAACACCCGCAACAAGGTGCACTACGTGGCCACGGTGCTGAATCGATTTGGCTACGATGCAGCCGAACTCAGCTCCGACCTGTCGCAAAAGGCCCGGGAGCGGGTGCTGGAACGGGTGCGCCGGGGCGAACTCCGCTTCCTGGTCGCCACCGACGTCGCCTCCCGCGGCATCGACATCCCCGCCCTCTCCCACGTCTTCCTCTACGAACCGCCTGAAGACGCGGAGGATTACATCCATCGGGCGGGACGCACGGGGCGGGCCGGAGCTGCGGGCGTGGCCATCTCCCTGGTCAACCAGCTCGAAGCCCCCAAACTGCGCGAAATCGCCCGCCGCTACGACATCACCATGCAGGAGCGGGTGCCGCCCACCGATGAGGACGTGGCCGCCGTCGTCTCCGAGCGGGCCATCGTGCTGTTGGAGGCGAAGCTGCGAGAGCGGGATAAGCTGCAAGTGGAGCGCATGCGCCGCTTCGCGCCCATGATCCAGGAACTCATCCAGACGGATCATGGCCTCGACCTGCTGGCCATGCTGGTGGACGATTTCTACCATGAGGCCCTGCACAAACCCCTGGGCGAGCCCGAAGTGCAGGAAAAAGCGCGGTCCAGGCCCAAAAAACGCTCGGGCCGCCGCCGCTCCTCCCGCCCCCGTCGTAGAAACTGATCACTGATCACTGAAACTCCATGTCCCTCACGCTCCTCCTCCCCAACCATGTCTACGCCGCCCGCAACTACCTGGGCGTCGAAGTCGGCGCGGCCTTCAATATCATGATCGCCACCGACATGCTGGGCCAGGCCGCGTTCGATGACCCCGCGGGCTGGTTCGAGGTCGCGTCCGGGCCCGTGCAGCCCGTTTTGGTGCAGGTGGAGGGCGCGCGGCACGCGTTCGCGGGTCGGGTGCGCCGACGTTTCGTGTGGGAGGAGGACGACTTGACCATCGCCTATCTACTCCTCGACACCCCCACGCCCATCACCCTGCTGGCCTCCACCTTCGGCGATCTCCCGCCCGACGTGGAGGAGGGCGATTGGGTCTACGGCGTCGCCAGTCTCAGCCTGGTGTGGGAGGATTCCCTGGACCTCCCCATCGGACAGCCCGTCCAGGTCGTCGTGGAAGAAATCCGGCGGCTGTATTTGCACCCCGGCCCGGGCTTCGGTTTGACCCAATCGATCCATACGCTTCCGCCTGAATCCTTCGCGCCGGATCAGGTCTGGCTCATGATCAGAACCCAAATAGAACGCAGATAACGCAGAAACAACAGATTTACGCAGATTTCTTGAAGAAAGGATTCGAGAAAGTGCGTCGTTACAAACATCAAGACCTGACCGGGGAAATCATTAATGCCTTCTACAAGGTTTACAATACCCTTGGCTATGGCTTTCTGGAAAAAGTCTATGAGAATGCTTTGATCCTTGAGCTCCATAAACGTGGATTCAAAACATCGCAACAGGCTCCCATCATCGTCTTTTACGAAGGCGAACCGGTTGGTCATTATGTTGCGGATATCATTGTCAATGATCTGGTTATTTTGGAAATCAAGTCCGTCGAAACCATAGTCGAGGCACATGAAGCCCAGTTGCTGAATTATCTTCGCGCAACTGGTATCGAAGTGGGATTGGTCCTCAACTTTGGTCCCAAGCTCCAAATCACGCGGAAAGTTTACGAGACAGCGCGTTTCAAGAAGCGATCAACTTCCAAACCCACAAAGAAGCGCCCATAAAAGAACAACGAATTCATAAAATCATCCGCGACAATCTGCGTGCATCTGCGTCATCTGCGTTCCCAAAACCGCCTATGTTCCAGAAAATCCTCATCGCCAATCGCGGCGAAATCGCCCTTCGCATCATCCGCGCCTGTCAGGAGCGCGGCATTAGCACCGTGGCCGTCTATTCGGACGCGGATCGCAGCGCGCTGCACGTCCGCTACGCGGACGAGGCCTATCATATCGGCCCGCCCGCAGCCAGCGAAAGCTATCTGCGCGGGGATAAGATCATCGACGTGGCCCTGAAAGCGGGCGCGGACGCCATCCATCCCGGCTATGGCTTCCTGGCCGAGAACGCGGCTTTCGCCGCAGCCTGCCGCGACGCCGGCGTCGTCTTCATCGGTCCCACGCCCGAGGCCATCGCGGCCATGGGCGACAAGGTCACCGCCCGCGAAACCGTGGCCAAAGCGGGCGTCCCCCTCATCCCGGGCACCCCCGCGGGTCTAAGCGATGACGAACTCCTGGCCGCGGCCGAGGAGATCGGCTATCCCGTGCTGGTCAAGGCCAGCGCAGGCGGTGGCGGCAAAGGCATGCGCATGGTCTTCAAACCCGAAGATCTGAAATCCTCCCTGGCTGCGGCCCGCCGCGAAGCCCTCAAAGCCTTCGGCGACGACACCGTCTATCTGGAGAAAGTCGTGGAAGGCGCCCGCCACGTGGAAATTCAAGTCCTGGCCGACATGCACGGCAACGTCATCCACCTGGGCGAGCGGGAATGCTCCATCCAGCGGCGGCATCAGAAGCTGGTGGAGGAGAGCCCCTCGGTGGCGGTGGATGATGACCTGCGGGCGCGGATGGGCGCCGTGGCCGTGGCCGCGGCCAAAGCGGTGAACTACGTCTCCGCGGGCACGGTGGAATTCCTGCTGGACAAAGACAAGAACTTCTATTTTCTGGAGATGAACACCCGCCTGCAGGTGGAACACCCCGTCACCGAGATGGTTACGGGCATTGATATCGTCAAGGAGATGATCGCCATTGCCGATGGTCGGCGGCTGCGCATCCGTCAGGAAGACGTGACCATGAAGGGATGGGCCATCGAGGCCCGCATCACCGCTGAGGACCCGGACAACAACTTCATGCCCTCCACCGGCAAGATCGTCGCCCTGCGCGAGCCCACGGGCCCGGGCATTCGCGTCGAATCGGGCGTCTATGTGGGCATGGAAGTGGGCCTGTACTATGACCCCATGATCGCCAAGCTCATCGCCTACGGCGACAATCGGGCCGAGGCTATCCTGCGCCTGCGCCGGGCGCTCACCGAATACCGCATCGCCGGCGTCAAGACCTCGATCCCCTTCCATTTGGGCCTGATGGACACCCCCCGCTTCCAATGGGGCCAGTTCGACACCCGTTTCCTGGAAACGCACCAACCGCCCGTCAGCGATGATATCGACGAACGGCGCAAGATCGCGGCGCTCATCTCGGCCATGCTCCTCTACGAACGCGGCCAGCGGGCGATTACCTTCGCTCATGATGGCGGACGCGAGGACGGCGTTTCGGCCTGGCGCAAAGCCGCCCTGCTCGAAGGCCTGCGGCGATTGGTTTAACTGCTCACAGTTCACAGTTCACGGTGCTTCGTTATGAAATATCTCGCCCAAATCGACGGCATCACCTTTGAAATCGATATTGCTCCCGACGGCAGCATGACTCTGGACGGCGAGCCCGTAGAAGCCGATCTGCTTCAGGTCGATCCCCTGGGGCTGTATTCCCTGCTCATGAACCACAAATCCTACGAACTGGTGGTGGAAGAGCAGCCGCGCGGGTATCGCGTCACCGTAGGGGCGCAGACCTTCGATGTGGATGTGGCCGATGAACGCCAGTTGCGTATGGAGAGCGCCCGGGCCAATGTCTCCGCGGGCGACGGCGATCTGCCCATCACCGCACCCATTCCGGGCCTGGTGGTGAAGGTGCTGGCGGAGGAAGGTCAGGCCGTGGAGGTGGACGCGCCCCTGGTCATCCTGGAGGCCATGAAGATGGAGAATGAAATCCGGGCTCCGCGGGCGGGCGTGGTGAAGCACATCGCCATCGAGGTGGGGCAAAGCGTCGAGGGTAACGCCGTGCTCATGGTGCTGGGCGCGGAGCGAGGCGAATCGTAGGTGGGGAAACCCTTGAAATTTGGGACTGGAGGGTAAGTTGGGGCACAATTAGAACACCGAACGTGTCCTTACCGTTCACCGAACGCCTGGAAGGTGCGCCATGCCCGACAAAAAATCCCCCATCATCGACGCCCTGGCCCGCTGGGAAGACGCGGTGCTCAAACCCGCGCTGGAACGCTTCCCCGAGCGCAAACCTGCATTCGAGACGCCCTCTCGCATCCCCCTGGAACGCTTCTACCTGCCCGAGCCGGGAACCGAAGGCCGCTACCTGGAGAAACTGGGCTTCCCGGGCGCGTATCCCTTCACCCGCGGCGTGCAGCCCACCATGTATCGGGGCCGCTTCTGGACCATGCGTCAGTACGCCGGTTTCGGCACGGCCCAGGAGACCAACCAGCGGTTCAAATACCTGCTGGAACAGGGCCAGACCGGCCTCTCCGTCGCCTTCGACCTGCCCACCCAGATCGGCTATGACGCGGACCACCCCATGGCCTTGGGCGAAGTGGGCAAGGTGGGCGTGGCCGTTTCCTCCCTGGCCGACATGGAAACCCTGCTGGACGGCATCCCCCTGGACAAAGTCTCGGTCTCCATGACCATCAACGCCACCGCGCCCATCTTGCTGGCCATGGTCATTGGCGTGGCCCGTAAGCAGGGCGTGCCCGTGCACAAACTGCGGGGAACCGTCCAAAACGACATCCTCAAGGAATACATGGCCCGGGGCACCTACATCTTCCCGCCCCAGCCCTCCATGCGCCTCATCACCGATCTCTTCGCCTACTGCGCCGAAAACGTGCCCAAGTGGAACACCATCAGCATCAGCGGCTATCACATCCGCGAGGCCGGCAGCGACGCGGTGCAGGAGGTGGCCTTCACCCTGGCCGACGGCATGGCCTATGTGCGCGCGGCCCTGGACGCGGGCCTGGATATCGACGTTTTCGCCCGCCAGCTCTCCTTCTTCTTCAACGCGCACAACTATTTCCTGGAGGAGATCGCCAAATTCCGCGCGGCCCGTCGCCTGTGGGCGCGCATCATGCGCGAGGAATTCGGGGCCAAGAACCCGCGTTCGTGGAAGCTGCGCTTCCACACCCAGACCGCGGGCTCCGCCCTCACCGCCCAACAGCCCGAAAACAACATCATCCGGGTGACGGTGCAGGCCCTGGCCGCGGTGTTGGGCGGCACCCAAAGCCTGCACACCAACAGCATGGACGAGGCCCTGGCCCTGCCCACGGAGAAAGCCGTGCAGATCGCGCTGCGCACCCAGCAGATTCTGGCCTACGAATCGGGCGTGGGCGACACGGTGGACCCGCTGGGCGGCGCCTACGCCATCGAGAAGCTGACCGACGAGATCGAGGCCCGGGCCTGGGACTACATCCAGCGCATCGAGGCCATGGGCGGCGCGGTCAAAGCCATCGAGGAAGGCTTCATGCAGCGGGAGATCCAGGAAAGCGCGTATCGGGCGCAGCAGGCCATCGAGCGGGGGGAGCAGATCGTGGTCGGGGTGAACAAATTCGTGACCGAGCCCGAGCCCATCCCCGAACTGATGCGGGTGGATGAGGCCGCGCAGGCCGCGCAGATCGCGCGGGTGAAGCAAGTGCGGGCCCAGCGGGATCAGGCCCGGGTGGACGCCATCCTCGCCCGCATCGAGGCAGCCGCCCGCACGCCCGATGCGCCCCTCATGCCCCTCTTCGTCGAGGCCGTGGAAGCCTACGCCACCCTGGGCGAGATCGCGGACGTGCTGCGGAAGGTCTTCGGCGAATACCGGGCGCCGATTGTGGTGTAGTGCGTAAAAATGCGACGCACTTGGGTGCGTCCCAAATTATTGGCGCGTTGCGCCGGGCGCCCCGGAGGTGAACCTCCGGGCTAGAAACGACGCCCCCTCAAGGGGGCTTTCAGAGCTAGCCCGCGTCAAAAGCCGGGTTCACCCGGCGTGGTTTTGTAGCCCGGCGCTTCAGCGCCGGGTGTAGGGGCAATGCCCGCGCGACGGCTTTCCCGATGACAACGTAACTGCTAACGTAGCCCTGTTCATTCGACACGGATACGAGGAAACACGGATAAAATCTTTTTTGAATGACTTCGCGCCTTCGTTTCCTTCGTGTCTTCGTGGCAAAAAAGGGGCGATTGGGGCCAACTACCTTAGCAGTTACATGACAACACAATTTGCCAAAAAATTGGGACGCACCCGACGCACTTGAAGGATTTGACACGTCAGAGGAAATATGGAAAACTGAGGTGAGGAGCGAACAAGTGCGATTTCCACTGACGCATATCTCGAACAGCATCTCCATTCCTGGCATTTTGCATAAATCAGCATCCATGCCCGATTATTGTCCAATTATGTTGAACGAAGGATGAAGTATGAACATAAAGAATCTCATCGAGGAAGCAGTGTCGTTGCCGGTGGAAGAACGCGCGTTGGTGGTGGATTCGTTGCTGCGCAGTCTCAACCAGCCAACATCAGCGATAGATAAAAAGTGGGCGGATGAGGCAAAGCGGCGTCTGCACGAACTCAGACAGGGGCGAGTCAATGCAATCCCGGGCGATGAGGTCTTCGAGAAGGTATGGGCAAGGCTTGAGAAATGAAGGTTTTCTTTCATCCACAAGCTGAAGCTGAATTCAATGAAGCAATAGATTATTACGAAGGCATAGAGCCCGGTTTGGGATATGATTTCGCCCTGGAAGTTCATTTTGCCATCCAGCGGGCAGTCGAATTTCCAAAAGGCTTGGCCAGTGTTGGAAGGCGACATCAGACGGTCTCTGGTCAACCGCTTTCCCTACGGCGTTCTGTATTCTGAAGAACGAGACAAGATATTTATCGTTGCAGTGATGAACCTTTATCGTGAACCGGGATATTGGAAGCAACGCAAGTAAGAAAGGTCGAATGAAACGCTAATCTGGTGTGTTTCGCCGGGCCTCTGATGAATACCGGGCGCCGATTGTGGTGTAGCGGGTGGTTGGCCGCGTGTAGGGCGGGCGAACTGGGGTGCGTCCCAACTTTTTGGCAAGACCTCCGGGAGGTGGCGTCAAACGCTTCATTTTGACCCAAACCCTGTTGCCACCTCCCGGAGGTCGTCTACGGCGCCAATTTTCTGGGACGCCCCCGCGAACGGGCGCGCTAGACAAAAAAAGCAAACGTTGGAAAAACTGGAATATCTGAAAATCTGATTTTCGTAGAAATGATTTCCATGCAAACCTACATGATCCGCTTGCGAGAACGCGGCCAATTGACATTACCCCAAAAGATTCGCAAACGCCTGTCGTCGGATACGGGCGACACCTTGACGCTGGTTCAAATCGATGACTTGATTGTGCTAAGCCCAAAGCAGCCCACCATTCCAAAACTGGCGAAGGAATTTAGCAAAATCATGGATGAAGAAAGCGTCTCGCTGGCGGATTTGCTCGACGGGTTGGAAGAAGAACGGGAAAAAACGACGCCATCTCAACATTGATGAGTCCACACTGAGTAACTTTCATCCGTGTTTTTTATCCGTGTTGAGTTAACAAATACACGTTGACGGCCGTCTTCATCCAGAAGCTTCGTTCGCTCATCGCCCGCAACCTCGGCTGATCACGCCCGGCGTCTCCAGGATCGCCGCGTCCGGGCCCGGATCGGGAAAGAGCTGGCGGAAGGCGGCGGCGCGGGGCAGGCCCGATGCGTCCCGGGCTGCGTAGAGATCGCGGCGGGTGAAGCCGGGCGGGAAGGGCCAGCCGCCCTCCTGCCGCCAGACCGCGCCCGTCACGCCGGCCAGCGCGTCCGCGATGCGCTGACGATGCCACCACATAAGGTCATCGGGTAGGGCATCGCCTGTGAACCAGCCGACATCCGCGATCTCGCGGGGATCGGGGCGAAGGGAGCCGCCCGCGGGCCGGGCCGCGAAGACTGCGGTCACCAGGGTGTGGTCATTCCCCACCAGGGAATACATCCCCACCAGCCGGGTGAGCTCCACCATCAGGCCCGTCTCCTCCTGGGCCTCGCGCACAGCCGCCTGGGCCAGACCCTCGCCCGGGTCCACATCCCCGCCCGGCAGCCCCCACACGCGGAAATCCTCCCGCTGGATGAGCAGGACCCAGTCGTTCTCGATGATGGCGACGGAAGCGGCGAGTAGCGTGGGCATATGTGAATCTCAAAGAAAAAGATAGCGCCCTGGGAGAAAAGGCATTATAATTCGAATATGGACGTAAAATTGTCACCAGAGATGCATCAGCTGGCGCTTGATTTTCATCAGATTGAGGATGAAATTGGGCGCGAACTTCCGGGAAGTTATCCCATCGATACGGAATTCCCGGAAGCGTTCGCCAATAGCCTGTCTCAAAAAGAAGTTTATAACAAACACCTGTTTCGTCCTAACACCTATTTGCACAAATGGTGGGCGCGGCGATGCGGCACAACCTTTCGCACAATCTTGAAACAGCTAGTCACCGATGCAGATCGCCGTGATTTTTACGCCCCCGGAGGCTTGGAGGGGTACGTTGTCCTGGATCCCATGATGGGCGGCGGAACCACATTGCATGAAGCGATCCGGATGGGGGCGCGAGTGATTGGCGCTGATATCGATCCGATCCCCATGCTTCAGGCCCGCGCCACGCTCTCCGTTCTTTCCCTTACCGAACTCACCCGCGATTTTCAGGCATTTTTCGATGCGCTTTATCGGGAAGTCGGTTTTTTCTTTCAGACATCCTGTCCCCACTGCGAGGCGCAAGTCGATGGGCAATTCACCCTTTACGGGGTGCGCAAACGCTGTGAGTGTGGAGAAGTGGTTCAGATCGATCAATTCGACTTGCGCCACGAGGGAACGCATGTGATAAAAATCATCCCACAAACCTGGGAAGTGACAACCTCATCCTCGCTTCATACGCACTCTGCCATCCCAAACCCCTCGCCGCTCATCACTAAGAAACAAACCCAATGCCCGATTTGCGGCCAAAAATATCAAGATATTTTGGATGAACCTTACTATCAACGCTATGTGCCAATCGCTGTGGCGGGATGGTGTCCTGATGATGGCTTCTTCTTGCGCGCGCCTGCTGAAAATGATCTAGATCACATCAGTCAAGCTAACAAGCTACGAAATTCACTGGGATTTGGCGACATCGACGATTTTCGCGTGGAGAGTGGACCGAAATCACGGGATTTGCTGCGACGTCGCATTGAAAATTACCTTGATCTTTTTACTTCGCGTCAATTGCTTTACCTGTTCCATGCCATGCGCACCCTGCAGCGTTTTTCTGGAGCGTCGAAGCTCAATCTAGCCATGTTGCTTTCGACCTCATTGGAATTCAATGCGTTGTTATGCGGATATAAAGGTTGGGCTGCGAATCGACCTGGGGCCATCCGGCATGTTTTTGCCCATCATGCTTACAGCTTTCCTTACACAGCAGCAGAAAATAATCCTGTGAATCCACGAAAAGCATCAGGGAACCTGCAAGCGCTTTTCTCCCACCGCATTGTGCGAGGTAGACGTTGGGCAAGCCAGCCCAAGGAACGATGGGTTAATGATCATGGAAAAACGCGCATTGTCACGATTCCAGGAGAATTCGACGGCGGTACCGAAGTGCATAGCTGGGAGGAATTGCAACAAACGCCCCACGCTTTTTGGGTAATGCATCGCGACGCCCGGCAATTGCCATTACCCGATGAATCCATTGATTTCATTGTAACCGATCCGCCATACTATGATAGCGTCCAATACAGCGATCTCGCGGCATTTTTCCGCGTATGGCTTGCTCGTTTTTTGCCGGACGAAATGGATTGGCATTACGATGTATCCAAAAGTGCGGTCGCCAATGACGTGCAGGGACGTTCTCATTTTAAGGACATATTGGGAGATATCTTCAAAGAAAGCTCTCGCGTATTGAAGAAAACCGGGCGCCTTATTTTTACTTATCATCATTGGGATCCCAATGCTTGGGCAGACCTGACCATTATCCTCAAAAACGCAGGTTTCCATCTGACCAACACATATGCTGTTTTTTCTGAGAATCCGATTTCCGTCCATATTCGAAATCTCAATGCCCTAAAGCATGACACCATCCTGGTGTTGACCAAAGAACCACATCAAAAATCGAAAAAATGGCCACCTTTGGATACTATCGATACGAGTGACAGCGCCGCATTCTGTCGGGAATGTGGCGAGGCGTTAGGTTGGTTGCTTGAGAGTCCTATGGATGACGAAACCATTCGAACGACCTGGAAGCAACTGATACGGGGAGAGAAGACATGACCACATCGCGAGGATTTCGTCCTGCTGAGATCTTTGGTTATCCCATCTCGAATAAAAGCCCGGAAGCACAGCGGGCGAGAAACAATTTTTGGTGTCCCTTTGCCCAAAAAACTTGCCGAAAGAAAAGCCGCCTGCTCGATTATCCGTTTGGCGTGTGCTCAGTGCAGCGAAATGACGCCTTTTATGCCATTTGCCCTGTTCGATTCGAGGAAGAAGATTCGGCGCACCAGGTCCCCCGCGTCTTTGCGGATATCGCCATGCACTATTTTGGTGGCACGGCCAATGTCATTCCCTTCGCTGAAGTGCGTTTGCCTCATGTGGGCACGATTGATTTTGTCTTGGTGCGTCACAAACCGATGAAATCTGAAATCGAAGATTTCGTCATGGTTGAATTTCAATCTGACTCAACCACGGGGACAGGAGAGCTTGTACGCGGGATCAAAGATTTTCTCGACGGCGTTGATATTACGGAAAAAACTTACCGCTTTGGTATGAATACATACGATACGATCAAACGTTCGATGACGCAATTACTCAACAAGGGGATTGTCTATGAAAAGTGGGGCGTCAAGGGATATTGGGTGATTCAAGAATATTTGTATGCGAATCTGTTGAATCGGTATGGTTTTAAAACAGATGGCTATTCTCCAGGTGACTCGACGAGATTTGCTCTTTATGATCTTTTCCCTGAAGATGGACAGCTGAGGCTGAAGCCAACCAGAATGATTTCTACGTCAGTCGATGAAGTTTATCAAGCCATGAAACACAATCCGCATTTGCCCGATAAGCAGCGCTTTGTCGATACATTGACGACGAAGCTTCGGGCTCAACTGCGTCTCAAAATCGATTGAGCACCATGCCCATCCGCTTCCTCACCGCGGGCGAAAGCCACGGCCCGCAGCTCACCGCCATCCTCGAAGGCATGCCCGCGGGCGTGCCCATCGATCCCGACGCCATCCGCCAGGAGCTGGCCCGCCGCCAGAAGGCGTACGGCGCGGGCGGCCGTATGGCCATCGAACAGGACGCAGCCCGCATCACCGCCGGCGTCATGGCCGGAAAGACCACCGGCGCGCCCATCGCCCTCCACATCCCCAACAAAGACTGGAAGAACTGGCGGGATCGGGACATCCCGCCCATGACCACGCCCCGGCCCGGCCACGCCGACCTCACTGCCGCGGTGAAGTACGGCTATCGGGAGCTGCGTCTGGCCCTGGAGCGGGCCAGCGCCCGGGAGACCGCGGCGCGGGTGGCCGTGGGCGCGGTGTGCAAGCAATATCTCGCCCAGTTCGGCATCCGGGTGCAGGGCTACGTCACAGCCATCGGGCCCGTGCAGGCCGCCATCCCCCACGATATGCCCTATCCCCAGCGCTTCGCGCTGGCCGAAAGCAACGATCTGCGCTGTCCCGATCCCGACGCGGTGGAGCAAATGCGGGCGCTGGTCTACGAGACCATGCAGCGCAAGGACACCATCGGCGGCGTGTTCGAGGTGGTCGCCCTGGGATTGCCCGTGGGCCTGGGCAGCCATGTGCACTGGGACCGCCGCCTCAGCGCCCGCATCATGGCCGCGGTGGGGTCCATTCACGCCATCAAGGGCGTGGAGATCGGCCCGGCGTTTGAGAATGCGACCCTGTTTGGATCGGAAGTGCACGATGAGATCTTCCTGGACGAAGATGGCAGGCTCGTGCGAAAGACGAATCGGGCCGGGGGGCTGGAGGGCGGCATCACCACGGGTGAGCCCCTGGTGGTGCGCGCGGCCATGAAGCCCATCAGCACCGTGCTCAATCCCCGCCAGTCGGTGAACCTGGCCACGGGCGAGCCCGAACCCACCACCTACGAGCGATCCGACTTCAACGCCGTGCCCCGGGCCGTAGTCGTGGGCGAAGCCATGCTTGCTATCGTCCTGGCCGATGCGCTCATGGAGAAGCTGGGGGGCGATTCGCTGGAAGAGCAGTTGTCCCGCTTCGAACGCCTGCGCCGGGCCCGGCTGGATGACCTGTCCACGGACAACCGGCCCTGGCGGTTCGGATTCGAGGAATGAGATAAAATTGCCACGCCGCAGGTTTTGTGCTATAGTTGACGCCGACAAATTCATCCTTTTGGAACGGACTCATGGCCAAGAAATCTCAATCTCGCAAAAAACGCAAACAACGCAAGCCGAACGTCCCCACTTACAAGGTTCCAACGGAATCGGCCGAGGAGACAAAAGCCGCGGCGCAGCCCGCCAATGGCGGCTCTTCCATCCTGACTGCGCCCCTCGCCAGCACCGACGCCACGACCGAAAGCATCGATTGGGCCAAGGAATATCCTTACTTCGCTTCCGACATGAAACGGCTGGGCATCGTCGTCTTGATCATGGTCGTTTTGCTTCTGGCGCTGAACCTGATTTTTATTTACGCCCTCTAACCTCTCCGTCTCACACACTCCTCCATGGCCGTCTTCCCTGTGAAACGGCCTTCTTTTTTGGTAACTGCTAAGGTATCGCCACCACTTTTTGCCACGAAGACACGAAGAAAAGCCAAGGCACGACGTATTTTCCTTGATTTTTCCTTCGTGTCTTCGAAAAACTTCGAGCCTTCGTGGCTTTTGGCGGCCTAAAGTCCAGTACGTTGGCAGTTACCTTTTTTGGCAAAAACAAAAGCCGCCCGAGGAGCGGCCTGAATGGGCGAGGAGGGACTCGAACCCCCGACCTCACGGATGTGAACCGTGCGCTCTAACCAGCTGAGCTACTCACCCGAAGCGATTCCAAGTATGCCATAACTGGCGGAAAAAATCAAGTCCGACGCCATGCGCCGATTCAATCGCGGCTACGCTCTCGCCTTCCTGCTGGTCCTCATCGCTGCCTATCTGGGCATGCGCTGGACCTACCGGCGCGCGGAGCCTTACTTCCAGGCGAAAGCTCAGGAATTCGTTTCCTATACCATCGACGATTGGATTGCGTTCTTCAAGGTGGAAGACCTGTTCGGCGAGCCCGACATCACGCCCGCGCCCGCGGACCAATACCCCTTTACCATCACCCCGCGGCCTTCCGAGACGCCCGCCACCGCGCCCGCCTCCATCCCCTCGCCCGAGAGTTGACGGAGGCCGGGAGCAGGGTATAATGGAGGCGTCAGATCAGCGGCTGGCGCCCCCGCGCCAATACGAACAATAATCTCACGCAAAGACGCAAAGTCGCCAAATCAGGTTTGCAAGTCGCAGGTAGCAGGTAGCAAGTAGAGCTGCGCAAGCTGACTTGCCACTTGCGACTTGCCACCTGCAAACATGCTTTGCCTCTTTTCTCCTTTGCGCCTTGGCGACTTTGCGTGAATTCGAAATTGCCTTTATCTCCCGGAGTGTCGCATCATGATGATCGCCCGCGTGGTCGGCTCCGCCGTCGCCACCATCAAGGATGAAAAACTGCAAGGATTGAAGCTGCTGGTGGTGCAGGAAGCCACCCTGCGCAATGAGCTGGTGGGAAAGCCCTTCGTGGCTGTGGACGCCGTGGGCGCGGGGGTGGGCGAACTGGTCATCCTTGCCCAGGGCAGCTCCGCCCGTCAGACCGATATTACGAAAAACAAGCCCGTGGACGCGGTGATCATGGGGATTCTGGATGAGCTGGAAGTGGGCGGGGAATTGACCTACAAGAAGGGTTGAGGAGCGAGCCTTGAGCGCCCTGACCCGCGTCGCCGTCATCTCCGACATCCACGGGAACCTGACCGCGCTGGAGGCGGCGCTGGACGACATCCGCAAGCGGGGCGCGGCGCGCATCTACAATCTGGGCGACCTGGACGGTAAGGGCCCGGACGGCCCCCAGGTCATCGACCGGTGTCGGGAAGTGTGTGACGTCAATCTGTTTGGGAATTGGGATGACCTGATCACCCGGCCCGAATCAGGGAATCCACTGGTGCAATGGCATCACGCCCGCCTGGGGCCCGAACGCCTGGCCTGGCTGCGCAGCCTGCCCCTGAGCGCGGATTTCCGGCTCAGCGGCCGCCGCATCCGCCTCTTTCACGCTTCAGCCCAGGGCGTATGGCATCGGGTCTTTCCCAACAGCGACCACGAGACCTTGATGGGTATGTTCGAAAACACGGAACTGACAGGCTTCGACCAGCCCCCACCCGACGTGGTAGGCTACGGCGACATCCATCACGCCTTCATCATGCCCTTCTTCATCCCCAAGAACAAGACCCTGTTCAACGCCGGCAGCGTGGGCAACGCCCTGGATGAGCCCCGGGCCACCTATGTGATGCTGGAGGGCGTGTGGGATGGCGAGGATTGGGACGCGCCCTTCGGCATGGAACTGGTACGCCTGCCCTATGACGTGGAAAGCGTCATCGCCCGCGCCCGGGCACTGAACATGCCCCGCACCGAAGAATTGGCCATCGAACTGCGCCAGGCCATCTACCGGGGAATGCAAAAACAGCGCGTCAGCGCCGGTTGACCAGCCCCACGCCCATGAAGATCGGCGCCATCGCCCAAGAGATCATACTGCATCCCCATGCGCAGCCCTATCCTCCTGATGCTTCTATCGCTGGCCGCCGCGTTGTTGTTGGCATCGCCCGGCCACGTTCGGGCCCAGGGTCATCCCTGCGACCCGCCCAACGTCATCCCCCGCGCGGTGTGCGGGTTCGACACGTTCTACGGCTCGCCCCCGCGGCAGCTTCCCAACGGCTGGACGCCGTTCATCCTGGCGGGCGACCTCACCTACATGCAGGATTCGGACACCTTTTGGGGCGCGCCTGCGCTGCGCATGTGGAGCAATGGCGGCACATTCAAGGCGGGCATCTACACGCAGGTGCGGGTGACGCCGGGCGCGGGCTATCGGGCCGCGGTGTTTTGGGCTGCGCCCAACGCGCCCGACACCTTCGGCCGTCAGTTGGGCATCGATCCCACCGGCGGCACAAACCCCAACGCGCCCACGGTGGTGTGGGGCCGGATGCATTGGGGCGACGGCCGCATCCTCAGCCACAACCCGCCCCGGCCCGTGGATATCGACGTGAAAGCCCGGGCGCAGAACGACGTCATCACCGTCTTCTTCCTCACCGACCACAATCGCAGCACGGGCGACAACTTCATCTTCGTGGACGCCATCGCCCTCTATCCCGACGAGAGCGCGCCCGCCCTGGCCACGCCCACGCCGATTCCGCCCACCGCCACGCCCGTCCCCACCGATACGCCCCCGCCCACGGCGACCGACACCCCGAC
>JALXCB010000095.1 GCA_026991225.1 Anaerolineae bacterium | reverse complement strand
CCCCTCACCCCCAACCACCCCGCCTACATCATCTACACCAGCGGCTCCACCGGCAAGCCCAAGGGCGTGCTCCTGCGCCATCTGGGGCTGGTCAACTTCGTGGATGCCTATGCCCGGCGGATGCGCGTGGAGTCTGGCCGCAAATTCCTTCAGTTCGCGTCCTTCAGCTTCGATGCGTCCATGGCCGAGTTCTACCTGGCCCTGCTCACCGGCGCCACCCTGGTCATGGGCCCGCGCGAGGCCATGATGAACCCCGACACCCTGGCCGAGCTCATCAACCGTCACGGCGTCGACAGCGCCATTTTGCCCCCCACCATGCTGCGGGCCCTCGATCCCGCAGCCGTGCCCGGATTGCGCTACCTGTTCTCCGCGGGCGAAGCCTGCACACCCGACATCGTGGCGGTGTGGGCGCAAGACCGCTACTTCGGCAACGGCTACGGCCCCACCGAAAACACCATCGGCGCCACTTACGCCCCCCTCGATCCATCCGAGGCCGAGCAGCCCATCGTCACCATCGGGCGGCCGGTGGACAACGTCCGGGCGTATGTGCTGGATGACGCCATGCGGCCCGTGCCCATCGGCGTGCCCGGCGAGCTCTACCTGGGCGGCGTGGGCGTGGCCCTGGGCTACCTCAACCGCCCCGACCTCACCGCCGAAAAATTTGTGCCTGATCCCTTCGTGTCCCTGGAAAACCACGAAGGCACGAAGGCACGAAGGCACGAAGAGAAAGAATTATCAAAAAAAATCCGTGAAAATCCGTCGCATCTGCGTCATCTGCGTTCCCATCCCGAACGCTTATACAAAACCGGCGATCTCGTCCGCTACCGCCCCGATGGCAACATCGAATTCCTCGACCGCGTGGACTTCCAGGTGAAAGTGCGGGGCTTCCGCATCGAGCTGGAGGAGATCACGACGCTGCTCAAATCCTTCGACCAGGTCGAGGACGCCATCGTCCTGGCTCTGCCCGATGACCGGGGCGACAACCGCCTGGTGGCCTACGTGGCCCCGCGCGATCCGGCCCTGGTGGAGGATGACGCCCGTCGCGCCGAACTCGTTCGGGCCCTGCGCGAGGGGCTGGCCCAGCGCCTGCCCGACTACATGATCCCCTCCGCCTTCTTCATCCTGCCCGCTCTGCCCCTCACCCCCAGCGGCAAGATCGACCGCCGCGCCCTGCTCAGCATGGACATCACCACGGGCCTGGCCGACACATACGAGCCGCCGCGCACGCCCGCGGAGGAGCTGCTGGCCGGGATTTGGGAGCAGCTGCTGGGGGTTTCCCGTGTGGGCCGGAATGACAACTTCTTCGAACTGGGCGGGCATTCCATCCTCGCCACCCAGCTCGCGGCCCGCATCCGCAAGGTCTTCGAGATCGAGCTTCCCCTGAACGCGGTGTTCGAGGCCCGCGCGCTGGCCGACCTGGCCGCGCTCATCGAAAAGCACGTCCTGGCCGAGGACATGGCCGCGCTGCCCCCCATCGAGCCCACGCCCCGGCCCGATGGGGGGCAGCGCGGCCATGTCCTC
>JALXCB010000094.1 GCA_026991225.1 Anaerolineae bacterium | reverse complement strand
AGGGCGTGTGGGTGGGCTCCGGTGTATGCGTGGGCTCTGGCGTGCGGGTGGGCGTGACTGTTGGCTGCGGTGGCGTGAAAGTTGCCGTGGCTGTCGGTGGCGGCGGGGTGAAAGTAGGCGTGGTCGTGGGATTGGGGTTGGGATTGGCCATGCCATGCGGACCCGGTCCATCGGGCACGTTGTCGCCGTGGCAGACCGTGCATTCGCGCAAGGTGTCCGCGTATCCCTGCAGCCGGGTCACCTGGATGTTGTCCCGGTCCTCGGTGCTGGGAAGGATGGCGTGGGTGCTGCCATGGCAGGATTCGCAGTAGAGGCCGCCGTGGCCCTTGGATTGGCGGAAGAGCTTGCCCGGCTCCTCGGCGTATTGGTCGCCATGACAACTTCCGCAGCGAGGCAGGTCCACCCAGGGCTCGCGGTTCTCGTTGGCCACCTCCTGGATGGTTCCATGGCAATCCTGGCAGGTCAAGCCGGCCGCGGCCATGGTCCCTCGCAGACATTTGGTCTGCGGGCCGGGGTGACATTGATAGCATTCTGCCTTGACGTCCTCCTGGACGCTGTTGGGGAGGCCGAGGGCGCTGCCATCGTCATCGCCGCCACAGTCGTCATCGGGATCGATGCTGTTGGGAATGCCGTCGTCGTCACAGTCATCATCGCCGCCGCCATCGCCATCCCCGCCATGTTTCTTGTGGATGGCGTGGGAAAGGCTGGGAAGATCGGGATCGCCCGCCATGCCCAGGGCGTTGGAGCCGTGGCAGTTGGCGCACAGCACGGGGCGCTGATCCATCAGGCGAGTGCCCTCTTCTTTGTCGTGCAAGGCGAGGATGTTGGTCTCGGTCTTGCCGGTGGAGATGCCCTCCATGCCATCGGTATGGCAATCGTCGCAGTGCATCTCGGTGGAGACAGGCGCGACGAAGGTGGTGCGGGCCAGAACCTCGCCCGTCGTCGCATCCTTCGCCACCAGATCAGCCAACTGGTAGGGCTGCGCCACATGTCCCGAGTTGTCCTCGTAGGGCGTCAGGGGCACGCCCTCGATGATGAAGTAATCATCCATCGGGTCCATGGTCCCGGTCAGCCGGGCTCCGGTCAGACCCTCGTCTGGCTGCAGAGCCACGCCGAAGAGCTGATCCGCGTAGTCCCAGAAATCGATCTTGTCCGAACTCGTGGTGTTGTTCTGGAAGCTGTATTCGATGACCACGTTGTCGGTGACGATCTCCGGTTCAGGGCCCACGCGGATGAGCTGCGCCCACAGCGTGTTGTAGGGCGGCAGGATGGCTATATCGGCGAAGGACTCGTTCATGCAGTGCATGCCCAGGTCGTTCCAGCCGATGAGCTGGTACTGGCCGTCCGCAGGCGGAGGATTGGGCGCGCCCGATGGCGGAGGCGTGTTGGTGGGCTGGGCTCCCGGATGGCTGGCCGCGTCGCCGGGGAAGGTGAGGGCGTTGATCTCGTCGATGTTGACGTAGCCGTCGCCGTCCGAGTCCAGCAGTTCGATGGCCTGGAAGTTGTGACCATGGGATTTGTAATCCTGCCCGTAGGGGTTCAGATCGGGCACGCTCGTGTGACAGGTGTTGCAGCTATCGAGTTGTGTGCCCGACGTGTTGGGGTAGGTGTTGACGAACTCGGTCAGGTAGTTGCTTTTCGCCTGAACCACGTCCGCCTGGCTCTGGGGCCAGAAGAGCACGGCTCCCGTGACCAGGATCAAGGTCAGGCTGACGAGCAGGAGCCAGTGCAGGCGGCGCAAGGGGAATTGAGGTGTGTGCGAAGGGTGGTTTTGTGCCATGGTGTCATCTCCTTTCTCAGTGTGTGGATATGGCTTTCGTGATTTTGTCGATAGTCACCTCCTATGAAAAATGGGAATTTAAAGTGAGCTCCAGGGCTCAACACATCCTTCGTAACTACTAACGTAGCAAGGTCGAAAACCACGAAGACACGACGACACGAAGGCTAAAAACAAAGGTTTTCTTCGTGTCTTCGTCCCTTCGAGCCTTCGTGGCAAGGCATTTTCGATGCCGAACCAGGCTACCTTAGCAGTTACCATTCTTCATTAACGCAAGATGAATGAAAAGGATACGGCCGTGAACGCGAAAAAATCGCCCGATTTGTGAGAAATCGAGCGATTTTGGGTAGCTACTCACGCAGCGAGGTCAAAAACCACGACGACACGACGACACGAAGGCTAAATACAAGGATTTTCTTCGTGTCTTCGTTCCTTCGAGCCTTCGTGGTAAGGCATTTTCGAGGCCGAATCAGGCTACCTTAGCAGTTACGATTTGGGAGGAGAAAACGGGTTAATCGGCTGGAAAAATCACCAGACCATGGGCGTGTAGCCCTCCTTGACCAGATCGGAAACATATTGGCCCACATACTTCACGTTCACGCCCAACGAAGCGAGGCTGTCGCTGACTTCGGTCATATCGGAAACGGCTTTGCAGGCGGCGACTTCCTGATTCTGCTCCATGAACTGGTGGAGGGCGTTCTGCAATACGGGCTCGTTGACGAGGACCTACTCGGCCGGGCCGAAAACGACGAGCTTGGGATCGTCGATCCAGCCATGTTTGAGGGCGTTCGTGGCGTACATGATGCCCGTCCGGGCCTTGAAGGCGTCGGAAGAGCTGATGATGATCAGTAGTTTATCGGATATGAGGCGACTCCTTAGTGAGCGTCTAAAAATAACTTCCCTTTTTCGCCGCAACACTGGCCGAGTGAACTCGGGCTCTTTAGGCGCTTCGCGCCGGTGGTCGCCCTTCGGCGACCCTTTTGTTTGTCGTCGTTTTGGACGGCGAAGGCCGTCCACTGGCCGCAGGCCTGAAGCGCCCGACTTGAGTCGGTGAGCACAAAAACGGGAACTAATTTCTGGACGTGTACTTAGCGTGTGAGTGAATGGATGGATATCTTTCAGACGCGTTTGCCGGACGGGTTCTTACCCCTGTCTTGGATAGCAGGCGACGCTAGGCACGGCTCGCCGACGCGGATGAAAATGGCGGGCGCGTAGCCCCGTAGACCGGTAAACCAGAAAACCTGGAAACCAGGGAAACCGGGCCGATTCGCTCCCTTACCCGGTCTACCGGTTTTTCCGGTTTACCAAATCTATTTTCGGAACAGTCCAATGGCAGGCGCGTCCGCCATCGCCATGTCAGGCTCCCGCTGCCAGATCGGAGGCGGCGGGGACGCCGTGCAGGGAACGGGCCGCCCGCACCGCCCGCACGATGGCTTCGGCCACGACCTCCGCAGCCAGCGCGCCCAACGCGCCCAGATCGGCTTGAACGTCGCCTGTGGCCAGGGTGAAGACGATGTCGCCATCGAAGGGATGGTGGCTGGGGCGGATGACGCGGGCGATGCCGTCGTGGGCCATCATGGCCACGCGTTTGGCCCCCGCTTTATCCAGCCGGGCGTTGGTCGCCACCACGACCAGGGTCGTATGCGTCCGGCCATCGGCCACATCCCAAAAGGAGCCGCCTCCCATCCGTCGCAACAGACCCGTCGCGCTCAAAAAGCCTTCCCCCGCGGGGTCGCGCACCCCGGCCAGAATCTCCCCGCTGGCGGGATCGATGACCTCGCCCACCGCGTTCACCGCGGCCAGCGCCGCCACGACGACGTCGCCCATGGTCGTGCTGGCGTTGCCCACGCCTCCCTTCGTGGCCTGGGCGAAGCCCAGCAGCTTGCCCACGGTCGCGCCCGTTCCCGCGCCCACATTGCCTTCGGGCAGGGGACCATCGGCCGCGGCTTCGCAGGCTGCGTAGCCCGCGGCCGCGTCGGGCCGGGCGTGGGGGTTGCCCAGGGCCAGGTCGAACAGGCAGGCCGCGGGCGCGATGGGCACTTTGGCCACGCCCGTGTCGAATCCATAGCCATGCTCCTCCAGCCAGCGCATGACCCCGTCCGCCGCGGCCAGCCCGAACGCGCTGCCCCCGCCCAGCAGGATCGCGTGCACCTGCTGCACCGTGCATGTGGGATCCAGCAAGTCGGTTTCTCGCGATGCCGGCGCGCCTCCCCGCACATCCACGCTCGCCACCGCGCCTTGCGGGCACAACACCACCGTGCAGCCCGTGCTCCCCTCCTCATCCGTCCAATGCCCGACCTGGATGCCGCTCACATCGGTCAGTGCGTGATGCATGATAACCTCCTGATTGAGGATGGCTGACGCCAGAGACGACGAGACCCCGGTCCACGCCCGAGGTCTTGTCGTTTACTTACTGCTCGCTTGTTGTTCCTTCAATTTGCGCACCTTTTTGGGCTTGAGGCGATATTTGCCATGCGTGCCTCGCCAGATCTTGCCGCGCCGGGTGCGCCGGTCACCTTTACCCATGAAAAGCCTCCGGAGAATAAAGTGGAAGTTGAGGGTTTTTGCGGCTTTCCATTATATGGAGGATGGTCTTTTTTGGCAAAAATTGGTCTGGGCGAGCTGCCTGGAGAATTGGATTGGTAAACCGGGAAAGCGGTAGACCGGTAGACCAGTAGACCGGGTGGGTCAACGAATCTGTCTGGTTTTCCTGGTTTTCTGGTTTACCGGTTCGCTCATATTGGAATTCCCAACATGGGTTACGTCATGTCGTGGATTTTGCGCTTCGCTAGATTCCTCGGTCGCTTCGCTCCCTCGGAATGACGTTTCTTTGTCGGCTCCTCCATATGAGCGTACCGGTTTACAGGACTACGCAGCTCGCCATTAAGCTGTTCAGATTAGGCGCGGTTCGGGATTCGTGGCTATAATGAAGTCCAGGCCCACCTCACCACCATCGAAAACCGATCCCCGACTTCTGACAGCCGACCATGGCCTGGCGTTTGATCATCACCGAACCGGCCTCCGGCGCCTGGAATATGGCCGTCGATGAGGCTATCGCCCGCATCGCCGCCCGCGACGATGCTCCTCCCACCCTGCGCTTCTACCAATGGCGGCCTCCCACCGTCTCCCTGGGGCGACATCAGCCCGTGGAGGACGTCGATCAGGAAGAATTGGCGAAGCGGGGTTGGGGCGTCGTGCGTCGCCCCACCGGCGGCCGCGCCATTCTCCACACCGATGAGCTCACATACAGCGTCGCCGGGCCCGCGTCCCATCCCATTCTCGACGCGCCTGTGCTCGATGTGTACAATCGCATCAGCGAGGGACTTTTGCTTGGGTTGCGACGTCTGGGCGTGGATGCGGTGAAAGCGCCCGCATCGGCCCGGACCAATGACGATAGCGCCGCCTGCTTCGAAGTCCCCAGCGCCTATGAGATTAGCATCCGAGGCAAAAAGATCATCGGTTCGGCCCAGCGCCGGGCGTCGGGCTTTGTGCTTCAGCATGGGGCGCTGCCCCTACGAGGGGATATCACCCGGCTGGTGGACGTGATGACTTTCGAGACGGAGATGCAGCGGGAGGCGTTCCGGCGGCATCTGGCCGAGCGGGCCACGACCCTGGAGGCCGAACTGGGACGTGTGGTTTCCTTCTGGGAGGCCGCGGCCGCGCTGGTGGACGGTCTGAATTCGGCCCTGGACGTGGATTTCGAGGAAGGTGAGCTCACGGCCGAGGAATTGGAGATGGCCCGGCAGATCGAGTTGGAGAAATATGGCTCCGACGCCTGGACCCGCCGCATCTCCCGCACCTCCCAAGTACCTTAATCACTGACCCTCTACCCCCATGCCCATCGGTTCCGCCCTGGTCGAGCTGGAGATTCCCGCCAGCAGCTCTCTCAAGGACAAGCGCCGGGTGGTGAAATCGGTCATCGCCCGTCTGCGCAGCCGCTACAATCTGGCCGTGGCCGAGGTGGATTATCTGGATGACCGTTATCGGGCCGCCATCATGCTGGTGACTGTGGCCAACAGCAGCGGCTACGCCCACGGTCTGCTGGAGAAGGCTGTCGATGACATGGCCTCCTGGCGGCTGGATTGCGTCATCGCCGCGTACGAAATCGAAATCTGGTGAATGAAAAAGGCCGCTCCCCATGGAAGCGGCCCTGTGCGTTGCAAGGGATGGTAACTGCTAACGTACTTGACTTTAGGCCGCCAAAAGCCACGAAGGCTCGAAGTTTTTCGAAGACACGAAGGAAAAATACAGTCGTGTCTTCGTGGCAAAAAGTGGCGGCAACACCTTAGTAGTTGCAAGGGATGGGGATTTACGAATTGGCGGCTTCAATGAGCTGGTCGGGATTGACGATGGGGCCGTATGTCTCCTTCAGAGCCAGCAGCTCCTGGCGCTGCCGCTGATAGACCTCGAAGATCGTCTCCGGCACGCTCTCTTCCTGGCGATACGCCTCTTCCTGGAGATCCAGACGCCCGACCAGATTGTCGATATACAGGGAGAACTGCATGTCGTACAGGGATTTGGGGTAGTCCTTGTCGATGATTTCCTTGAACAGACGCTTCAGGTCCTCGTAATAGGGCAGGAAGCCGATGGGCGTCTCGATGGCGTCCACTTCCCCGTGGGCGCGGCGCTCCAGCCACGACAGCCACACCCGCACGTCGCGCTTTTCTCCCAACAAGCCTTTACCCGAGCCGCCGCGGGCCTCATGGGTGAGGAAGTAGTTCAGTCCGGCCATGATGGGGCGGGTCTCGTCGGTGAAGATAGGGGAGTTGAAGAATGCGAATTGCGCCCGCATGTAGTCACCCAGAGGGCCGGGGATGAAGGGGGAGTTGGCCCAGGGCTGCCGCCGCACCCCCTTGGCGCCGATCTCGGTGGCCGTGGCTGCGGACACGATGGATGCGCCGATGGCGACGCCCTCATCGGGATCGCGGGCCACCCACACCGGAGGCATGGTGTCGGCGTCGCGGCCGGAATACGTGATCACCTTCACGGGCACGCCCGCGGGGTCCTCGGCCAGCTCGACACTGTAATTCTTGATGGACTTGCCCGGGACGGTGACTCGGGCGTTGGGATGGGACATGGGGATGGGATTGCCGTTCTCATCCGTTTTGCCCTTCCACCATTCTCCCTGAAAATTGATGCCGCGGTCAGGGATCTCATCCTCCGGACAGCATCCCTCCCAATAGGGCACGCCGTCGTGGATCAACACGTTCGACCAGATGACCTCCGATCCAGGCTCCCGCAAAGCCGTCATCAGATAGGGATCGCTATCCCAGTTCACATCCTTGATGATGCCGAAAATGCCCTTTTCCGGATTGATGGCCCGCAATGTCCTGTCTTTCTCCTCGATCCACATCTGGGCCAGATCGTCGCCGATGAACACATTGCCCGCCATGGCGGTGGTCGTCTTGCCACAGCCCGAGGGCGCCGCGCCGGCGAAGAAGGTCACCCGGTCGCCCGGGCCTTTCATGCCGGTGATGAACATGTGCTCGGAGAGCTCCTTGCCCACCTTGTAGTACGTGGCCAGGTCCACCGCGAAGCGGTGATTGCCTTTCTTCAGCAACAGGGTGTTGCCCGCATAGGTGCAGAACATGCTGAAGGTGGTCAGCCAGCTCCGATCCATGAACACCCGCGCTTTGGGCAGGTCCTCGGGGCGGTTCGGGCCCTGCGAGTGGACATTCTTGAAGATGACGCCCACCCGCTCGGCCTCCTGGTCGAAATACGCAAAGATGTTCCGATAGAGGATGTCCGCGCTGTGCATCACATAGGCCGAACTGGTGATCTCCAGGGCCGGAACCGTGGCGGGAGCCCCCACCGGACCGCGGGCGTAGAACCCCACCAGCATGGTCATGCCTTCCATGATATTCGTCATGTGCTCCTTCACATACTCGAACGCCTCATCCCGTTCGATCTTCAGGGCCAGCACGCTCACTTCCTCATCGGGATTCACGATGTAGAAAGTGCGGTCGATGATGCGGGCCTGCTCCTGGGGCAGATCGAAATGGATCGTATGATCCGGCATCTTCAGCCGATCCTCTTCCTTGCGTTCCAGCGCGAAGGCCCGCACCCAGGCCACATCCTCCGGCGACCCGGAATGGATGAACACCCGATCGGGGTTGCACATGGCGATGGCGTTGGCGATGGTGAGTAGCGCCTCGTCATGGGTGATCCGGCTCAATTTCGCCCGATTCGCCTCATCCAATCGCTGGTCGAAGAGGGACTGTGCTTCATCGAGGGTCTTGACCCCTCCGATTTCCGTCAGGATATCGATGCCCTTGCGTAGTTCCAACATGATAAACTCCTTCTGTTTGGGGTGGAGATTTGTTTGTGCATCATTGCACGGGGACGAGTTGAATGGTGGAGGCAGATGCCTTCAATCTTACACGAGAAGGACGGGTTTAGGCCACTTTTAGATTCGGTGTGGCGGCCCTGCACACGTCCTGGCTTCATTTTATCTGATGCGTGTCCACACTGTCTTCCACAATACGATCACCAGCAACGACCCGTCCCAGGTCCACAGCCTGTTTTGCGCCGCGCCGCTCCTTCGCTCTCTCGCTCTCTCTCCCTTTCGCCCCCTCGCTCAATATCCCTCCGCCTTGTACTGATAGATAAACTCGTCGTGGTCTGTGATGGCCCGGATCAGCGCGTTCGCATCGGGATTCTTCGGATCGACCCAATAGACGTGCAGGTCCTCCGGCCCCTTACGCTCCACGATGGCGGCCAGCACATAGCCCCGGGCCTCTGCATACTCCCGCAGAAGCCTCACCATATCGGCCCAGCGGGGCGGGTGCGGGTTCTTCACCTGGTGATACATGATGATGGCCGGGCGCTGTTTGTCAAGATATTCGAAATCGAGGCCGTGGTGGGCCACGTATTCATCATTCAGACCGAAGGGATCGATGGCCCGCCAGCGCGAGAAATAGGGAATCCAGCCCGCCTCGGTGGCCACCACGGTGTAGCCCTTGTCCGCGAAGGGGGCCAGGGCCTCGCCGATTGCCTTGCGGTCGTCGAACACGGTGGGATAGAAGCTGTTGGCCAGGCGGTAGGCGCTCTGCGCGTTGAAAACCACCAGCGCCAGTGTGATCACCAGCGCGGCCACGGCCAGCTTCTCGGCCCGAACGCCCTCGAATCGCCCCTCCGTGAATTTCATCCCGGCAACGATAGCCGCCAGCAATACAATCAACGCCATGCGCTCTAGAGCCACGAAGGGCGCAAACAGGATGAATCCCGCGGCCGTCGCCGTCGCGACGTACAACGCCAGGTGGCGGCGTCTGAGTGGCGGCGGAGGCGTGCGCAGGGTCAGCGCGGCCAGGGCCATGGCCGCCCCCAGCAGGAAGATGGGATAGACCGGGTATTGGAAGCGCTTGCCCAGGTTCTGAAGCTGGTCGATGAGCAAGTAGCTCCAGGGGAAGATCAGCGCGGGGGCGAGGATGATCAGCTTTTTCACGCCGTCTTTCGGATCGATGCGATAGAGCCCAATGCCGATGAGTATCAGCAGGGGCGCCATGAACCGGAACAGCTCGTAGATTTCGGGGAAGTAGCGCATGTGCAGCCACTCCCCGGCGTTTTTGACATAAAATGTGTTAGGCAGGAAATAGCCGAAATACTGCCAGCGCCAGAGGAAGTAAACGCCGCCCGGAATCACGAACAGGGCCAGGGTGGCGATGGTCAGTCGCCTTCGTCCCGAGCCATCCAGCAGGATGAACGCGGCCGCCAGGGCCAGGGCCGCGAAGAGCGCTCCCTCAGGACGGGTCAGCCCTAGGAATAACCCGGCCAAAGGCAGCAGGAGTATGGACCACTGGCGGGCCCAGGGCCGGTCGTCCGAATAGACGGCCAGATAGATCATGACCGTCATCAACAGTATGAGCAGGGTGAACAGGGGCGTGGCGAATCCCGCCCGGATATGGTAGCTGAGGGGACCCACCGCGAAGGCCAGGGTGGCGAACAGGGCCGGCAGGAAGCGCTTTCCGCTGAGCGCGAAGGAGGCCGCGGCCAGGGTCTGCACTGCCAGCAGCCCCACCGCGAGATTCAACGCCCGCGCCGCGTCCTCGATGGAGAGGCCCGTGAGCCGGTTCGTCGCGGCCAGCAGCACCGTCCACAGAAACTCCGTGCCGCCCTCCACCGGGTCTTCGCCCACATTCCACACAATGCCATGCCCCTCGGCCAGATTGCGGGCATAACGGAAGGTGATATACGCGTCTTCGGAGGGAGCCAGGGGGTGCTTGGTCTGCGCCACCAGCAGGCCCAACATGCCCAGCAGGATGACGGCGAGCAATGCCAGAGTCGATTTCTTCATAGCACGGGCGATTATATCAATTGCCTTGACGATAAGTCCAATACGCCTCAAACCCGCGTTTGACAAAATCGTCATTTTCCTTCATGATTGTGTAACTGCTAACGTACTTGACTTTAGGCCGCAAAAAGCCACGAAGGCTCGAAGTTTTTCAAAGACACGAAGGAAAAATAAAGAAAACACGTCGTGCCTTTGCTTTTCTTCGTGTTTTCGTGGCAAAAAGTGGTGCGACGCCTTAGTAGTTACATGATTGTTTACAGTCCCTCACTGGATTTCCTGAAAAAACCTTAACCACGGAGACACAGAGAGCACGGAGAAGGAAAAAATAAGGTTTGGAGATTATTTTCTCCGTGAACCCCCTTATTTTTCTCTGTGTCCTCCGTGTCTCCGTGTTGAAAAATCTTTTTGCAGTGTATCCCTCGCTGAAAATTGAACACTGATCACTGAATACTCCTGTTTTCCCCCCCATTCCGCGTTTCCCCACGTCCCCCCATGTGCGGTTCGCAGCAGGAAGGTTCTCATGTCCCCCGACACCCCCATCACTACGATACGTCCCCCGTATGCGTCCCTGCTTGACGTGCTCAAGCGCCGCCAGGGCGCAGGCTTCATTGGGCGATCCCCCTATATCGACCGATTTCGGCGCAATCTGGCGCTGTCGTTGGATGACCCCCAGCGCCAGTTCATCTTCATGATCACGGGCGAAACGGGCATCGGCAAGACCTGGCTGATGGCCCGGTTGCAGCGTCTCGCCCAGGTGGAGGCGGGCGCGCGCGTCCTGTGGGATACAGGGGACGCAGAAAGCCCCCTGGCCGTGATGGTCCATCTCGCGCACCAACTGGCCCAGGCGGGCGTGGCCATGCCTGCGTTCACGCCCGCTTACGAAACCTATATTACATATCAACGCACCCTCGCCGACGATCTGGATCATAGCTCGGGGGTGCGTTTTTTCCTGGCCGAAAAGCTCATCGACGCCGCGGTGGACTGGCGTCGCAGCGATTCCGGGTGGGGCTTCACAGCCGAACCGGATCGAGACGCCATCGCCGCGCAACAGCGCCAGGCCGACCGCGATCTCATCCGCCTGATCACGCCCGACGAATCCACCTTCACCCTGGTCACCGACCCGGTGGCCGCGCTCTCGCCCCTGTGGCTGGCCGATTTGCGAGCGGTGGCACAAACCGAATCCCTGGCCCTCTTCTTCGACGACGTAGATCGGGAGGACGGCTGGCTGGCTGACTGGCTGCGCCGTCTGCTCAGCGGCGAATTTGGCGACGCGCCAGCGGGTTCGTTATGGGTCATGGCTGCAACCGAACCCCTGGACGAACAATGGCTGGCCCTGGCCGAGATCACGGAGCGCTTCGCGCTCAAGCCTTTCCCCCAAGAGGATGCCCGCGCCTTTCTCGCCTCCTATAATGGGCATCACCCCGACGCGTCCCAGACCTCCGAGGTCTCGGCAGACATCGGAGGTCTCGATACGCGCGCTACACAACAGCCCGCCGCCCTCCCCCTCGACTTGGCCATCCGCGCCACATTACGGCGGGCATTGAGAGCTGACGCGCCTTCCGCCGCGCCCCTTCAGACCTCCGAGGTCTCGGCAGACCTCGGAGGTCTCCGCACCCTGGTCGAAAACCTGGACGACGATCATCGTCGGGCCCTGCTGCTGGCCGCGCTGCCCTGGACCCTCACCCGCGAGCGGCTGGTCCAGCTTCTGGGCGAACCCCTGGACGCCACTCCCCTGACCGACTGGATTCTGGACCTGCCCATCGTGCAGCCCCTGCCCGGCGGCTGGCGCATGCACGAATGGGTGCGGCGGGAGCTGTTGGCCTTAGGCCGGGAGAAAGCGCCCGACGCGGTGCGCTCGGGCCTGGAAACCCAGGCCCTGGCCCTGCGTCATGCAGCGGACGACCTGGGGCTGAGCGGCGAGGCGCGCTGGACCGACCTAGCCTGGCGCGAGCGCTGGCTCGAACACCTCAACTACCGTCTTTTGCAGGACGCAGACACCTTCCTGGGCATGGCCCTGGACGCAAGCCTGCTGCTGTTGGAGCTGAATCCCCATTGGGCGCAGGCCCTGGCCCGCACGATGATCCGCGCGGGCCGGGATGGCGCTGGGGAGACCGTCCTCGCATGGGGTCGGCGACTACATGAGGCCGCCGCTGGCTGGACAAGTGAAAACTATGTCCCCGCACTGGATTTCTGCAGATCCCTTATCGATTCCGGCTTGCTGGAGCCCCATCGCCTGGGCGAAGCCCTCGCCTTCCGGGCTTGGCTCCTCCGCTCCGACGGCCATCTGGACGCAGCCCTGGACGCCTACGCCCAGACCGTTCAGGCCGATCCCAACTTGGCCTGGGCCGCGGGCCAGCATGGAGCCACCCGTTTCCTCCAGGCCCGGGACGACGAAGCCCGCCTGCTCCTGGGCCAGGCCCTGGAAAAGGACGCGAACCGTGACTGGATCGCGGCCCTGGACGGCTGGCTGGCCTTCGCCGCCGACGGCCTCGCCGACGCGCACAACCTCTTCACCGCCGCCCTCACCCTCAACCCGGCCCAAAACGCCTGGGTCTATGGCTGGCGGGCGGAAGTGCTGCGTCGGTTGGGAAAGCACGAAGAAGCTCTGGCCGATGTGGACCAGGCCCTGGCCCGCTATCCCCATCGGGCCTGGCTCCTGGCCCTGCGCGGCCTCCTTTTACAGCAACTGGGACGCCTTGAAGAAGCCCTGACCGACCTGGACGCCGCCCTGGCCCTCGTTCCCGACGCGCCCTGGCTGCTCGCCCAACGGGGCGGGGTCCTGGGCGACCTGGGACGCCACGACGAGGCCCTGGACGCCTTCGCCCAGGCCCTGGCTCTGAATCCCGACGACGCCTGGACCCTCACCCAGCGTGGGCGGCTGCGAACCGCTTTGGGGCTCGCCTCCCAAGCACTGACCGATCTCGACCGGGCAGTGTCCCTGGATGAGGCCGATCCCGACGCCCGTCTGGCACGGGCCGTCGCCTTCCAGACCCTGGCCAACCACGCCACCGCCCTGGCCGATCTGCAAATCGTGGCGACTCGACAGCCCGAAAACCCCCATCTCCTGCGCCTTCAGGCCCACAGCCATATCGAACTGGGGCGGCACGCGGATGCGGTGGATGAACTCACCCGGGCGCTGGCCCTTCAGCCCGACGACGTGAACCTGATCACGCTGCGGGCCCAGGCCCTGACCGGTCTGCGTCGCTACAGCGAGGCCCTGGCCGATCTCGACGCCGCCCTCGCCATCGAACCTGATAACGTGGCGCTGATTTTGCAGCGGGCCGACGTGCTGGCCTATCTGGCCCGCTGGGATGAAGCCCTGGCCGCGCTCAACGCCCTCATCCAGCAGGATATGAACAACGCTCGGGCCTACGCCCTGCGCGGGGACGTGAACCGCCGCCAGGGAGAGGATGATGCCGCCATCTCAGACTTCGCCCGGGCCCTGGCCCTCGACCCCGACGACGCCTGGAGCCTGGCCCGCCGCGCGGACGTCTATCGCCGCATGGACCGTTATCAGGAAGCCCTGGCCGACTTCGCCCGAGCCCTGGTGCTCAATCCCGACGACGCCTGGACCCTCTCCCGCCGCGGAGAGACCTACCGCCAGCTCGGCGACCTCGATCTGGCCCTGGCCGACTTCACCCGCTCCCTGGAGCTGAACCCCAACGACGCCTGGGCCTGGGCGGGCCGGGGCGAGGCGTTGTGCGAGCTGGGCGAGCTGGAAAAGGGCGTGGAGGACTTCACCCGGGCCCTGGCCCTGGCCCCGGACGACCCCCTGGTGTTGGAGCAGCGGGGCGCGGCCCTGGCCCAACTCAATCGCAACCAGGAGGCCCTGGAAGACTTCACCCGGGCCCTGCCCGCTCACCCCAACCGGGTGGCGCTCCTCACCCTGCGCGGTGAACTGCTGCTGAAGATGCGGCGCTTCGAAGAGAGCGCGGCCGACCTCAATCAGGCCCTCACCCTCGACCCCAGCTACGCCCCCGCCCTGGTGGCCCGCGGTCGCCTGTTGCGGGCCCAGCATCGCTATCGCGACGCCCTGACCGACCTGGACCGGGCCATTGCCCTGAACCCCAACGACGGCTGGGCCATGGCCTATCGCGGGGAGGTGCACCGCCTGATCAAGCGCTATCAGGCCTCCCTCACCGACCTCTCCAGCGCCCTCATGTTCCTGCCCGACGAGCCCTGGATTCTGGCTCAGCGGGGCGAGACCCATCGCCTGCTAGGCATGTATGGCGAGGCATTGGATGACCTCAGCCGCTCCCTGGAACTGCGCCCCAACGACATTTGGGCCCTGGCCACCCGCGGTCAGGTCTATCGCACCCTGGGCCGCTATGACGAAGCCCTGGAAGACTTCACCCGAGCCATCGAACTGAACCCACGCTACGCCTGGGCCTACGCCAGCCGCGGCGAAACCCTGCGCATCCTCAAACGGTATGAATCCGCGCTCAAGGACCTGAACAAAGCCCTCGAACTCGATCCCAACATGGCCTGGGCCCTGGTGAACCGGGGACAGGTGCATCTCTCCCTGCGCAACCCTGCGGCCGCGCTGGAGGACTTCGACCAGGCCGTGCAGATGAACCCCAACTACCCCTGGGCCCTGGCGGGGCGGGGGCAGGCCTATCGCATGTTGGGCCATCTCGACGCCGCCCTGGACGACTTCCACCAGGCCATCGCCCTCAGCCCCAACTTCGTCTGGGCTTTGGTCAACCGAGGCCACACCTTCCGTCTCATGGGGCAATATCAACGGGCTCTGGCCGACTTCGACCGTGCCATCGCCCTGGACCCGAACAACGCCTGGGCCATCGCCGGACGGGCCCAGGTCAACCGGGCCCTCAACCGCCCCGACCAGGTGCAAAACGACATCAGCCGGGCCATCGCCCTCACGCCCGAACTGGACGAGGAACTCTTTCGCCGGGCCGTCACCCACCAGCTCAAAGGCAATGTCGAGGCGGCCCGCACCGACCTGGATGAGGCTATCGCCATCGCCCAATCGGTGTATGATCTCAACCCCGCCAACTGGCGCAACACATTCAACCTGGCCCTCTACTATCTGGCCCGCGGGCGGCGCAATCTGGCCGAACGCCTCTACCGCGAGGCCCTCGCCGCCGCGCCCAAGGCCGAAATCGCAGCAGCGGAACGCGATCTGCGGGATTACACCGTTCTCTTCCCCAACAACAAGGCCGCCACGGCCATGCTGGAGCTATTTCGGAAATAGGTTGGGTAAACCGGGAAGCCGGTAGACCGGTGCGCCAGTAGACCAGGAAGGCGGTTCGGTTTCCCTGGTCTACCGGGCTACCGGTCTCTGGCCCGACAGCCTACTCCGCCGACGCTTCTTCTCCGGCCTCGGCGGCTTCCTCGGATGCTCCTTCGGCCTTGGCCCTCACGCCCAGGAGATCGGCCAGTTCGGCCAGGGCCTGCTTTTCCTGATCGCTGACGCGCACGGAGCCAATGCCCAGAAAACCGCCTTCCCTGGCGGCGGAAGCGGTGCGCTCCGCCAGATCATGCATCCATTGGCGAATGTAAGCCGCTTCGTCGGGGTCCGCTTTCTCGTCCAAAATGGCGACGGCGGCTTTGATGATCTCCTTCAGTTGGGCTTTCACCGTTTCGGGATCGCCCTTGATTTCGGGCATCAGGCCCTTGACCGTATCCTTATCCATCAGATCGGCGACCATGAAGCGCAGAAGCTCAGGGATATCTGGCTTAGCCTGGGTTTCGGCCAGATCTTTCGATAAGGCCATGATTTCTTTGATGGAGCCGAAGACGCTGAGATCGGCCACGACGATGTAAACATTGGTGGCCAACGGCCCGGCCAGGAGCGTGCGCCATTCCTCTGCGGTGAAGTCGGATTTTGTGGTCATGTTTTACCTCGCATGAGTGAAGTTGGTGGGAAATCACAAACAACAATCATACATGGTCGATGGGCGCTTGACAAAAAACAAGCCTGGGCGCGACGGCTGCCCAGGCTTCATTTATGGACTGTGGTTGTGGTCTGAGGGTCAGGCCGCGGCGGTTTCGAATTCCTGGATGCTTTCCTCGGGCAACATGCCCTCGAGCACCTTCTCCATGGCCATGGTGTGGCTGCAAATGCCCCGCTGCGCGAAGAAGTCGCAGGTGCAATGCCAGGTTCCGTTTTCGTAGGTCACCGTATGGTCCCGATGATTCCCCTTGAACACCACGGTAAAGCTGGAAAACTCCATGCGGTCCCGTTCATCCGCATAACGCTTCGCCTTCATGATTTTGCTGATCATCGCCGAATCCATCATAGAACAAACCTCCAGGAGTGGTAGGGGGATGAAGGATGCCCTGGGAACAGAAAAACGCTCGCGCAACAGGGCGGAGCGTTTCATGTATGGGCGTTGGAAGAAGTTGTGTTTGTCATAGGGGTGTGGGGGAGAAAGATAGTCTAAACTTTCTTTAAGTATAGCCTGCCTTGGACGATCTGTCAAACGCCCTGCGCGACGGCTTTCCTACGATTTTCCTACGATTTTGGGGGCGTGAAATCGCCTGTCAGCAGGTCTTCCACGGCGGCGAGCACATGGTCCACGGAGAGGTCGGCCAGACAGATGCGGGCGGCGCAGCCCTCGCGCTGGCCCACGCTGTGGCTCACGTAGGCGCAGGGTGAGCAATCCAGGTCAAGGCGGACGACCCGGCTGGGGCTGTAGGGCGTCCAGGGAGCCCAGGCCCGATGGTTGGTGGGTCCGAAGATGGCGACTACGGGGACGCGGGCGGCCGCGGCCAGGTGCATGACGCCGCTGTCCGCGCCCACGAAGATCTGGGCCCGTTTCAACACCCCGGCCAGCTCGCGAAAGTTCGTGCGGCCGCTGAGGTCGATGAGGGGGCTGCTGCCCGCGGCCATCACCTGGGCGGCGTCATCGTCGGGCGTGCCCACGAGGACGGTGGGGATGCCGTGGCGGCGGTGGAGGGCCGCGGCCACGGCCGCGAATTTGGGCGGGTCCCAGCGCCGGGCCAGGGAGAATCCGCCGGAGCCGGGATGAAAGACCGCAAAGGGGCGTTCCGTCAGACCCGCTTGGGCCAGCAGTGCATCGGCCCGGGCCTGCTCCTCGGCGTTCAGGGGCAGATGCAGGCTGAGGTCGGTGGTCGTGGCCCCCAGCGCCCGAGGCAGGTCCAGCCAGTATTCCACCTCCCGCTTATAGCCGAATCCGCGGTCCTCCACGGGCAAAGTCAACCAGCGACCATGCCCGTTGTCCAACCCCACCACTGTGCTGGCTCCCGTGGCGCTGACCAGGGCCCGCTGTTTCGCCCGCCCCAACCGGGTGGTGAGGTGATGGAAATTGACGACGGTGTCGTAATTTCGGGCCCGCAACATGCGCATGTAGCGGGCCAGCGGGCCCCAGGCCGTGGGTTTCGCCACGCTCAGCCCCTCGAACCGGGTTTTGGGGAAGAGTACCACCTCATCCACCAGGCCCGAATCCTGCAAAATCATGGCGGTGTGGGGATTGACCAGCGCGTCGAGGCGGGCGCGGGGGAAGGTCTGGCGCAGGGCGCGTAACGCGGGCGTGATGTTCAGCACATCGCCCAGATCTGCAAGTTTGATGGCCAGGATGCGGTCGGGCATGACCTTATCCTAATCAAGGTTGGGTTCTTATGCAAACCGCCCATTGACAAAACTCCGACAGGCAGATCGTGGAAGCGGTGGGGAATCCGAAAGCGGCGCGTGCGGTAGGCGCGGCCAATGGCAGAAATCCCATCGCCATCATCGTCCCCTGCCATCGGGTCATCGCGTCGGACGGCAGACTGGGCGGATATGCGGGCGGGTTGTGGCGCAAGGCGTGGCTGCTGCGGCACGAAGGCGTCTTGCTGCCGGAGTAGAACAGTTTTGATGGAACACAGAGCTCACTGAGATCGCACAGAGCCCACAGAGGAATGAAAAAGGGGTGGCAGGCGGGCTTGCGATTTGCTACCTGCCGCTTGTCCCTTTGACTGTTTTGAAAATAGATTTGGTAAACCGGGAAACCGGTAGACCGGTAGAACGGGTGGGTAAGCGAATCGGCCCGGTTTCCCCGGTTTCCTGGTTTACCGGGTTACCGGGCTACGTGTCCCGTCATTTTCGTTCGTATCGGGAACTGTCGCTCATGATGCCTGTTCCAGCACGATTTCCCAGGCCCGGAGGGCGTCGGGCGAGACCTGGGCCCATTGCGACGCTCTCAATCCCACCAGCCACAGAATGCGATCGTTGGCGTCCACCAGCAGGGGCCAGTATGTGCGTTCGGTGCGGGGGATTTTGTGTTCGTTGAGCAGGTCTTTGATGGGCTTGTCCGCGTCCAGACCCAGGGGGTCCATGCGATCACCGGGACGGCGGGGGCGGATGGTG
>JALXCB010000093.1 GCA_026991225.1 Anaerolineae bacterium | reverse complement strand
CAGGCGTCACGAGCGAAAGCTCGCCGATACGGACGAAAATGAGAACGCAGATGACATGGATGCTTCGCATCGCAGATTTCCGCAGATGATTTTTACAGATTTTTTCTTTTTATCTGCGTTCATCCGTATCAATCTGCGTCATCTGCGTTCCCTAATCCTATTTTCATAGCAGGCGATGGTAGGCGCTGAGGGAGAGTTGCCGGAAGAGGCTGTCGGCCCACCACATGATGACCGCGTAGAGAGTCATCATGATGACGCCGGCGATGAGGAAAGGGATCAGACGATGGGGGGAGGGGATGTAAGGCAGAGCCAGCCAGGCGATGAGGGCGCTGAGGGTCGCCGCCGCCAGGGAAGGGCCCAATGTGCGGATATACGTGCGATAACGTCCTCCGATCAGCTGTTTGGTCATCCAGGCGGCGATGCCGAAATCAACCACGGCTACCAGGGCGCTGAGGATGCTGACGCCGATGACGCCTTTCCACAGGATGGCGGGATAGAGCAATACGGCCATGGTGATGAATCGCCACAGAGCCAGGGCGCTGAGCCATTGGGGTTTGCCCATGGCCCGCATGATGGGCCCCATGTTGGCGGCGATGGATCGGGCGAAACCATACACCGTCAGCCATTGCATGGCCACGATGGCGTCATCCCAACGTCCCAGGTAATACTCGTGCACAAAGGTCGGGCCCAGCACGATGGTGGCGATGGAGATGGGCGCGGCCAGGAGTCCGATGGCGTGGACGGTCTGGAAGAAAATACGACGGATGCGTTCCGGATCCCGCTGTATTTTACTGAAGGTGGGGAACATGACGTTGCTGATGAGCTTGGTCATGTGAGTGGCGGGCAGGTTGCTCAGCCGATAGGCCAGGGTGTAGAACCCCAGCGCGGAGGAGCCCAGCATTCGTCCTACCATGAGATCATCGATATTCGTAATGCCGAAGATCAGCACCCGGCTGCTGACCACATGCTTGCCATAATCGAACATCTCCCACCAGACGCTGCGTTGGAAGCGCCACCGAGGCCGCCACGTCGTGAAAAACCACACCAGCGTGTTGCGGAGGATGCTGTCGGTGAGATAGCCCCCCACCAGCGACCACACGCCGAAGCCCGTCAGCGCCATGGTGATGGCGACGATGCTGTTTCCTGCACCGGCGATGATCTCGGGCACGGCCTTGTTGCGAAAATCGAGGTTTTTCGCCATCAGCGTGTAGGGCACCTGCCCCACGGCGTTGATAAGCATGGTCAGCGCCAGCACGCGCAGAATCTGGCTGAGGCCATCGAAGTCGCTGAAGAAGGTCTCGATATAGGGGGCGGTGAAAAAGATAATGCCATAGATGATGACGCTGGCGACAGCCAGGGCGATATAGGCCACGTCGGCGGCCACCCCATTGTCATCATCCTGACGATAGACCAGCGCCGCGGTGATGCCCAGCTCCCGCAAGAAATCGAAGGCGTTAATGGCGAGCCAGGCCATCCCCACCAGCCCGAAGTCGCTGGGATCCAGCACGCGAGCCAGCACCAGGGTGACGGTGATGAAAGAGAGCACCTTGATGATGGCTGTGGACAGGCCCACCCAGGCGGCGCTGGTCGCAACCTGTTTGCGAAAGGTCATGCGTCCGCCCTCTTCCTGCCGATGACGATGAGGTCGCGGGCCAGCAGCGTGGGCCAGCGATGCGCCAGTTTTTCATACCAGGGCCGCATCCAGGGATGGCGCATCCACGCGGGGTACAGCCCCTTCACCCACATGGAAGGCGATCCATCCACGCGCTCGATCTCGATCCCCCGATCATGCAACCACACTCGGATTTCGTTCAGGGTGAAGAAGCGCAGATGGGTGAAGTCGGTGGGGGTGGCGGGCACGTAGGGAAAACGTCCGCGCAGCAACCACCAGCGGTGTCGCCAATGGCCGATGTTGGGCAGGCAGAGGATGAAGGTTCCGCCCGGCTTGAGGATGCGGGCGAGTTCGTCGAAGGATCGGGCCGGGTCGAAGTGGTGTTCGATGGCGGAGTCGGAGACGACCACGTCGAAGCTGGCGTCGGGCCAGGGGATATCCTGTTCAGCGATGTAGAGCTGGCTGGCGTCCAGCCCTTTGGCCCGGGCCCGCTGCGTGGCTTCATGGGTGAGATCGGTCATCACCACCTGCGCGCCCCGCTCTTTCACCATGCGCTCCGCCAACATGCCGGGCCCGCCATCCAGTTGGAAGACGCGTTGGCCTGGCTGCACATAAGGCAGCATCAGGTCGAGCCGCGCGTGGTCGACGGTGTCGTCCTTGGCGGCCCAGTATTTTTCATACCAGGAGACTAAATCCATGGATGGTGAATGGGCGAAGAGGTGACGGCTAACGTATCCCTATTGACTCAACACGGATACGAGGAAACACGGATAGATTGAATGCCTTTGTGTTTTTGTGGCAATGAGGCGGCGTGACCGAAATAGAATTGGGAAACCGGGAAACCGGTAGACCAGTAGACCGGGAGGGTGGGCGACGCAGCCCGGTTTTACTGGTTTCCTGGTCTATCAGGCTCCGGACGCCATCTCGGCGAGCCGTTGTCCGTGCCGCCTGTTCAACGGATGACGAAGGGCGCGTAGAGGCGGGGATCGTGGGCGAAGTCAAAGGTGAGATTTTCGCCCACGTCAATGGTGAAGAAGACGACGCCCGAGGGACGCGCGGTCCAGTAGGCGGGCGGAGGCGTCTCCCGAAGCTGGTAGGAGCCCGCCTCGATGTCGGTGAAGTGATAGACGCCATCCGCGCCCGTGGTCTGCTCCTGGAGGATGGCGCCGTTCTGAAGCAGTTGCACGGTCGCGCCCGCCAGCGGGGGTTCGCCCGGATCGCGTACGCGGTTCCGGTTGACGTCCTCATAGACCACGCCGCTCACTTCGGCCAGGCTGGGCAGAGGTTGGTAGATGATCTTGAGCTTCGGGCGTTTGTTGGCGTCCCAGTAATCGGAGGTGACAAAGCTGCGAGTGCTGTTGTAGCTTGCCTGGGAAACGTCCAGCAACAGGCCATGGTTGCTGGACGGGTCTGCGGCCCAGGCCCGCACGGCGTCCAGGATGTTGATCTGCACATAGCCGGGCGTTCCCCCTTGCAGGTCCAGGCTGGCCGCGGGCGTCGCCTCGAAATCGCCGCCCGGATGCGTCCAGGGCTGACCCTGGACGGCTTGATTGTAGGTGACTTGCTCCTCGGTCCAGTCCTTCTGCAAGAGATGCAAATTCACCGTCATGTCTGGGCCGTTGGCGTTGTCATAAAGATAGAGATCGGCGGAGGTGATCTGGATGCGATCGGGCAGCAGGCCCGCCAGATCGAAGCGAATCAGGCCGCGCTGGACGGCGCTCGGACGCAGGTAGATGTTGTTGGCGGCGCCGTAATTGGCGTCGGGCGACCAGGCGTTGATCCAGGCGTCCGTCACGCCCTGATAGCCGTCCTTGCCTCGCTGCAATACGAGTTCCACGGGCATATTCCCGCGGTTGGGGAAGATCTCCAGCTGGGTGACGCCTTTGGGCGCGGTGATATGAAGCCGCCCATCCAGCGGGGTGACGGCGTCGATGCTGGAGCCCAGCGAGTCGTTGGTCTGGGAGATGACGTAGCTGACCCGGGCGTCGAGCCCCATCCGGGCCAGATCGAAACTCAAATCCACCTGCGCGTTGTCGCGGACGGTCGCCACAATCCGCTCATCCTCTGCGTTGAGATCGGCGTCCACCTCGGTGAAGGTGCGCCAGGGATCCCCTTTGTGCGCATGGATGTCGAGCCAGTAGAAAGATTTGGATTCGTCGGTGCGGATGCGCAGGGAGGCGGGGTTGGCGTTCAGCCGGTAGTCCTTCATGAAGTTCACCGCCCAGGCTCCGCCGTAGGGAGGCGTTTGGGAGGGATCATGCCCGCCCTCATACCATCGCAATTCCGCCCGCGCTGGATTCACGGCCATGATGGCGTCGTAGAAATCCTGGGCGTGATGGGGCGGCACCACGGTGTCGGAGATGCCATGCACCACGGCGATGGGCGTGTTCTTGAGGTTGGACGCCATCTCCTTGGGACTGCGGCGATCGTATTCGAAGGGAATCTCCCAGGGCGCGCCGCCCGTCTCTGTGATGATCTGCGATTGGCGATAATCGCTGACTTCATAGAACCAGTCGCGCAGGTCGGTAATGGCCATGTGGGTGACGGCCGCGGCGAACGTGTCAGGGTATTTGGCCGCCATCATCCCCGCCATCATGCCGCCCATGCTGAACCCGCCTACGTAGACCCGTGCGGGATCGATCTGATAATGGGATTTCATGTAATCCACCAGTTTGATGGCGTCGTGCTGGCTGGTGAGGGAGGCCAGGGGTTGACCGCCCGGCCCCAGGGCGTTCTTCCCGCGCTGCTGCGGCGAAACCGCAATCCATCCCTGTTCCAGGGCCGCGGGCGCGTAATCGGTGAAGAAGGGGTCGATAGGCGCGCCGCGCCAGCCGTGGAAAAGGAGGAGCATGGGGCTGTGGGGCTGCCAATCGAAAGGCTCGAGCACGACCGCGTTCACCGCGACGCCGTTCTCGCCCGGAAAAACGATATCCACAAAACGCCCTCCCTTGATATCCCGCCCTTTCACGCGAATGGCCACGTAGTTCGCCCCCCAATTGTCGGTGGTGTTGGCCGCGGTCAGGGTGACGATATTGACGCCAGGGTTGATGGGGACCTGGCTCAGGTCCAGCGGATACTCGATGATATCGGCGGCGCTGACGCTGGCGCAGGTGTGTTGATCGTCCGGAGGCGGTGCATAGCCCGTATCCACGCCGTTGATGTAAATCGGATGCCTGGCCGCGTCGCCCGCCCGAACATTGGAGCTGCGCAAAAGCAGCGTGGCTTCCTCGATCACGCCCGTGTAGGGGATGGATATGGCGATATTCGCGGTCTGATACCAGTTTTTGACCGGATCTTCTTCGTCTTTATTCCAACGCAGGGCGTAGCAGGCGGTGTCCTCGAAGGAAAGCACTTCGATGAGATCGTCGGCTGCCTGGGGGGTGGGTGGTTGGGCCTGGGCGGGCGAGAAGATGATGCCGAAGAGAAGCAGGAGCAACAGGCTGAGTGCGCCCCCGGTCAGCAGCAGCCGGCGAAGGATGACGGTTTGGGTTGATGGAAGGGAGGGATGACGGAATGTTTCTTTCATAGGTCACGAGGCGGAGTCGGAAATAAAGACTGATTATTATACCTGTGGCGTATCACGCCCTACAAAAACAGAAAGGCAAAGCGCCATCGGAAACGGATGACGCTTCGCCTTGCATGGATGCAGGGGGGTGAATCACGGGCTGGCGTGGATGTAGTGGGGCAGGTAAACCTTTTGCAATGTGTCGTAGCTGCCGAAGGGAACCTCGAGCACCACGTCCACATTGATGACGACGCTATATTCGGTCGGGGTGCTGGGAGCCATGCCCCAGGGCGGGGTCATGATCACGACATAATCGTCAGGCGCGGGGAGGGCGAAGCGGGCGTAGCCATCGCCGCCGGTCAGCTTGCGATCCACTTCGTTTTGTCCTGTGCCGTCGTAGATGGTGATGGTCGCGCCCGCCAGGGGCGGTTCGCCATCATCTGGACGCCCGTCTTTGTCCAGATCGTTCCATACGTAGGCGTTGAGCTGTCCGGTGGGCTGGGGCGTGGGGG
>JALXCB010000092.1 GCA_026991225.1 Anaerolineae bacterium | reverse complement strand
CCCTTCGGCGACCATTTGTTGGCATAATTCTGGACGGCGTAGGCCGTCCACTGGCCGCAGGCCTGAAGAGTTCGACTTCAGTCGGCTGGATGATGCCAAATTCCTGGGACGCACCCCTCGCCCCCTGCGCCTTTTGCCTTTCCCCTCATGCTGTGCTAAAATACGAACATACGTTCCTAACTTCACCCCACCGAATTTGCAAACGGAGTCCCCACCATGCCCGAATTCACCGTCGCCGTCGCTCAAACCCGCCCCATTCTTGGTGACATCGCCGCCAACCTCAGCCAGATGGCCGCCACGGTCGAGCAGATCTGCCGGGAACAGCGCCCGGACCTCATCGTTTTCCCCGAACTGGCCACCACCGGCGTAGAGAACGGCGCTGGCTTCAATGCTATGGCAGAACGGCTGCCCGGCGGGCATCAGTTCAACATCCTCGCCCGCAAGGCCGCGGATTTCAACACGCACATCGTCTTCGGCCTGCCCACCAAAGCCAGGGTGGAGACCACCATCTACAACGCGGCCGCGGTCATCGGGCCCGACGGCAACTTCATCGGCGAATATCGCAAAATCCACCTGCTGGGCGAGGAGAAACTCAGCTTTCGCCCCGGCTACCGCTTCTCGGTGTTCGACACCGCGTTGGGCGTGGTGGGCGTGATGATCGGCTGGGATTTGGCTTTTCCCGAGGCGGCGCGGGCCTTGACGCTGCTGGGCGCGGAGATCATCTGTCTGCCCGCGGCCTACGAAGCCGACTATGGCCGGGAGTGGCGGGCCTTCACCACGGCCCGGGCCGCGGAGAACGGCGTCTTTTTGCTGGCCGCCAACCGGGTGGGCGAGGAGCCCAGCCGCAGCTTCCTGGGCGACAGCGCCATTCTCGGGCCCGACGGCATGCCCCTGGCCCGGATGGAAGTGGATGAAGGGGATGGGATGACCACGGGCTACGCGTTCGCCCGCATCGACACGGATGACGTGCGGCGCTATCGGGAGCGGCGGCAGCTCATCATGGCCCGCTCTCCCGCGGCCTACGGGCCTATCGTGAAGAAGTATTAGCGCCGGATCAGGGGCATATAGACCCTTTGGGGCGTCGGCGTGGGAACGGGGGTCGGCGTTGGCTCCCAGTAGGAGATGATGAGCTGAGGCCGATAAGGGGCTGCGTCGCCCTCCGCCTCCCGGCTGTAGAACCGATAGGCCACGCTGCCATCTTGTTCCCCCACCAGAATCAAGCCGTCATTCGCCTCGGGATCCTCGATCCAGGCTTGCACCGCGGAGGTCACATCGATGCTGGTCCAGTCCTCCAGCCTGGACGCCACCGCGGACGCGAAGGGAAATGCGCTCCGGTCGCCCGGACCGGACGCGCCCGGCTTGGTCCAGGGCTCCCCGTCCCGGGCCAGACGCCAGGTGGCCTGCCGCTCCTCCCACGGGCGCTGAAGCGTATACACCCACATGCTAATCCCTTGCGGATTCGTGCGATCCACGGCGAACAGGCTCAATGTCGCCCGTTTGATGCGGGCGTGGTCGGGCAAAGCCTCCAGATCGAAGCGTAAGAGGGCGGAAAGGACTTCATTGCTGCGCACCTGAATCGTGGACGCCCCGCCCTGGTTGGCGTCAGGATCCCATTGGGAGATGAACGTGTCGCGGGTTCCCTCATATTGCCCGAAACCATCCTGCAAGGTGACGGTGTCGCCGGGAGGCGTAGGGGAGGGCGTCGGGCCGGGCGTGGGAGCGACGGCGGCATCGGGCAGCAGACGCAGCGCGCCCCAGGTTTCCTCCACGGCCCAGGTACGCGCGCCCTGCCATGTCATGTAGGCGTCGGCTTTTCCGCCCAAATCGTCATCAATCAAGCCCAGATTGAAGGGGATCATCTGCCAGTTGCGAAAACGGGGCTGGTTCAGCAAGGAGGCCGGGATGGCCAACTCCGCGTCCCAACCGTCGATGCGACGCCTCACCGCGGCCTGCACGTCTGTGATCGGCGCTCCCTCCCTGGCGATGCGTCCATCCGCAGCCACGGTGAACTGCCGATCATCTGCGCCCCGGGGCTTCAGATCATTGGCCCCGTCCAGCCCCACTTCGAAGGCGTCATCCTCCCAAATCGGGTCGCTGTCAGCGACCAGCCTGTCATCGGTGACCGAGATGGCCACATAGAGATAGTCTTCATCCCACAGGAAACGCGTGTACGAAGATGCGTCCATGGGACTGGGGTAGGAGAAGAGATGACTGGAGGCGTTGCTGGCGGCCAGGGGTATGTCGGGAACCAGGGGCCAGTCGGAAAGGTCCCCATCGATGGTCAGCGGCGACGCCCGCAATACATCGTAGCGCGGACCATAAGGCTGGGCGCTCACCACCGGGACAATATGCCACAACCCCACGGCAATCATCAGCCATGCCACGACCACGCCCACCCCTCGGGCCGTGCGCCTCGGCCAGGAAACAGGTGCAGTTTTCATGGTTATCCTCCTTACATGCACTGGAGAACGGTGCGCAATCGGCGTTCATGGGAGCGCGACGACCGATGAGAACGGACATCGCGCCTATCCACCGCCATCCATTATACCTCTTGCAGTCAGCCCGAGCAATGGCTCGCCGATGCGGGGGTGCGTCCCAATTTCTTGGCAAATTGCGTTGTCATCGGGAAAGCCGTCGCGCGGGCATTGCCCCTACACCCGGCGCTGAAGCGCCGGGCTACAAAACCACGCCGGGTGAACCCGGCTTTTGACGCGGGCTAGCTCTGAAAGCCCCCTTGAGGGGGCGTCATTTCTAGCCCGGAGGTTCACCTCCGGGGCGCCCGGCGCAACGCGCCAATAATTTGGGACGCACCCACGATGCGGAGGTGCGTTCCAATTTCTTGGCAAGCACCCGAGGCTGAACGATACTGTTGGCAAACCCCGAGCAGGCTACAAAACAAACCAGCAGAGGCGGCGATCCGCCAACGCTGCCCCCACCCCTGCGCCCCTCCCGCGATACTCGCTCCGCTCGTATCGGGGGAGGGGGACGCCCGACCCCAGTCGATTTTCAAGGAATAAGCCCTTCTTCCGGAGTAAAGACCTCCTCCCCCGCTGTGCGGGAGAAGGGGCGCATCCTCGACGCACCGCAGTAAACCAACAGTATCCTGAACCCTCGGGCTACGCGTACAAAGCCCCTTCGGGGCCCACGTCGCCAGCCCGTAGGGCTTCGCATCCGTAGCACGGAGGTTTAGTGGAAAAAACAGCGCCCCTGCGGGGCCAAATTTCTGGGAGGCACCTCCGATGGAGACGAAAAAGCCTCGCGGCCAGGCTGGCGCGGGAAGCCAGTCACGTAATGCGTAATGCGTGATGCGTAACGACCTCACGTTTCACGTTTTCACGCATCACGCTCGTTGCAGACTCGCTCAACGTCGGCCTGGCGATCCTTCTGCAACCAGCGATCATTCTATTTTCATAGCATCCAGATCGGAAGTTCGGGAGCACCCATTGCGCCTATGGGAGTTTGTCCCCTGGGATGGGGTGTGCTAAAATCGCGCTTTGACTCCCCTTTGCACTGAACGGCGGCTCGCCGATACGGATGAAAATGGAACGCAGATATCGCCGATGCTTCGCAACGCAGATTGCCGCGGAGGATTTTCACAGATTTTTCCTTTTTATCTGCGTTTATCCGCTTCAATCTGCGTCATCTGCGTCCCCTCATCCTGTTTTCAGAACAGGGGAGCGTTCGACCCATGAATTGGCATCCTTCCTTTGCAGTCACCCTTTCGCTTCGCGAAAAACCAAGATTGTCATCTCACATCACCCGCCTCCGCTGAAGGGCGCGCGCCGCCTTTTTTCGCCCTGGAGACGGGTGCGTTTGTCTCAAGGAGATTTGTAGTCCTATGCAAGACAGTTCCTTTCTCAATAGCGTCGGACGGATGCTGGAGAGCCCCAAGACCGGAAAGATCTTCAACTTTCTGATCATTCCTCTCCTCATCCTCCTCATCCTTCTCCTGCCGCCCATCGATCTGCTGGAACGGGTGCGCACCATCGGCTACGAGCCCATCACCCCCGAATCGGGCATGATCACCGATCCCGACGGCACGAAGGTCATCTTCCCCGCGGATGGATTGACGGGCAAAGCCTACGCCAAACTGGAAAGCATGCCCCGCGAGTCCTTCGAGCGCGGAGACGTCTCCGACGATCTACGCGAGGCGTTGGAAAAGCTGCCCACAACCCTGCGCCCGCGCAGCCCCATCTACATGCTCAGCGTCCGCGGCGACATCCCCACCCACACCGTCGCCACCATTCCCATCCCCAACGATTCCCTGCCCTACGAGACCCTGGACGTTTACAATTGGAATGGGGAAATGTGGGAGTGGATGCCCCATCGGCTGATCCCGGAGGAAGACGCCATCGAGAGCGACGTCAACTTCGTCCCCAACGACTTCGCCGTCTTCCAGACGACGCCGCAACTGCCCATCGTGGGCGCGACCCTGCCTCCGGGCAAGGAGCTGCCTCCCGAAGCCGCCTCCGCGGTGACCGCGGTCTTCCCCACCGCCCTCACCCTGCGCGGGGATGGCAGCGTCGATGGCGCGGAAAACCTCCCTTCGGCGGATCAGATCAACGGCAAAGCCTACATGGTGGTGCGCAACTACAAACCGGGCGAAGTCCCCCGCACCGATCTGCTGGCCAACCTCATCATCGACCAGGGTCTCCAGGCCGTTCAGATCAACACCCTGGCCGAACTGGCCGCCAGCAAGAATTACGACGGCGTGGCCCTGGACTATCGCGGCGTCGATCCGCCCCTGCGCAGCGACTACACCGCCTTCATCAACAAGCTGGCGGAGCGGCTTCATGCGGACGGGAAAGAACTCCATGTTTATGTCGACAAACCCGTCCAGCTCTCCGACGACACGTGGGAGACCTACGGCTACGATTGGATCGCGTTGGGCGCGGTGGCCGACGCCATCATCATCCCTATTTTCGAGAATCCTGTGGACTACATCCCCGGCGGCCAGGTGGAGAAACTGCTGTCCTGGGGCGTGGGGCAGGTGGATCGCTACAAACTCCTGCTGGAGATGCCCGCCCACGCCACCGAACAGGCCGGCAATTACTTCATTCCCATTCCTTTCGATAAGGCCATCACCCCCATTCTGGGCACGGTGACCATCGAAAGCGACGTGGTCGAACCGGGATCGCCGGTGAACGCCTCGCTGGAAACCGACATCGTCGCCAGCCCCCTGCAATATGACCCGGCCAGCGGCATCAGCTGGTACCGCTATCGGGATCAGTCGGGCGAGGAGCGCATCGTCTTCTTCGAGAACGCCACCAGCCTGGCCGCCAAGTTGAACATGGCCAACCGCTTCAACCTGGGCGGGATCGTCACCAACGCCCTGGAGATCCGGGACTACGATCCCAAGATCTGGAACACCCTCGCCCAATACGCCAGCGGCCAGGTTCCGGGCGTCTCCGAACCCAATCTGAACGTCGAATGGAAGGCGGTGGACTCCAAGGGCAACGTCGTCGCCGAACAGCAGACGAGCCTCGATCAGCCTGTGCAACTGCCCCTGCCCGACGCCCCCGACACCTACACCATCCGGGCGGACGTGAAGGAAGGCGACGCCTTCATCAGCAACCAGGGTATAGCCCAGGTGGCCGTGGCCACCTTCACCCCCACGCCCACGCCCACGCCCGAATTCACGCCGACGCCCACCCC
>JALXCB010000091.1 GCA_026991225.1 Anaerolineae bacterium | reverse complement strand
CGGCTGCCTAGGGTGGGACTGGTGACTGGGACGAAGTCGTAACAAGGTAGCTGTAGCGGAAGCTGCGGCTGGATCACCTCCTTTTTTAGGGAGACCTGCCTGCCGCCGGCGCAGATGCGTACGGCGGATGGCCACTCCCAGGTCAAAACTCTCACTTCACAAGTGAACCGGAGCTTGATCGACGCTTTCCTGCCACTCTTTAGCTGTTAAAGTCTTGGGCCTGTAGCTCAGTCGGTTAGAGCACTGTGCTGATAACGCAGGGGTCACTGGTTCGAGTCCAGTCAGGCCCACTTTTCTTGACAGGCTCTGTCCTGGATGCTATAATTTTGATTGCACTTCAAAACGTATCATCTCGCGACCTGTTCTGCATGACGAAAACCGACATTCCGTAACCCTTCTTTTGGTAGACACCCGGATGTTCAGCCCGGCGTCTGCCGGGCTGTTTTCGTCTCGGTTGCAATGCATGACCCTTCTCTTTCTGGGGCTGAATCCTTCGGCCCCAGAAAGAGGCGTGTCATCCGCCTCATAAGGTTGGCACCTTAAAAATTGGATAGGATACAGAGAAACTTCAATTTCACTGTTTCTCATGCAGATTAAGCTACTAAGGGCTCACGGTGGATGCCTTGGCGCCAAGCGCCGAAGAAGGACGTGGCTAGCTGCGATAAGCCTCGGGGAGCTGCGGCAAGCGTGGATCCGAGGATTTCCGAATGGGGAAACCCACGCGGGCAAAACCCGCGTATCCCCCGCTGAACACATAGGCGGGCGGAAGGGAACCGAGGGAACTGAAACATCTAAGTACCTCGAGGAAAAGAGATCATTCCCTGAGTAGTGGCGAGCGAAAGGGGAGTAGCCCAAACCCGTATAGCGTGATAGCTGGCAGGCGTTGCTGTACGGGGGTTGTAGGACCCGACCGGGGTCGCTGCCAAGGCCCCAGGGAGTTACAAATCCGGCTGATAGTGGAATGGCGCTGGAAAGGCCAACCATAGAGGGTGATAGTCCCGTACACGAAATCGGACCGGACTCCCGTCGGTGTTCCTGAGTACCACGGGGCACGCTAATCCTGTGGGAAGCTGGGAGGCCCACCTCCCAAGGCTAAATACGCTTGGCGACCGATAGTGAACCAGTACCGTGAGGGAAAGGTGAAAAGCACCCCTGTGCGGGGAGTGAAATAGAACCTGAAACCGTGAGCCTACAACCAGTCGGAGCACTATGCCCTCCTGCGGGAGGGAATGTGTGACGGCGTGCCTTTTGGAGAATGAGCCAGGGAGTTACTCTCAGTGGCGAGGTTAAGGCAGTGACAGCCGGAGCCGTAGCGAAAGCGAGTCTGAACAGGGCGTTCGAGTCGCTGGGAGTAGACCCGAAACCAGGTGAGCTATCCATGGCCAGGGTGAAGGTGGGGTAACACCCACTGGAGGCCCGCACCCACCAATGTTGCAAAATTGGGGGATGAGCTGTGGATAGAGGTGAAATGCCAAACGAACCTGGAGATAGCTGGTTCTCCCCGAAATAGCTTTAGGGCTAGCCTCAGGCGTTCAGTACCGGAGGTAGAGCACTGGATGGGCTAGGGGGCTTAGAGCTTACCGAACCCAACCAAACTCCGAATGCCGGTACTCCACAGCCTGGGAGTCGGACGGCGGGAGATGAGTTTCGTCGTCGAGAGGGAAACAGCCCAGATCACCAGCTAAGGCCCCCAAGTATAGGCTAAGTGGGAAAGGATGTGGGGTTGCTGAGACAGCCAGGAGGTTGGCTTAGAAGCAGCCATCCTTTAAAGAGTGCGTAATAGCTCACTGGTCTAGCGATCCTGCGCCGAAAATGTAACGGGGCTCAAGCCTATCGCCGAAGCTGTGGGATTCCGACGACCTGCGGGTCGTTGGGATCGGTAGGGGAGCGTTCTGCACCGCTGCGAAGGTCGACCGTGAGGACGGCTGGAGCGTGCAGAAGTGAGAATCCTGGCATGAGTAGCGTAAAATGCGTGAGAAACGCATTCCCCGTAAGTCTAAGGTTTCCGACGGAAGGTTAATCCGCGTCGGGTTAGTCGGGCCTAAGGCGAGGCCGAAAGGCGTAGCCGATGGACAACAGGTTAATATTCCTGTACCGTCTGGATGGAGCGATGGGGTGACGCAGAAGGGTAGCCCAGCCTGTTATTGGATTCAGGTGCCAAGCCCGTAGGCGATGAGGCTCGTAGGCAAATCCGCGAGCTGAGCTGAGGGGTGAAGGCGGGCCATAAGGCCAGAAGTGGGTGAGCCCATGCTGCCGAGAAAAGCCTCTAAGCGTTGAAATCCAGGCGCCCGTACCGCAAACCGACACTGGTAGACGGGTAGAATATACCAAGGGGATCGGGAGAACCCTCGTTAAGGAACTAGGCAAAATGGGTCCGTAACTTCGGGAGAAGGACCGCCCCGGTAGGGTGAAGGGACCATGCGTCCCGGAGCCCGAGGGGGCCGCAGTGAAATGGCTCTGCCGACTGTTTACCAAAAACACAGGTCTCTGCTAAACCGTAAGGTGACGTATAGGGGCTGACGCCTGCCCAGTGCCGGAAGGTTAAGGGGAGGGGTTAGCCGTAAGGCGAAGCTCTGAACCGAAGCCCCGGTGAACGGCGGCCGTAACTATAACGGTCCTAAGGTAGCGAAATTCCTTGTCGGGTAAGTTCCGACCCGCACGAATGGCGTAACGAGCGGAGCACTGTCTCAACGAGGGACCCGGTGAAATTGAAGTACGCGTAAAGATGCGCGTTACCCGCAGCAGGACAAAAAGACCCCGTGGAGCTTTACTGCAGCTTGACATTGAGTTAGGGCTTAGCCTGTAGAGGATAGCTGGGAGGCTGAGAAGCCAGGGCGCCAGCCTTGGTGGAGCCGCCGGTGGAATACCAGCCTGGCTAAGTCTTGGCCCTAACCCCTGGCCGTTATCCGGCAGGGGGACAGTGTCTGGTGGGCAGTTTGACTGGGGCGGTCGCCTCCTAAAAGGTAACGGAGGCGCGCAAAGGTGCCCTCAGGCTGAATGGAAACCAGCCGAAGAGTGTAAAGGCATAAGGGCGCTTGACTGCGAGACCTACAAGTCGAGCAGAGACGAAAGTCGGCCTTAGTGATCCTACGACTCCGAGTGGAAGGGTCGTGGCTTAACGGACAAAAGCTACCCCGGGGATAACAGGCTAGTCTTGCCCAAGAGTCCACATCGACGGCAAGGCTCGGCACCTCGATGTCGGCTCGTCGCATCCTGGGGCTGGAGCAGGTCCCAAGGGTTGGGCTGTTCGCCCATTAAAGCGGTACGCGAGCTGGGTTCAGACCGTCGTGAGACAGGTCGGTCTCTATCCGCTGTGGGCGTAGGGAGATTGAGAGGAGCTGCCCCTAGTACGAGAGGACCGGGGTGGACCGACCTCTGGTGTACCAGTTGTCGCGCCAGCGGCATTGCTGGGTAGCTAAGTCGGGCAAGGATAACCGCTGAAAGCATCTAAGTGGGAAGCCTGCCTCAAGATGAGTCTCCCCCACCCATCGTGGTGATAAGTGCGCTGGAAGACCACCAGCTTGATAGGCGGCAGGTGTAAGCGCAGCAATGCGTTCAGCCGAGCCGTACTAATGCACGAATGGCTTAATCTCTCTTCATGAGAAACAGTGGAACGAAGTTCTCTTGTATCCTATCCAGTTTTTAGGGTGTCAACCCGAACCTAACATGGTGAATAAAGCGTTTTTGGTGATTCTAGCGAGGAGGAAACACCTGGTCCCATTCCGAACCCAGCAGTTAAGCTCCTCAGCGCCGATGGTAGTTGGGGGGCGACCCCCTGCGAGAGTAGGTCATCGCCAAGAACGCTTTTTCTAATGACCGCCCTTTTGGGCGGTTTTTTCTTTGTCGTAACTACTAACGTACGATTGGAAGGGGAAGACGCCGGGATCGCAGAGCGGGCGAAACTGTTCGGGGGTGAGAGGTTGAATCGTCTTCATAGGAAGGAATCCCTTGGATTGCAAGGTGAGCCGAATTCAGAGTAAAATTGAGGTCATGAACGAGGAGGAAAATCGAATTATGAAGATCGTGTCCATTGCGGATGTCAAAAAACATCTCAGCGCCTATCTGCGGGATGAAGCGTCGGGACCGTTCATTATCACGCGTAACGGCAGACCTGCGGGCGTTTTGCTGCCCGTAGAGGATGAGGAGGAAATCGAACGTCTGGTTTTGGCTTATTCTCCTCGTCTGCGAGCGCTGTTGCACGCTTCGCGAGAGGAAATTGAGATGGGGGAAGGCGTGGATCACGAAGCGTTTTGGGAAAATGTTGAATCCGACTCGGCAACGCCGGTTGCAAAAAATTAGCCAGGCAAGCGTCGAACTACTGCCTCTATCATACCAGATTTTTGAGAATTTGCATTCAAGACGCGCAAAGCCCCCGACGTTGCAGGACGTTCGGGGGCTTTTTCCAAAGGAGGAGAATGCGCTTGGGATTAGACAGGCGTGGCGGCCACGGCTTCCTTCAGCTTTTGCAGCATCATGGGTTCGGGCACCGCGCCTTCCTGGTGCACGACTTCGTTGATCACGGTGCGGGGCACGCCGTAGACATTGTAGCGGTTGGAGAGTTCGGGGAACTCCATGGCCTCCACCATGTCGGCCTTGACCCGCGGGCTGATGAAGGCGAAGTGATGAGCCATCATCACGGCGCGAGGGCAATAGGGGCAGGTGGGGGTGATGAAGACCTGGATATGAAGATCCTGATCCAGGTTCTCCAGAAATTCGCGGGTCTCGGGCATGATTTGCATGTCCGCACCGTTGCTGCCCACGGTGTTCAGTGCATCCAGCAGGGACATGAATTCGTAGCCGCTGGGGATGCCGTAGAAGCGGATGCCGTAGTCGGTGTCGGGCTCTTCGCCGCGGCCATCGGCCACCACCACGATGGCGGGCGCTTTGTCGATGCCGTAGAGGTCGACGATGGCTTTGTCTTTTTCCAGATCATAGGCCTCGACACTGATCAGGGGCGAGAGGTCGGCCAGCTCCTCGGCCAGCATCTTTACTTCGCGACAATACATGCAATCCCGTTCGGACGTAACCACGATCATCTTGACCGGACGGGTGATTTTTTCCTGGAATTGCTGCTGGACAGCTCGGGCGTCATCAGGACTCAGAAGAGGCATGGTTGGTTTACTCCTTGTATGGTTAACTCAGGTTTGAGAGAAAATAGCGGATTGGATGGGAATAAAAATGAGTCGGTTTTGGGAACCGGACTGTTAGATGATGTGGGGGATGAAAGGGTTACACTTTTGGCGGGCGAGCCCGCGTTGATATGGACGAAAACGCCTCGCGGCCAGGGCGGCGCGGGAAGCCAGTCACGTAATGCGTGATGCGTAACGATCTCACGTTTCACGTTTTCACGCATCACGGTCGTTGCAGGCTCGCTCAACGTCGGCCTGACGATCCTCAATCCTAATCCTGATCCGAATCCAATTTTCAAAGCAGTCGTTTGGATTCTGATGCGGAATGTGCTACATTTCTTACATCATGCGACTTATTCACGCCGTTCAAACCCAATGAGGCTACCCTCTGATGAGCGTCCAGGAATTGCAACAAATCAAGGGCATTGGCCCGAAATACGCCCAAAAGCTCGCTAATGCGGGCATCCTCACCCTGCAGGACCTCGCGGCGGCCACGCCCGAACAACTGCATGAAATCATCCAGGCCCGCGGCGGCCTGGCGCGTTACGACGATTGGATTCAACAGGCTCGCGAGCTGATCGGGGCGGGCGAGGGAGCGCCTGCCGTTGAGGCTCCGCCCGCCGTCGAAGAAAAAGCAGCGCCCGAGACGGCTCCTGCGAAATCCGAGGATCTCCAGGCGGATCTCCAGGATCTGGTGGAGGAGCTCAATGAACTGGCGTCGGAGTTGAAGCAGATCGCGCCCCAATTCCAACCGCCGCCCTACACGCCCCAACGCATGAAAAATCTCCTGGCCGAGAATCTGGACCGCTTCGCGCCCGAGACCGTCAAGGGCCTGCAAGAGAGTCTGGAAGGAACCACCATCGAAGACTTCAAGGACTTTGAGACCTGGAAGGGCGTCTGGTTCACCATCAACTATCTGATCAAGCTGGAGGCCAGCGAGCGCAGCCACGCTCTGGCTGCGCGGCTGGCGCAACTGCCCGGCGTGAGCACCCTGGCCGACCTCAAGGATATGCTCAAGGACACGCCCCCCGAGGAGTTTCTGAACCCTGAGACCTGGAAGGGCGTCTGGTTCCTGATCAACTACGAACTGAAACAGGCGGCCGGCGGCCTGAAGCACCGCCTTCTGCGCGAGTCCGACGAGGCGGATGAGGACTGGGACGACGATTGGAATGAGGCGGATTGGGAGTGAGTCCTATCTCCCAACCAACCGTCTGAAGCGTCTGGACAGCGCCGCGATCATCATCCGATCATCCTCGTTCCAACCCATCAGCATCAGCGCGCCCAGATAAATCCCGGCCACGACCAGAGAGGCGATGGTCAACGTCACCAGGCCCGTGACGGGCATCCAGCGCGTCAGCAGCCAGCCCGCGAGGGCCGCAGGGATGGCGGCGATGAACGGGCGTAGGGTATGCCAGTTGTAAGGTTGGATGCGCAGCAGGTAGCGCACCTCGCCCAGGTTGACCAGATTCACCGCGATCAAGCTGATCATGCCGGCGATGGCGGCGCCCGTGATGCCAAATTGGGGAATAAGCGCAAAGTCGAGGCCCAGGGCCACCATCAGGGTGAGGAAGGCGTTGAACAGGGCGAGATTGGAGTAACCGGTCATCAACAGGATGACGCCCACCGAGCCGGTGCTGAAATTGATAAGCGTGCTCAGGCTGAGGATGCGCAGCACGATCACGCCCGTGGTGAAATCCTTGCCGAAAAAGCCGATGAACGCCTCGGCGTAAAGGAAAAGCGCCAGCAGGATGGGCATGGCCACCATGATCACCCAGCGGGTGACCAGCTTGAACAGCGCGTCCAGCCGCGCCATCTCTCCCCGGTGGTGCAGGTCCGCGATGACGGGCATGAAGATGGCGTTGAACGCGGTGAGCACCATCAGGGGCAGGGTGGCGAAGCGCATGGCCGCGTTGTAGATGCCCGAAGCGTCGGCCTGGTTATAGATGCCCAGCACCATGATCTCGGTGCGCCCGTTGAGATAGACCAGCACGCTGGAGAGCAACAGGGGGAAGGAATAGCGCAGCAGTTCGCCCGTCAGGCCCGGCTCCCGCGAGGCTTTTCCCTTCATGGCGCGGGTGTAATGCCGGGCCAGGCGGAAGAGGAAGGTGAGGGCCAGGACGCTGCCCAGGATTTGGGCGGCGGCGAAGGCGATGGTCGGGGTCAGTGCGGTGACGCCCAGGACGAAGAAGAGCGCCACGGCCCCCAGCAGCTTCGTCAGGGGGATGAGCGTGTTCGAGATCAGCGCCCGGTAGCGCATGGTGCGAAACGCCTGCGTTCCCGCCACGCCGATGCTGACCATGACCATGGCTGGCAGGGCCAGGGCGAACACCGGAAACAGGGTCAGCAGGTAGGTTTTGTCATCCCAATGGAACAGGCGCAGGAAGAAGCCGGGGAAGAAAGCCAATGTCAGCGCAACCGTCACGCTCACACCCAGACCGATGGTGATCGCGGTCAGGATCACCTGGCGGATGGCTCCGCCGTCACCCGATTGCCGTTTGATGCTCACATAGCGGATGGTTCCCCTATCCAGCCCCATGACCGAAAACCGGGAGAGCAAAGTCACCGTGGTCACGCCCAGGGTGTACAGGCCGAAGGATTCTGCGCCGATGAGCCGGGCCACCAGCACCGTAAACAGGAAATTGAGAAAATAGTAGAGGAGATTGCCTCCCAGCCCCAGGCCCGCGCCGCGCGCGATCTGCCCCACCTCCGTTTCGATGCTGGCGAGGGTGTCTTGGCGGGCGTTGGCGTCCTGGTCGGAGGGCATTCAGTTTGCTATGAAAATAGAGCCACGAAGGCGCGAAGGAAAGCGAAGGCACGAAGAAAAAAGACTGAAGACTAAAGATTATCTGCGGAAATCAGCGTTGCATCTGCGTCATCTGCGTTCTCATTTTCATCGGTATCGGCGCGCCGCCGCGCGTGGCGCCTGCTATGAAAATAGGATCCGGATCAGGATTCGGATTGAGGATCGTCAAGGCGACGTTGGGCGAGTCTGCAACGGGCGTGATGCGTGAAAACGTGAAACGTGAGGTCGTTACGCATCACGCATTACGTGACTGGCTTCCCGCGCCGCCTTGGCCGCGAGGCGTTTTCATCCGTATCGGAGCGCTGTCGATCGTGTCGCCGAATTTCTACGAAAGAAACGGCCCAACGACATTCCGCAAGCGCCCGATGCCTTCGATCGCCACGACGACTTCATCGCCCGGCTGCAGGAACACGGGTGGATCGCGGAAAACGCCCACGCCGCCGGGCGTGCCCGTGGTGATGATGTCGCCCGGTTCCAGGGTGAAGGCCCGGGAGCAGAACGCGATGAGCCTGGGCACGGTGTGGATGAGCTGATTCGTGTTGCTCTCCTGTCTCAATTCGCCATTCACCCAGCAGCGGATGGGCAGGGTGTGCGGGTCGGGCAGTTCGTCCGTCGTCACCAGGGCCGGGCCCATGGGAGCGAAGGTGTCCAGACTCTTTCCCCGCACCCACTGTTTGTCCCGACGCTGCAAGTCCCGGGCGGTGACGTCGTTCAGGCATGTGTAGCCGGCTACATAATCATACGCCTCATCCTCGCTGACTCGGTGCGCCCGTTTGCCGATGACCACGGCCAGCTCGGCCTCGTAATCCACCTGCGAGGTCAGATTCGGGTCCCAGCGGATTTCAGCATCCGGATGATTGACCGCGGTGGAGAATTTGGTGAACAGCGTGGGCTCCGCGGGCGGCGTTTTTCCTTGTTCCAGGCAGTGATCGAGGTAATTCAGGCCTACGGCCACGATCTTGCCCGGCTTGAGGACGGGGGCCAGGCGCTGCACGTCGCTCAGGGGGATGGGATGGGCGGCGGCGGCGGCTTCCAGGGCCTGGTCCAGGCCCGATTCGATCAGCGATTTTACATCGGGCCAGGGCAGGGGCAACACGACGTCATCCTGCTCCACGCCGGCCATGATGTCATTGCGATAGCGAAAGGTCATCAAACGCATGGGGGTTCCTGTTTTTGGCTACACAGAGGGCACTGAGTTTACACAGAGGGCACAGAGGAAGATGAGAGGAGGGCTGTGAAAATCATCTGCGAAAATCTGTGCTGCGAAGCATTCGTGTCAACAGCGTTCTATCGTCGGATGAATCAGGGGATTGGGGGCGCGTCGGCGATCATGTCCCGAAAACGGGCGTCCAGGCGGATGGTCTCGCGCAGCCCGTCCTCCAGCGTCCATTTGGGCCGATATCCCAACAGTCGGTTGGCCTTTTCGATATCCGCCACCAAACGCTGCACGCCCCCCGATTGCTCCTGGTTGTGCAGCACATGGGCCCGTCGCCCGGTCACCTCTTCGATCAGGGCGATGAGATCATCCACGCTGGTCTCGACGCCCGAGCCGATGTTGATCACCTCGCCGTCGATGTGCTGCTGTTCCCCAGCGGTGATGAGTGCATCCACCACATCCGCCACATACACGTAATCGCGCGTCTGCTTGCCACTGCCAAATACGACCACGGATCCGCCCAACATGATGCGATTCAAGAACTGGGGAACCACGGGAGGATAGGCGGGCGGCAAAGCCTGGCCCGGTCCATAGGCGTTGAAGATGCGCAGGGCCACGGCTTCGATGCCGTAATGTCGGCCCAGGGTGAAAATGTAATGCTCCGACGCCAGTTTGCTCACGGCGTAGGGAGTGCGCAGGTCGGGCGGCACCTGTTCATCCACGGGCTGGCGCTTTTGGTCGCCGTAAATCGTGCCCGAAGAAGCCAGCACGATCCGGGGCGTGCCCAGCGCCCGCATGGCTTCCATCAAGGCCACGGTGCCGCCCACGTTGACGTCATTGTATTCGCGAGGATAGAGCACCGACTGGGGCAAAGAGACCTTGGCCGCCAGGTGATAGACTACGTCGATATCGTGAAGGAGAGTCCAGAGCTTGGGCTGGTCTCGGACGTCGCCGCGGGTGAAGAGCACCCGGCTGTCCAGAGCGTCCTTCTCGCCTGCGCTCAGATCGTCGATGACCCGAACGTTATGGCCTGCTTCGACCAGCTTGTTGGCCAGATGTCGTCCGAGAAAACCAGCGCCGCCCGTGATGAGATAGTTCATAGAGGGATTCGTTCACAAGAGAGATTTGACAAAGCGATGACGTCCTTGTCGACGCCATTATAGCATAAGGTGGATGCGGTCGGGGGAATGGCGTGGGTGCGGACGGGCTCGCGGGCTTGTCCTCAACAACCCCCTTGCATTCTCCGTCCCCAACTGGTTATAATGCCCCCATGCGCATACTCATCACTGGCGGAACCGGCCTCATCGGGCGGGCGCTCATCGATCGGCTCCTGCCCGAGGGCCATGAGATCATCGTCCTCTCCCGGCATCCCCACCGGGCCAGCCTGCCCGCGGGGGTGCAGGTTGTCGGTTGGGACGCGCGCTCTGCACAAGGCTGGGCGCAGTGGGTCGAGGGCGCGAACGCGGTGGTGAATCTGGCCGGGGAGAGCATTGCCGGTAAGGGGCCCATACCTTCCCGCTGGACCGCAGACCGCAAGCGTCGCATCCGCGAAAGCCGTCTGAACGCCACCCGGGCCGTGGTGGAGGCCATCGGGATGGCGGGGGAGAAGCCGAAAGTGCTGGTGCAGGGCTCTGCAGTCGGGTTCTATGGCGGACGAACGGATGACGTCGTGTTGGATGAAGACGCGCCGCCCGGCGATGATTTCCTGGCGGAGGTGGCGGTGCAATGGGAGGCGGCCAGCGAGCCGGTGAAGGCCTGGGGCGTGCGTCGCGCCATCGCCCGCACGGGCCTGGTGCTGAGCGCGTCAGGCGGCTCGCTGCCTCCCACCATGCTGCCCTTCAGGTTCTTTTTGGGCGGGCCCCTGGGCAACGGCCTGCAATGGTGGCCGTGGATTCACATTCGGGATGAGGCGCGGGCCATCCGTTTTCTCATCGAGGAGCCGCGGGCTTCGGGCCCGTTCAACCTGGTCGCGCCCAATCCGGTCACCAATCGGGAATTCGCGCTGATTCTGGGCAAAGTCATGGGCCGTCCCGCGTTCATCCCCACGCCCGCGTTCGTCCTGCGTCTGGCCCTGGGTGAGATGGCCGATCTGCTGCTGAAGGGGCAGCGGGCTGTGCCCAAACGCCTGCTGGCGCTGGGCTTCGAGTTCGAGTTCCCCGAGCTGGAGGCGGCCTTGCGCGACTTGTTGCTTTGAGAATTGATTTGTAACTGCTAACGTACTTGACTTAAGGCCGCCAAAAGCCACGAAGGCTCGAAGTTTTTCGAAGACACGAAGGAAAAATGAAGAAAAATACGTCGTGCCTTCGCTTTTCTTCGTGTCTTCGTGGCAAAAAGTGGTGGCGACACCTTAGTAGTTACATTGATTTGGTAAAACGGGAAACCGTTAGACCAGTAGACCTGTAGACCAGGAAGGCGGCCCGGTTGGGTGCGTTTCAAAAATGGGGCGCACTAGCCGACTCAAGTCGGGCGCTTCAGGCCTGCGGCCAGCGGACGGCCTCCGCCGTCCATTTTCACCGTATGCAACAGGTCGACGAAGGTCGACCACTGGCGCGAAGCGCCCAAAAAGCCCGAGTTTACTCGGCCAGTGCTTGGCGACGAATCGACGATGATTTTTTGCCCCCAAATTGAAACGCACCCGGCCCGGTTTCCCTGGTTTTCTGGTCTACTGGTTTACTAAACGGAAAGCAAATTGAAACCAAGGCTTTTGGTTTGCATTGGATCATCCATGAAAGGCGATTCTCTGGCCGTGCCGCCGCCCGCAGGTTCACCTGCGGGCTAAAAACGACGCCCCATAAATGGGGCTACGGCGCATGTCGCGCGCCGCGGGAAGCCGGGTTCACCCGGCGTCGTTTCGTAGCCCGGAGCTTCAGCTCCGGGTGGCCGAGGCCGAAAACACCTGATTTAAAATGCGTTTAGTTTAGATGCCATTTTCACCCACTCACCGAGGCGGGGATGCCTTCGCTGCCGGGGATGGCGGGCGTGTGGCGGGCGCCTTCGGGCCGGGGACCCAGGATTTTCTCCAGTTCGGCCGCGTCGATGGTCTCCCGTTCCAGCAGGGCTTGGGCCAGGGCGTCCAGTTTGTCGCGGTGCTGGTGGATCAGTTGGGTGGCGTAGCGATGCCGGTCGTCCAGCAGGCTCTGGATGGCTTTGTCGATGCGGGCCGCGGTGGCCTCGCTGTAATCCCGGCCCGTGGCCAGCTCATAGCCCAGGAAGGGCTGCTCTTCGTCCGTTTGGAAGGCGACGAGGCCCAGCTCGCTCATGCCCCAGCGGGTGACCATGCGCCGGGCCAGCTTCGTGGCCTCGACCAGATCGTTCTCTGCGCCCGTGGTGATCTCGTTGAACACGACCTCCTCGGCGGTGCGCCCGCCCAGCATGACGGCCAATCGGGCCAGCAGATAGCTCTTGCTGAGATTGTACTGGTCTTTGGCCGGAAGCTGTTCGGTGACGCCCAATGCCCGCCCGCGGGGAATGATGGTGACCTTGATCACGGGGTCCGCCTCCCTGGTGAACCAGGCCACGATGGTGTGCCCGCCCTCATGATAGGCGATGACCTTGCGATCCTCTTCGCTGAGCAGCAGGGTGCGGGCCCCGCCCAGGATGATCTTGTCCTGCGCTTCATAGAAGTCGTCCATGATGACGACTTTGCGATTGTTGCGGGCGGCGATGAGCGCGGCCTCGTTACAGAGGTTGGCCAGATCCGCGCCGCTGAAGCCGGGCGTGGCCGCGGCGATGATCTCCAGGTCGACGTCATCGGCCAGCTTGAGGTGACGGGTGTGGATCTTGAGGATGCCCAGGCGGCCCTGGAAGTCGGGCAGGCCTACTGTCACCTGGCGGTCGAAGCGGCCCGGGCGCAGCAAGGCGGGGTCGAGCACGTCGGGCCGGTTGGTGGCGGCCAGCACGATCACCTCTTCGCTGGCGTCGAAACCATCCATCTCCACCAGAAGCTGGTTCAGGGTCTGCTCCCGTTCATCGTTGACCGCGCCCAGGCCCGCGCCGCGGCGGCGCCCCACGGCATCCAGCTCATCGATGAAGATGATGGAGGGAGCTTCGGCTTTGGCCTGGGCGAAGAGGTCGCGCACCCGGCTGGCGCCCACGCCCACGAACATCTCTACGAACTCCGACGCGGAGATGGAGAAGAAGGGCACGTCCGCTTCGCCCGCGACCGCCTTGGCCAGCAGCGTCTTGCCCGTGCCAGGAGGCCCCACCAGCAGCACCCCGCGGGGAATGCGGGCGCCGATCTCGTGGTATTTCTGTGGATTGCGCAGGAAATCCACCACTTCCATCAGGTCCCGTTTGGCTTCCTCCGCCCCGGCCACGTCATCGAAGGTGACGCCCGTGGCCTCGCCCACGTATTTGCGGGCTCGGGCCTTGCCAAAGCTGAACATGCCGCCCGCCTGGCCCATCATGCCGCGGTTGGCCATCCAGCCCAGAAGCACGAAGAAGAGCAGCAGAGGCAGCCATTGCACCAGCAGGCTCACCCATACGGGGTTGGCAGGCGGTTTCACCTGGATTTCGACGTCATGGGCCTTGAGCAGGGCCATGAGCTCCGCGTCGCCCACCACCGCGGGGTAAGTGGTCTTGAACGCATGGATGGTGGTAGACGCCTGGTTTGAGCTGGTTGTGGGCGTCGCCTGGGGCGTGGCCTCTGTTTTGGCAAGCCCCAGGAATCCTGTGGGGTTTTCGGGCGTCCAGGGAATGGCTTTCTCGAACTCGCCCTGAATGCGGTCCCCCTGGATTTCCACCTGTTTGACATTGCCCTGCTCCACCTGTTGAACGAATACGGAATAGGGGATTTCGGCCGAAGCGGGCTCGCTTCCCAGCATGGGCCAGAAGACCATCACATTCCACAACAGGAGGATCAGGAGCAGCGCCCACCAGACCCAGGCTGAAACAGGGATTTTGTTATCCGGTTTTTGGTCGCCCGGTGGCTGGTTTTTTTGATTTTGGTTGTTTTTGGGTTCGTCGGGCATGAATGAACTCCTGTTCCGAAAATAGCGTTGCGTTGGTTTGCAAAAATGACTCGAAGCCCCGTTGGGCGAGTCTACCACGGCCGTGATGCGTGAAAACGTGAAACGTGAGGTCATTACGCATCACGCATTACGCATTACGTGCCTGGCTTCCCGCGCCGCCCTGGCCGCGAGGCGTTTTTCGTTAACGATACTATGAATGCATTGTATCAGAAATCCCTTGGTCTTTGCTAAGAATTTCGTATGCACCGGGTGCGTCCCAGGAATTTGGCGTCATCCAGCCTCGAACTCTTCAGGCCTGCGGCCAGTGGACGGCCTACGCCGTCCAGAATTATGCCAACAAATGGTCGCCGAAGGGCGACCGCCGGCGCGAAGCGCCTACAGAGCCCGAGTTTACTCGGCAAATGTCTGCCAATAATTTGGGACGCACCCTATGCACCGCCCGCTTATGTCTTTTCGCCGAAATGCGGTACAATAGGGCCAGCGCATTGACAGTTCCCATCATCCCCTTTTTCCCCCGACAATGAAAAAGCGTTCCCCCATGATCTGGCTGGCCGCGTGGCTGATAGCCTTTGTCGTTGCGGGCGCGGCCCTGGCCCAAACATCTTCCCGATCCTGGCGCACCTTCGACGCTCTGGACGGCGTCACCGCCAACTGGGTGTTCGATATCGCCCAGACGCCCGACGCGGCCTTATGGTTCGCGACGGATACAGGCGTGTTGCGTTTCGATGGCGTCTGGCAGGAGGTGAATGATGGGCTGCCCGCGGACATGGCGCTGAGCCTGGCCGTGGATGCGGCGGGTAACTTGTGGGTGGGCGCGCCCCACGGCGTCGCCCGCTGGGATGGCGATGGCTGGGAGCATCAGGGAATGGGCACGGAGCTGGGCGACGCCGCCATCAATGACCTGCTGGCGTTGCCCAACGGCGACTTGTGGGCGGGTGGCCAGGATGGGCTGTTCGCGTGGTCGCCCGATGGCGGCTGGCGACGGGTGACGGGCCTGCCCATGAGCGGGATCGATCACATGGCGCTGGATGCGCGTCAGGGCGCATGGCTGGCCCAGGGATCCACGGTGTATCGGCTGGAAGATGATGGTTGGCGGGATATCCCATTGGGCGAGCAGGAAGAGGGCTTTGGCGTCACGGCCATGTCGCCCGACCCCAGCGGCGGCATGTGGGTCGCCACCGAGGCCCGAGGCGTCGTGCATATCACCGATCGGGAGATGGTGTGGGAGACCACGGAGAGCGGACTTCCCAGCGACCGGGCGCTGGCCCTGCTGACCGCTCGGGATGGCGCGTTGTGGGTGGGAACCAATGGCGGCGGTGCAGCCCGGTTGGGCGATGGAGGTTGGGAGCCCCTGACTCTGGCCGATGGTCTGGCCGCGGATTTCGTCAGCGCCTTGTTCGAGGATAGCGATGGCGTGTTCTGGTTCGGCACGGCCGCGGGCGTGACCCGTTATGACGCCGCGAGCTGGCGGGCCTGGAAGGATGGCGATGCGCCGCAAGATCGCATCTCGGCTCTGGCATTGGGCGATGACGGCTTGTGGGCAGCGCAGGGAAATGGCGAGCTGTTTCGGTTGCAGGGCGACGTCTGGGAGAAGGTGACGTTACGGGTCGGGCGGCGTCCGCTGAAGCTGTCAGGCGTCGAGACCCTTTTCCTCGACCGGGATGGCCAGTTGTGGCTCGGCACGCACACCCAGGGCGTGGTCGTCTTCGATGGCAAGCGCGCCCGGCAGTGGACCCGGGCCGAGGGTCTGGCCGAGGATTTCGTGACGGCCATCGCCCAGAGCAAGGATGGAGCCATGTGGTTCGGCACGCGTTCGGGCGGGCTCAGTCGCTGGGATGGCCGCCATTGGAAGGAGATTACCACCCAAGATGGGTTGATCTCCAATGAGGTTACGGCGTTGCTGGTGGATGACGAGGGCGCGCTTTGGGTGGGCACGCGAGATGGGATCAGCCAGTGGGATGGCTCGGCCTGGCGGGCGTTCATCACCGACGACGGCCTGGGCGGCAACGATATCACCGCGTTGGCGCAGGATGAGGATGGCGCGGTGTGGGCGGCTACGTGGGGCGGCGGCGTCAGTCGCTGGCAGGATGGCGTTTGGGAGACGTTCGACGCCCGCAACGGACTGGCGCCTTCCGGCGTCGAGACGCTGCTGACTACGCCGGGCCAGGTGTGGATGGGGTCGGTGAGCGGGCTCAGCGTGTACGATGGCCGGTCGTGGCAGCAGTTCAGCCATGCTTATGGCTACGATGTAGGGCGGGTGTACGCGCTGGCCGGCGATGATGAGGCCATCTATCTGGGAGGAGATGAGGGCGTGATCCGATTCCGGCCCGAGAAGACGCCCCCATCGCTGCACATGATCACCATCAATGGGCGCATGCCCGAGGCGAACGTCATCGCGCTGGATGCGGGCGCGCAGGCCCATGTCATGCTCCAGGGCAGCGATATTCACAGCCAACCCGATGATCTCCTCTATCTCATGCGGCTGGAGGGCGTGGATGCCGACTGGCGACAGGGACGCAGTCCGACCCTCTCCTATCCCCCGTTGGAGCCGGGCGACTACACGTTCCGGGCGCAGGTGCGCGACCCCAGCATGAACTACGCTCCACCCGTGGTTTTGACCCTGCAAGTGCGCAAACCTCAGAGCGCTATCGCCATCCCGGGCCTGGGCCATGTGCATCCCGGCCTCGCCCTCGCTGGCGTCGCCTTTCTCACCCTGTTCGTGGCCGTGGTGGGCTACGCCTCATGGACGACGGCGTTGCGCTGGCACATGCGTCAGCAGGCCGTGGAGCGCCGCTTCAATCCCTACATCGCGGGCAGTCCCATCCGCTCGCGGGATATGTTCTTTGGCCGCGAGCAGCTTTTGCGCGATCTCAAGGGCAGCCTCGCCCACAACAGCATGATGCTCTATGGCGAACGCCGCATCGGCAAAACCTCCCTCCTCTATCGTTTGCTGGAAGACCTGCCCCGGCTGGAGGACAAGAAATTCCGCTTTTTCCCTGTCTTTGTCGATCTGGAAGGCACGCCCGAAGACGCGTTCTTCCATCAGCTCATGGAGGGCCTGCTGGACGCCTTGCAAGAGCCTCTGGCCGATTTCCCGGCCCGTCAGAAACTCCAATACCATCTCCTTTCCGAGCAGACGACTTACACCGACCGTCACATGCGGCGCGACCTGCGCCAGATCATCGGGCATCTCAAGAAGCGCACCGAGCGCGCCCCGCGCCTCATCTTTCTCCTGGACGAGGCCGACATCCTCAGCAGCTACAACAGCCTGACGCAGCAACAATTCCGCCGCATTCTCCAGGACGTGTTCGCCCGCAATGTGGGCGCAATCATCTCGGGCGTGTACATCAGCAAGGCCTGGGACCGGCTGGAGTCGCCCTGGTACAATATGTTCGTCGAGATCATCGTGCCTCCGCTCAATCGCTACGAGGCGGAGATGCTCATGCGCAAGCCGGTGCTGGGGTTTTATGAGTGGGATGACGAGGCCGTGGAGTTCGTGTGGCGGCGCACTCATGGGCGTCCTCATCGCATCCAGCAGATCGCCCGCGAGGCTGTCAATCGCATGTTGGAGGACGGGCGGCGGCGCATCACCCTGGACGACGTGCGTCGGGGATATGAACGGGTTGTTTTCGCAGAGCGCTTGCTGGGGAAGTAGCGTTGGTGAACCCGGAAAGCCAGGAAACCGGTTTCCAATCTTCATCCCCATCAACGCAGGCGCGCCTGCCATCGAGTTGGTTGGCCTTTATGCGTTCACGCCACGGATGATCATGTTTTCGCTATGGTTGCCATAAAAACCCGGCTGGTGTAAACTGTACGCACCATTCATCTCCCTTTCCCCCACTTTTTGCGAAGGTTATTATGTCGCGGCATCGTTGGGGCGTCCTCGTGGCGCTACTCGTTTTCCTCACGTTGGCGGTCTCCACAATTCCCCGGGCGCTGGCATCATCCCCGGATACCGAAGCTGTTTACGCGCAAACCTGCACGAATTTGCTGGTGAACAGTGATATGGAGAGCAATGCGGGGTGGGTTTTTGGCAACACGCCCGCCCGGGCCGAATACACCACCGAACGTTATCTCAGCCCTTACCGCAGCATCCTTTTGGGCGTCATCACCGGTCCCAACCAGAAAAGCTATTCCTCGATGCAGCAATTGGTGAACGTGCCCGCCTCGGGCAGCCTGCTGCGCCTGCGCGCCCATGTCTATCCCATGAGCGAGCCTTACGACGGGAACGACGCGCAGGAATTGATCATTATGAACAGCATGGGGCAGCCGCTGCGCCGGGTGTGGACGCAGGTCAGCGACGCCCGGGCCTGGCAGACGCTGGAGTTCGATATCAGCGAGTTCATCGGCATGCCCATCCGCGTCTATTTCAATGTGTACAACGACGGCAAGGGCGGCGTCACGGCCATGTATATCGATGACGTCACCCTGGAGCTTTGCACCGGTGGGACCGCCACGCCCCCCACGCCCACACCCACGTCTGTTCCGCCCACAGCCACGCCCACGCCCGTTCCTCCTACCCCC
>JALXCB010000090.1 GCA_026991225.1 Anaerolineae bacterium | reverse complement strand
GCCTGGGCAGCACGCTGGTGCTGAAGGTACTGGGTGAAAGGCCGGTCTTCGCGCCGGAATACGGCATCTACAGCCAGCCGCCCGGGGACCAGCGGCCGCCCCACCCCCCCCCCAACAGCCCCGCCCCCCACCTCCCCAACGCCGCCTCGCGAGGAGGATGAGCTGGCCAGCCTCAAGCGAAGCTGGGAAGCGCTCATCGCCGAACAGGAGGAGAAGCCATGACCCGGCCCGACGATCTCTTTGTGGATGCCAGCGCGTATCATCCTCCCGGCAAATGGGAAGCCCGCGCCGGCAATCTGCTGGTGCTTGTGGTCGCGGGCCTGTTGCTGCTGGGGGGATGGATGTTCAAGGATTGGATGCAGGATCAGTTCCGCTATCTGGCCCTGGCCGAGGGCGAAATCGCCATCCCCTATCCCCCGGCCTGGGCGCTGCAATCCGACCCGACAGTCGATTTCCGGGTGGTCGACCCGACCGGACCGCAGCTTTTCCCCGCGCGAGAAGAAGTTCGCATCCTCGCCCTGCCCGAGATGCCTCAGCCAGACGCCTGGACCTTGCAGCGGGTTGCGGCCCTGGACGATTACGTGGAGCTCTCGCACAAGACCCTGGCCCTGGGCGATGGCCGCCCGGCCGCGCTGCTCGAATACGCCTACGCCGTCAAACCCCCGCCCGACCAGGGCGCGTCCCTCGTAGCCGTGCATGCCATCGACCTGGCCTTTCCCGCCAGGTATGAGGGTGAAGAAAAGCTGGTGGTCGTCACCCTGGCCGCGGAAGCCAGCGATTGGGACCGCGTCCGGCCCACCTTCCAGCGGATTTTGCAAAGAATTGTGGGGAAATCAGTGGGTTGGTAGGGCGTCAGGTTCGCCATCCAATCCATTGCGGGCGATGACATCCCTATACCAAAGCCCGCTGTCCTTGACGATACGCTGCTGGGTCTCGAAATCGATATAGACGATACCAAAGCGTTTGGTGTAGCCAAAGGACCATTCGAAATTGTCCATGAGCGACCAGACGAAATAGCCGCGCAGGGGAACGCCGCACTGGATGGCCTCGTGCGCGGCGCGGAAGTGCGCATCCAGATAGGCCAAACGGCGGTCGTCATGCACCCGGCCATCTTCACTAACCTCGTCGGGGAAGGCCGCGCCGTTTTCGGTGATGTAGATGGCGGGGGTCTGATAATCGAAATGCAGGCGGTTCAACAAGCGGAAAAGGGAACGAGGCGCGACTTCCCAGCCCATCTCGGTGAATTCGGAATCCTCGGTGGTGATGGTGGGGGGAAGATTGTCGTCGCCGGGGGCGCGGGCCACATGCCGCGTGTAGTAATTCACGCCCAGAAAGTCGGTGGGGGCGGCGATGGCGTCCATATCGCCCTCCTGCACGAAGTCCACCCGCGCGCCATGAACACGCCCAAACCATGCGATCACATCCGCGGGGTAGCCTCGCCCGAAGATGGGGTCGAGGAACCAGCGGTTGAGAAAGCCGTCCATCTCCCGGGCCGCGTGATAATCCTGGGGGCTGGGCGAGGCGGGGACCACGTCGGTGAGGTCGAGGGTGATGCCCACGCGGGCGTCCTGGCTATTGGCTCGGATGACGGGAACCGCCCAGCCGTGGGAGAGGAGCAAATGATGGGACGCGGCCATGGCCTTCTGGAAATCCCGCAAGCCCGGGGCATGGACGCCCATGCCATAACCCAGAAACGCGGCGACCCAGGGCTCGTTGTGAGTGATCCAATGCTTCACCCGGTCGCCCAGGCGGGCGCTGACCGCATCGGCGTAGTCGACGAAGGCTTCGGCGGTGGCGCGGGCGGGCCAGCCGCCTGCATCCTCCAGGGCCTGGGGTAGGTCCCAATGGTAGAGGGTGACGAAGGGCGTGATGTTCCGGGCCAGCAGCCCATCCACCAGCCGGTCATAGAAATCCAACCCGGCCTGGTTCACCTGGCCCCGGCCTTCGGGCAGCACCCGAGGCCAGGTGATAGAAAAGCGATAGGCTTGCAGCCCCAGGGACTGCATCAAATCCAGGTCGGCTTCCCAGCGATGGTAGTGATCGCAGGCGATGTCGCCCGTCGAGCCGTCGCTGATCTTGCCGGGCGTATGCGAAAAGCGATCCCAGATGGATTCGCCTTTGCCGTCTTCATTCCACGCCCCCTCGATCTGATAGGAGGACGTGGCGGCGCCCCAGAGGAAGCCCTGGGGAAAAGCGATTTGTGGAGACATGGTTTGGCTCATGCTATATCAATAGGATTCGGATCAGGACTAGGATTGGGGATCGTCAGGTCGACATTAGGCGTAATCAAGAGTAATCAGTGAACAGTCATCAGTGTAAATCTGCGCTCCCTTTTTTCCTCCATATCGGCGAGCCGTCGCGGGCAAGGCAGTCGGGGTCCAACAGGGCGGTTTTGTCAGATGATGGGATTCGTCCAGGGCGTGTAGTCTTCCAGGATCGATCCGCCGATGAATTCCCGCAAGATGGAGTCGGAGGGGACGTGGTCCGATTCGGCGGGGAGGAACCAACGCAGCAGGGAGAGCAGGCGCTTGGCTTCGATCCACTCGCGGGTTTCCGGCTCGATCTGTCGCAGCAGGGGAATGACCAGGGGCTGGAGCACAGCGAGTTCGTAAGGAAGCGCGGAGTTGAACATGATGTCCGCCTCGTCCTGGAAGGGGAAGATCCATTTTCGCTCGCCCCGGCGCACGCTCTCCCAGCGGGCGATGGTGTCGGCCGCGGAATAGCCGCGGCTGCGGGCGTCCCGCACGATGCGGCGGATGAGACGCACGTCGGTGGTGGAGATGCGGTTGTAGCGGTCGAGATTGAGCTGGGCCAGGTCGCTGACGTAGATGCGATAGCAGACCTCGGGATTCACTTGAGGCAGCAGGTCGGGATTCAGGGCATGGATGCCTTCGATGATGAGGACGTGTTTGGGCGTGATGCGCACCGTCAGGCCCGGGCGACGCTGGCCCGTGGCGAAATCGAACTCGGGCAGGGTCACTTCCTTCCCCGCGATGAGGTCGTTGATCTGCTGGTTGAGATAGGGAATGTCCACCGCGTACAGGGATTCGAAATCGTAATCGCCGTGCTCATCCCGCGGAGTGTGCTCCCGATCCACGAAGTAATTGTCCACGCTGATGGGCATGGGACGCAAACCCACGGCCAGCAGGCGCACCGCCAGGCGTCGGGCGAAGGTCGTTTTGCCCGATGAAGAGGGGCCGGCGATGAGAATCACCCGCACCCGATCGCGCTGCCCTTCGATGGCATCCGCGATCTCGCTGATGCGCTGTTCGTGCAGGGCCTCGGAGACGAGGATGGCTTCGGTAAGCTGGCCTGATTTAATGACCTCGTTCAGTCCGGCCACATTGCGGATGCCCAGGCGGCGAAGCCAGTTGCTGTATTGCGTGAAGACTTCGTACAGGGGCGTGGGCGGCTGGTAGGGGAGAATGGTGGTGGGCGTGTTCTGGCGGGGGAATCGCAGCAGAAAGCCGCCGTCCGAAGGCTCGATGGCGAAATAGCGCAGATAGCCGGTGCGGGGCGCCATGTAGCCGTGGAAATAGTCACGGGTCTCCAGCAATTCGTAGATGATGAGGTCGGGCTTGCGCCGCTGCTTGAGCAGCGCCAGCTTTTCCTCATCGCCCGCCTCCTCGAAGATGCGGATGGCCTCCTCCAGGGGCACGCGGCGGCGATGGATGGGCAGGTTGGCGTTGACGACCTCGCGCATATGCTGTTCCAGACTGCGCAACTCCTCCCGACTGAAAGGCTCTCGCCCCTCGACCCGGCAGTAATAGCCGCCGTTGACGGTGGAGTGCTCCACATACACCTGCGCATCCGGGAAATATCGGTTCGCCACCGCGATCATCATGAAGGTGAGGGAGCGGCGGTAGATGCGGGCGCCATCCGCGGTGTTCAGGCGGATGAGGCTGGCCCGACCATCTCGCAGCACCGAGCGGGCGAGTTCAGTCAGCTTGTTGTCCACGATGGCGGCGATGGCGTCGGGGCCTTCGTCGTTGGCGGTGGCGGCCAACACGAATTCCTCCAGAGGCGTTCCCACGGGCCCGGAGAAAACCCGGCCATCTTCGAAGGTGATACGCACGTCATTGCGCGGTTGACTTGGTTGTACGGTCATAGATCAGGGTTCCCGATGTCAGAATTGTTGGACAGTCAATCATACGCCAAAACCGCCGCGGGCGCAACTTCGTAACTGCTAAGGTAGTTGGCCCCAATCGCCCCTCTTTTGCCACGAAGGCACGAAGAAAGCGAAGACACGAAGTCATTCAAAAAAGATTTTATCCGTGTTTCCTCGTATCCGTGTCGAGTGACCAGGGCTACGTTAGCAGTTACGTAACTTCATTCAAAGCCATGGGCGCGTTCTAATTTCTTGGCAAGCGCTCGCCGAGTAAGCTCGGGCTCCGGGTTGACTGACAAAAGTCTGTGGTCTTTTCCTTCGGTCGCCTTGCCCCCTCCAACCTCCCCCCCGAGCTGCGCTCAGGGGGAGGCCATCCGGCTCTACAAAACGTTCCCCAAGAGACCATGGGCTCCCTCCCCTGAAAACGAGCGGAGCGAGTTTCGGGGAAGGGCCGGGGAGGGGGAAAAGACACGGCAAACGCATATGCAACGTTTTGTCAGTCGGTCAGCCCAAACTCTGCCGCACTTCCTGGAGACGCCCCGGAGGTGAACCTTCGGGCTAGAAACGACGCCCCCTCAAGGGGGCTTTCAGAGCCAGCCCGCGCCCACAGCCGGGTTCACCCGGCGTGGTTGCGTAGCCCGGCGCTTCAGGATACTGTTGGTTTACTGCGGTGCGTCGAGGATGCTCCCTCTCGGCTTCTCTCGCGAGTACGCCGAATGAATTCAGGTCTGAGGGCGTTCCGCCGCATGTCCCCCTGCGGGGACATGTTTTCGCCCGGTTGGACCTGTCTGCGCAGGCAGACAGGCGGCCAAAGGCCCCTAGCCCCGACTTCAAGTCGGCGGGGGCAAGGCCTCCATGCAACCGGCTTGAGGTTTGCCTACAGTATCCTTCAGCGCCGGGTGGAGCCCGCACGACCGAATTCCTGATGCCAACGCGATTTGCCGTAACTGCTAACGTACTTGACTTTAGGCCGCCAAAAGCCACGAAGGCTCGAAGTTTTTCGATGACACGAAGGAAAAATAAAGAAAAATACGTCGTGCCTTCGCTTTTCTTCGTGTCTTCGTGGCAAAAAGCGGCGGCGCGACCTTAGTAGTTACGATTTGCCAAAAATTTTAGAACGCACCCGCTGCTCCCCCTGGATTTGGCGACGCGCCAGGGCAATGCTATAATAGCTTGCTGATTTCATCTGGAGGAAAACACTTTGGCTACCTTTCTTTTGATTGCCCTCATCATCCTTGGCATTGCCCTGACCACGCTCATCGTCTTTCAAACCCAGAACAGCGGCGCGGGCAGCGTCTTCGGCAGCGACACGACGGTTTACCGCACCCGCCGCGGTCTGGAAAAGACCCTCTACCAGGCCACCATCGTCCTGACCATTCTTTTCGTGCTGCTGACGATGATCACCGTGCGCGTGGTGGGCTGATCCCGATCCACTTCCAAAGAGTGCGGGCTACGCCCCGCTCATCCCAGCATCTCACTGAAACCGCCAAGACGCCAGCTAATCTTTCGATTGATAACTGCTAACGTGGCCCAGGCTCAACACGGATAATAGGACACACGGATAAAATCTTTTTGAATGACTTCGTGTCTTCGCTTTCTTCGTGCCTTCGTGGCAAAGGGGGCTATTGGGACTCTCCACATTAGCAGTTGCTTTGATTTTTCTCTGCGCCTTGGCGGCTTTGTGTGAGACCTATTTTTTACCACAGGCCCGCAATTGAGTCGTCATGTACGTTGGCAGGCGGTGATCGCCCTTTTGGGCGTCCTTCTCGTCGTCGCTCTGCTCAGCTACGTCACCTATTCCTACACCTCCCAGGAGACGCCCGCCCGGGGAGGCGTTTTCATCGAAGGGGTCGCGGGCAATCCTCAATATATCAACCCGATCCTCTGCCAATACAATGAGGTGGATCGGGACCTGTGCGCGCTCATCTTCAATGGGTTGCTGAAGCTGGATGAAAACGGGGAATGGCAGCCCGATCTGGCCGAGAGCTGGGAGGTGGGGCCCAACAGCGACGTGTACACCTTCACCCTGCGCAGCGACATCCGCTGGCATGACGGCTTGCGCATCACCGCGGACGACGTCATCTTCACCGTCCAACTGCTGCAAGACCCCGACTTGCCCGTGCTGCCCGACCTGGCCAACCTGTGGCGGTCGGTCATCGCCGCCAAGATCGACGACCGCACCGTCGTCTTCCGCCTCTCCCAGCCTTACGCCGCCTTTCCCGACTACGTGACCATTCGCTGGTTCGGCGTCATTCCCAAACATTACTGGGAGCGTTACGAGCCCGCGGATATCCCCAATGCCCAGCTCAACACCCAGCCCATCGGCAGCGGGCGGTTCAAACTGGTGGAGATCGACAGTCAGCACGCCCGGCTGGAGCCGGTTATCCAGCAGTTCGAGGAAGCGCCCTATCTGGACGCGTTGGAATTCCGCTTCTTCCCCGACTACCCCAGCATCCTGGCCGCGGCCGAAGCGGGCGAAGTGCACGGCGTCAGCCGCGTCCTGCCCGAATACCAGCGCCAGGCCGAAGCGATTCCCGACCTCCAACTCTTCACCTCGCCCATGCCCGGCTACACCATGGTGCTGTTCAACTTCGACGCCGCGGACGCGCCTTTCCTGGCCGATCAGACCGTGCGTCAGGCCCTGGCCTATGGCCTGGACCGGGAAAAGCTGCTGAACGAGATCATCCCCGGCGTGGGCCAACTGGCCGACAGCCCCATGCTGCCCAACACCTGGGCCTACAACCCCGACATCCCTCGCTACGCCTACGATCCCGACAAGGCCCGAGCCATGCTGGAGGAAGCGGGCTGGATGGACGCCAATCAGGATGGCGTGCGGGAGAAGGATGGACAGGAGCTGGCCTTCACCATCCTCAGCGACGACGCCCCTCACTCCATCGCCGTGGCCCAGGCCCTGGCCCAGGACTGGGCCCGCATCGGCGTCAAGGTGACGCCCCAGCCCGTCTCCTTTACGGGCATGGTCACCGATTTCCTGGTTCCTCGATCCTTCGACGCGGCCCTGGTGTCGTTGGAACTCTACGGCGATCCCGACCCCTATCCCCTGTGGCATTCCTCGCAGATCAGCCCCAAGGGGCAGAATTTCGGCGGCTGGCAGAACCGCGAAGCGGACATCCTCATGGAACAGGCCCGGCTCACCAGCGATCGCGCCACCCGCAAGCAATTCTACGATGAATTCCAGCGCATCTTCGCCACCGACCTGCCGGGCCTGCTGCTCTACTATCCCCTCTACACCTACGGCGCTTCCACCGCGGTGCACAACATGGAGGTCGGGCGACTGAACGAGCCCGCGGATCGATTCGACACCTTCGCCCGCTGGTATATCAACACCCGCAAGACCACCCGCATAGAACGACGCACGCTGGATCTTGACAAATTGCCCGGATCCGAGTAAAATGACTCTCGAAATTGGATATGGATTGCCGATGTGGCGGAACTGGCAGACGCGCTGCGTTCAGGGCGCAGTGGGCATAGGCCCGTGGGGGTTCGAATCCCTCCATCGGCACAGCATGAACCCCGTTCAAAACGGGGTTTTTTGTTGCCCTCGATGCCTTCCTTGTCAAAAACCTGGGGCTGCGCTAAAATCGATGCCAGCGACAATGCTTTCCCTGACACTGGACGATCATCCTCATGGCCCGGCAAACAGCAACCCAAAAACGACTGCTCACCTTTCGCCAGGGCGTGATTATCCTGGCCATCTTCGTGCTCAGCCTATTCGCCTTCAAATATGCCCAGAACATCATGCGCATTCACGCGAATCAGCGCGAATTAGCCGCCCTGGATGAGGCCATTGCACGCGTCAAAGATCAACAAGCCGCGGCGGACGAGAATTTTGTAAACAGCATCTCGCCGGCGGAGGTGGGGGATTTCGCTAAAAATGAGATGGGATGGGTGCAGAAAGGAGAGATGATCTACGTCCCGGTTCCCATGAAATCCACCACAGACGACGAGGCGACAGCAGCCAAAACGGATTCGGGCGCCGCGGCCGAGAAAACGCCGTCCAACTGGCAATTGTGGCTGGCTTTGGTGACAGACAAACCGGAAGGCCAGTAGGCTGGGAGCTCTTGCTGGTCCCTGAACTATCGCTCTACACGCTACCTGCTTTGAAAATCGATTCACGCAAAGACGCTAAGGCGCAAAGGGAAAAGAGGCAAAGAATTCTTGGCGGTCTTTGCGTCTTTGCGTGAGATTTTCGTCCGTATCTGCGAGCTATTGCTCGTGTCGCCTGTTTTCACTTTCACCCGTCGCGGCGTGGTCTGCGTCCGCGTCACTCCCTTCGGATAACCAGCGCCCGATGGCCTGGAGATAGTTCATGGCCAGAAGACCCGCAAGCCGCGGGGCTATCCGCGCATGAGCCTGCTGTAATGCCGCCAGGCTCTCGTGCTCCATCGCCACGGTCTCCTCGGCCCGAGGCTGAAGGATATGCGTCCATTCCACGATGATTTCCTCGCCTGAAACCGCGCGCCAGCGGCTGAGACGGCGCTGTTTGATGACGGTGACGCGATGGACGGGCGGTTGGGCGCGGGCGATCAGTTCGAGAAAAGCGTCTCGGTCGATGGGGCGGGCGGGGATGGCGGGAAGACGCACGTTCAGCAGCGCCTCGACCTGACGCAGATGGTCGGGATGGAGTGGAAAGGGCAGGAATTCGTCCGGGGCTTCCAGCCAGCGTTCGAACGCGCCCTGGCGGGCGATGAAACGCTTGAACTTCAGCGCGTCGTAGCGCAGTTTGACGTTGTGAGCGCACGAAGGCGTCCACAGATACTCGTCGCGCAGCGGGACCTCGCTGGGGGGATAGTAGGGCGGCAGGGTTTGGAACCAGGCCCGGAATGCGGGCGACGTGCGGCCAAAGCCCCGCCATTCCCAATGCTCTCCGAACGGCATCCCTTCCCCCTCACCGCCGGACGATGGCGTCGGTCATGCGGGCGACGCGGGCGTTGATGCGCACATCGTGCACGCGCATGATATCCGCGCCGCGGTCGATGCCGATGGCCGTGATGGCCGCCGTGCCCTCGGCCCGCTGGTCGGGCGGCAGGTTCAGCGTGTAGCCGATGAAAGACTTGCGGCTGGCTCCCAGCAGCAGCGGATACCCCATCGCCCTGATTTCATCCAACCGATCGATGAGCTCCAGATTCTGCTCCACGGTCTTGCCAAAACCCAGGCCCGGGTCCAGGATGATGCGATCATCCAGGATGCCCGCTCGATGCGCGATCTCCAGGCAAATCCCCAACTCCCGCTTCACATCCTCGATGAGATTGTCGTAAGCCACGCCCACATAGCGCCCGCCCAGTTCGGGATCGATGGTCGCCTGTTTGGGGTTGGAGCGATTGTGCATGAGGATGACAGGCGCGCCCGCGTCGGCCACGACGCGGGCCATGTCCGGGTCCAGTCGCAGCCCCCACACATCGTTGACGATATCCGCACCCGCGGCCAGCGCCGCCTCGGCCACCACGGCCTTGCTGGTGTCGATGGAGATGACCGCGTCGGTCTCGGCCCGCAGCGCCCGCACCACCGGGATCACCCGTTGCAGCTCCTCCTCGGCGGGCGTGGGCTGCGACCCGGGCCGGGTGCTCTCCCCGCCCACATCCAGGATATCCGCGCCCTCGGCCAGCATCTGGCGGCCGCGGGCCAGGGCCGCCGCCACCCGATCCGCCTCCTGCATCAACCCATCGCCCGAGAAACTGTCGGGCGTGATATTGAGAATGCCCATGATGTAGGTGCGCTGTCCCCAATGAAAAGTGACGTCGCGGATGGTGAGGGTTTGTGAGATGGTAGGGGATAAAGAAGACATGATCTTTTCCTGTGCATGGTGCATCATTTTAGCTATGGCGCGTTGCCAACGAATGAAAAATGCTTTGCGGCCATGTTGGTGCGGGAAGCCAGGCGCGTGAAACGTGATGCGTAAAGCCCTCACGTTTCACGTTTGACGCCCGCGGCGCACTCGGCCAACTGCGGCTTGGCGCTTCTTTCACAACCGAGACCAACACGCTATTTTCGAACAGGGCCATCCATCTCGCCCAGGGCGGCCATGACCAGCGCTGTCAGGACGATGGCCGCGGTCTCGGTGCGCAAAATGCGCGGCCCCAGGGTGACGGGGATCACGCCCGCGGCCCGGGCCGCAGCCACCTCGTCCGGGGCGAAGCCGCCCTCCGGGCCGATGAACAGGGTCGCTGGCCAGGTTGCGTTGAGCAGGGCTTGGCGCACGGGTGTCTGGGCCAGGACCGAAGGCATCAGGGCCAGGCCGCGGGCCTGGGTCAGGGCCTCGGCCAGAGGAAGGGGGGCCAGCAGACGGGGAAGCTTTCCCCGGCCGCTTTGCTCCGCGGCCTCGCGGATGATGCGCCGCCAGCGATCCCAGCGGCCCGAGCCGGGCGAACGGCGCAGGGTGCGTTGGGTGATGATGGGCTGAAACGTGGTCACGCCCAGCTCCACACCTTTTTGCAACACCCACTCGAAGCGCTCGCCCTTGCTGATGGCCGGGCAGAGGATGAGGTCGCCCGCAGGCTCGCCGGTCGCGGCCATCCGCTCGCGAATGCGTCCCACGGCTCGCTGCTTCCCCACCTCCACCAGCTCCACCCGAAACGCCCGCCCCTCCCCATCCAGCGCCATCACTTCCTGGCCCGGATGCAGGCGCAGCACCAGGCGCAGCTGTCGGGCGATCTCGGGCGGAAAGTGCACGACATCGCCGCGAAACGCATCGGGCGGGAGGAAAAAGCGGTGCATGGGGGCTGCTATGAAAATAAAGTGTTCAGTAATCAGTCATCAGTAATCAGTGGAAATCTGCGAAGCATCTGCGAAAATCTGCGTTCTCATTTTCATCGGTATCGGCGCGGGCGCGCCCGCCGTGGGCGATCCCTGCGTCACACCTCCACCACCACGGGCAGAATCATGGGGCGACGGCGGGTTTCCTTGTAGCAGAAATCGGCCAACCGCTTCTTCACATACTTGATGACCTGGGCCGTTTCCTCGAATTCATCCAGCACGTCCCAAATCACGTCCTTCGCGTCCTCCAGGAATTGCTCCGATTCGTCCACATAGACGAATCCGCGCGTCAGGATTTCCGGCCCGAGGATGACATCGCCCGATTCCTCATCCAGGCCGATGATTACGGCCAGAAAGCCGTCTCGGCTCAGGCGACGGCGTTCCCGCAGCACCATCGCCCCGATATCGCCCACGCCCGAGCCATCCACGAACACCCGCCCGCTGGTGACCGCGTCTCCGGTCATGACGCCCTCGGGCGTGACGGCCATGCACTGACCGTCCTCGATGACGAAAGTGTGATCCTTGGGCACGCCCATTTCCTGAGCCAGCCGGGCGTGCAGCACGAGCTGTCGGTATTCGCCGTGGATGGGGATGAAGTATTCCGGTCGGGTCAGCTCGATCAACTTCTTCAAATCCTGACGGCTGCCATGCCCGCTGACATGCACGTCGAACAGTTCATCGTAAAAAACGTCCGCGCCCAGGCGAAAGAGATTGTCCAACGTGCGTTGGATCATCTTTTCGTTGCCAGGGATGGGCGTGGCGCTGACGATGACCGTATCGCCCGGCCCGATTTTGAGATGCCTGTATTCCCCCCGGCTCATCCGCACCAGGGCGCTGGTGGGCTCGCCCTGACTGCCTGTACACACCACGACGACCTGGTCGGGCGGGAGATGATTCATTTTGTCGGGCGTCAGCAGGCCGCCGGGCGGCGGGGTGAGATAGCCCAGCTCGGTGGCCATGCGGGTATTCTGAATCATGCTGCGACCGGTGACGCCCACCTTGCGGCCATGCCGCGTGGCGACGTTGATCACCTGTTGCACCCGAGAGATATTCGAGGCGAAGGTGGCCAGGATCACCCGGCCCTGCGCGTTGCCGATGATTTCGTCCAGGGTTTTTTCCAGCTCTTGCTCCGAGGGCGTGAAGCCGGGTCTTTCTGCATTGGTGGAATCGGAAAGCAGCACCCGCACGCCCTCCTCGCCCAGCCGTCGCAACTTGGCTTCATCGGTGATGCGGCCATCCACAGGATGGGGATCGAATTTGAAATCGGAGACGTGGAGGATGGTTCCGACGGGGGTGTGCAGGGCCACGGCCAGGGCGTCGGGGATGGAGTGGCAGAGGTGGATGAATTCGATGCGGAATGGCCCGATCTCCATCAGGGTGTGGTCGTCGATCTCCCGCAAGTCGACTTCGTGTGGCAGTTTGTGTTCCTTCAGCTTGTTTCGCACCAGGCCCAGAGTGAGGGGCGCGCTGTAAACCGGGGCATGGACTTCGCGCAGCAGGTAGGGGAGAGCGCCGATGTGGTCTTCATGCCCGTGAGTGAGGATGATGGCCTGGATTTTCTCGGCGTTTTCGGCCAGAAAGCTGATGTCGGGGATGACGAGATCGACGCCGGGCATGTCCTCTTCGGGGAACATGAGGCCGGCGTCGACAATGACGATGGCGTCGCCATACTGGTACACCATCATGTTCTTGCCGAATTCTCCCAGGCCGCCCAAGGGGATGATGCGGAGGGTGGGGGTTTGTGTGGAAGCGAAGGGGTGGTTGTCAGTCATATTGTTTTGAAAATAAAGGTGGAAAACCGGTAGACCGGTAGACCAGTAGACCGGGAGGGGGAGCGAATCGGCCCGGTTTCCCTGGTTTCCTGGTTTACCGGTTTACAGGGCTACGTAGCCCGCCATTTTCATCCGTATCGGCGCGGGCTTGCCCGCCATCGGACTGCTTTGAAAATAGAGCCACGAAGGCGCGAAGGAAAGCGAAGGCCCGAAGAAAAAAGACTGAAGACTAAAGACTGAAGATTATCTGCGGAAATCAGCGTTGCATCTGCGTCATCTGCGTTCTCATTTTCATCGGTATCGGCGCGCCGCCGCGCGTGGCGCCTGCTTAGAAAAGGCTGAGTTGCTGAGGCCCCTCGTTATCCTGCGCCCGGTCGGCCCGCTTCGCCCGCACCTTCTCCAGCAGGGTTGGGATTTGGGCGAAATCGGCCTCCATATCCCGCATCCAGTTGGGATTGCGCAGGGCCGCGGCGGGATGGAACATGGGGATGATGGCTCGCTCCTCTTGCATCAAGGGCTGGCCATGGACGCGGGTGATGCGAGCCGTGGGCGGAAAGAATTGGGCCATAGAAAAACGGCCCAGGGTGATGATCAGCAGGGGATCGATGAGTTCGATCTGGCGGTGGAGCCAGGGGACGCAGGCGTCGATCTCCGCGGGCAGGGGATCGCGGTTGGCGGGCGGACGACATTTGACCACGTTGGTGATGAACACATCCTCCCGGGTCATGCCGATCCCGGCCAGCAGTTTCTCCAACAGCTTGCCCGAAGCGCCCACAAAAGGCCGCCCCTGCCTGTCCTCGTAATAGCCTGGCGCCTCGCCGATGAACATGATCTCCGCGTCCGCGGGGCCTTCGCCCGGCACCGCGTGCGTGCGCGACCGCCCCAATGGACATTTCTGGCATGCTCGAATTTCAGCGGCGAGTTGTTCAAGGGCGGTTTCGGCGGACATAATGGCGGCTCGTTTGGGTTTTCAATGCGGTTCGGTCTGAAGGATATTCGCCCAGCGTGCTTGCAGCCAGGGACGGAGGCGGCGCAATTCCATCTGCAATTCCTCGCGCACCAGCGAGGGTCGGGTCATGATCAGCGCGTCTTCGCCGTTGTCGTTGTAGTAACGATAGCGGATGCCCACGACTTCGAACCCATAGCGCAGATAGAGGCGCTGGGCGACGTGGTTGGACGCCCGCACTTCCAACGTCGCTTCGTGGCAGCCCAGTTTTTCGCCCAACAGCAGCAGATGCAACAACACATAGCCGCCTAATCCCCGGCCCTGATAATCGGGATGCGTGGCGATGGTGGGAATGTGGGCGCTGCGGTCCATTTGCCAGACGCCGCCGTAGGCCAGGATGGGTGGGAGATCGGGCCGGGTTGGGCGCAGCACCCGGTAATGGGACCAGGGGTTGGCGGTGAGCTCGTGACGATAGATGCCGCTGCTCCACATGGAGGAAAACACCCGCCGTTCGATGCTCATCACCGCCGGGATGTCATCGAGGGTCATTGCATCCAGCACAAAGGGCAGATCGGTCATGGATCAGGCGAGATAGATGGGGCTGAGGGTGGCGGGATCGTCGGTCTGGCCCCGTTGCCACCGTAGCCAGGCCAGCTCGGCCAGCGCGCCGCCGCGGCGCACGCCCAACGCCGGCGTGATTATCTCGATCCCCTTCTCTTTCCACTGGCTGAGGATGGCCTCCCTCGCCCGATCATCCAACTCCCCCACAAACAGGATGGGAGGCTCCAACGCCCGCATGATGGCCTGGATATCGCCCAATTGGAAAGGCGCGCTTTGACGGGGAAAATGGACGCCCTCGCTCGACCGCTCGCTTTCGTACACCGCCCAGGCGAAACGCCCCCGGCCCGCGGCCACCATGGCGCAGATGGGCGCTCGCGCGGGCAGATGGGGATAGACCAGGATATCGAGGGTGGGAACGCCGATGAGGGGAAGGTCTCGGGCGGCGACGACGCCTTTGGCGTAGCTGAGGGCAATGCGCGTGCCCGTGAAGGAGCCGGGGCCGATGCTGACGGCCAGAGCGGTGATCGCATCGGGCGTGAAGCCGCTCAGCCGGAAGAGATTGTCCACCTGGGGGGCCAGTTCCACCGTGTGCCGGCGTTGGCTGCGCCAGTTGATCTCGGCCAGAAGCTGGTTGCCATCGTAAAGGGCGATGGATGCGTAGGATGTGGCGGTGTCGAGGGCGAGAAGCATGAACGGGCGGAGGATCAAGAACCTGAGATGATGACGGGACGACGCGTTTCGATGGTCATGCGACGGCGATCTTCGCCAGCGTGTTTGAAGTGGATGTCGATGCGGCGTTCAGGGAGGATGGATGCGATGCGGTCCGCCCACTCGATGACGACAATGCCCTCCTCGAACAGCTCCTCCAGGCCCAATGCGATGGCCTCGGGAACCGCGTCGTTCAGGCGGTAGCAGTCGACATGGTAGAGCTTGCTGCCGTCGGGCAGATCGTATTCGTTGATGAGGGTGAAGGTGGGACTGGTGACCGGCTGGGTGACGCCCAGGGCTCGGGCCAGGGCCTGGGTGAACAGCGTCTTGCCCGCGCCCAGGTCGCCGTAGAGGGCGATGACCACGGGCGGGCGCAGATCGCGGGCCAGGGTTCGAGCCAGATCCCGGGTGGTTTCGGGGCTTTCACTGAGGAAGTCGGCCATCATGGATAAAACAAACCCCCGCGGTGGCGTGGCGGAGGTCTGGGAACAACTCGAATCGGAGGGATTACAGGGGGATGATGGTCACTTTGCGATCATCCCCTTCGCCGATGCTTTCGGTGCGAACGTCATCGCGGTCGCGCAGGGCCAGGTGGATGAGGCGCCGCTCCCGCGGGGGCATGGGCTCCAGCACGATGGTGTGACCTTCGCTCACCGCCCGGTCGGCCATGTTCCGGGCCAGACGCTGCAAGCTCTGCTCCCGTCGCTGCTTGTAGTTCTCCACATCCACTTCGATGCGATGCCAGCGATGGGTGCGCTGGTTCACGACCAGTCGGGCCAGGTATTGGATGGAATCCAGGGTTTCGGCTCGGCGGCCAATGAGGATGCCCAGGTCGTCGCCGGTGATGTTGAGGCGATAGGTGGGCTCATCCCCATCGTGCAGCACGGATCCCTCGACAGCGGCATTCAATCCCATGCGATCCAGCAAGCCTTGCAGGAATTCGGTGACAATGCCGAGGATAACCAGCTCCTCCTCGGTCTCCCCGCTGTTTTTCTCTGCAACCGTCTCTTTGCTCGCGACGATGTCGCTTTCGGGGCTGGTTTCTGCGGCCTCTTCGGACGTTTCCTGATCGGCTGGCGGTTCCTCGTCGGTGGAGGATGCAACCTGATCGGATTCGCCTTTCGGGGTGATGCGCACCCGCGCCGGGCGACCGCCCATGCCGAAGACGCCAGACTGTCCTTCGTCGAGAATGTCGATTATCGCGTCATCAGGGGCAAGGCCCAGGGCTTCCAGGCCTTTGTCGATGGCTTCCTTGACTGTACGCGCTTCAAATTCAGGCATGATGCATACTCTCGCAGGATGAGTGGAAGTGATCAGCGTTTACGACGGCGCTTGCGCTTTGTTTTTTGGGGAGCGGGCGCAGGCGCTGCGGTTTTGGGCGCATCTTTGAACTCTGCGTCCGTGATTTCTTCCGATCCTTCCCTGCTTTTGGCTGCAACCGCGTTCACTGCGCTCAGGTCCAGGCTTTCTTCCCACTTTTCCTTTTGGCGATTCACATAGATCTGCTGAGCCAGAGCAAACGCGTTGCTGACCACCCAGTAAAGGCTCAGGCCCGCGGGCACCTGCAGAGCGAACCACACGAACATCAGAGTCATGATCCAGGCCATGGAGCCCATCATGCCCGCGGCGGGGTTGCTGTCATCCTGCTGGGACTGGGCCTGCTGGCTGTATTTGGTCATGGCGAATTGCGTGACCGCCAGCAGGGCGGGGAGGATGAGGTAGGGCCAGATGTCAGGCTGGATCAGGGTTTGCAGGATGCCGTGTTGGGCGAAGCCGCTGGTCAACCATGTCAGGCCTTCCCGATAGTGGGGCTTGGAGATGTCGGGGATGAAGTACCAGGCGGCGTTGTCGATGCGCCCCTGTGCGGCCAGACCGATGAGCGCGTAGTAAAACGCGAAGAGGATGGGCATCTGCAGCAGCGTGGGCAAACACCCCGCCATCTGCGCCTTCATGATGCCCGCTTCTTGCTGCAATCTCATCTGTTCCTGTTGCAGCTTCTGTTTATCGTTGGCGTATTTCTTTTTCAGCCTGTCCAGCTCCGGCTGCAGGGCCTTCATTTTGGCTTGCGCCTCTTTCATGGATTTCATCTGTTTGAGGCCCAGAGGCAGCAGCAACAACCGGATGAGCAGAGCGACCAGGATGATGGACCAGCCCCAGGCGTTGGCCTCTCCGAAGAGGGGAACCAACACCTCGTCATGGAAGAAGACAATCGTTGCGCGTAGAGGCGCAGCCAGCGGCTCGAAAATGCCAGGCTTGTACTCTCCTGTGTTGGGGTCCACGCCGCCGCAACCGCTGAGGAAGAGTGCGGCCAGGACCAGAACCAGCAGGAGAATGAGAATTCGTTTTTGCGATCGTGTCACGCGATTTCCATCCAGAAGAAGCTTGAATTAGCGCTGTCCATCGTCATCATCCAACTTTTCGGGCACCGGATCGTAGCCGCCTTCATGCCAGGGGGTGCAACGGGCGATGCGTTTCACACCCAGCCATCCTCCCTTGATCACGCCAAATCGCTCCACGGCTTCGTAGGTGTAGTGGGAGCAGGTGGGCGTGTAGATGCAGTTGCTCCCAAGTGCGGGCGAGATGAAGATCTGATAGAAGCGAACCAGCTTCAGAGAAATGAATTTAGGAAGATTCAGGAGGAATTGCATCAGAATCGGAGGTTTTCCAGAGGTTGGCCTGATCCAGTAGCTGGTCGCAGGCCGCCCGAACCTCATGAAATGTGGCATCGACAATGGGCTTGCGGGCGATGAACACCAGGTCCCAGCCCGGTTTAATATCATCCAGGCGAAGCCGCACCGCTTCGCGCATCAGACGACGGGCCCGATTGCGTTTCACCGCATTGCCGATGCGCTTGCTGGCCGTAAATCCAAATCGGCTATACGCCAGATCGTTGGGGAGGGCAACCAGGATGACCAGAGGATGCTTGTAGCTTCGCCCCTGGCGACGGACCTGCTGAAAGCGATCTTTCGACCGCAAACGGTAACGTCGGCGCACGAAGAGATGGCGTCGATTAAACGGTCAGGCGTTTACGTCCGCGGCGCCGGCGGCGTTTGATCACGTTGCGGCCACCGGTGGTGGACATGCGAGCGCGAAATCCATGGGTTTTGGCGCGTTTGCGCACTTTGGGTTGCCAGGTTCGTTTCGGCATGATCTTTTTTCCTTTTACGAGGTATGATGACGGGCGGTTTCCGCCCGATGGGTGACAAAAAAGGAGGGAAGGCCGGGAGACCTCCCCCTTATACTAGGCGACTAATGATTATACCCCCGATGCGTCTTTTTCGTCAAAATCATGGGGTGCGTTGGGGGCGTCCCAAATTATGGGCGCGTTGCGCCCGGCGCCCCGGAGGTGAACCTCCGGGCTAGAAACGACGCCCCCTCAAGGGGGCTTTCAGAGCCAGCCCGCGCCCAAAGCCGGGTTCACCCGGCGTGGTTGCGTAGCCCGGCGCTTCAGCGCCGGGTGGAGCCCGCACGACCGAATTCCTGATGGCAACGCGATTTGCCAAAAATTTGGAACAGCGCCTTCGATCGTAACTGCTAAGGTCGCACCGCCGCTTTTTGCCACGAAGACACGAAGAAAACGAAGGCACGACGTATTTTTCTTTATTTTCCCCTTCGTGTCTTCGAAAAACTTCGAGCCTTCGTGGCTTCTTGTGGCCTGAAATCGAGTACGTTAGCAGTTACCTTCGATCTGCGGGCGCGTCCCAAATTATGGGCGCGTTGCGCCCGGCGCCCCGGAGGTGAACCTCCGGGCTAGTAACGACGCCCCCTCAAGGGGGCTTTCAGAGCCAGCCCGCGCCCAAAGCCGGGTTCACCCGGCGTGGTTGCGTAGCCCGGCGCTTCAGCGCCGGGTGGAGCCCGCACGACCGAATTCCTGATGGCAAC
>JALXCB010000089.1 GCA_026991225.1 Anaerolineae bacterium | reverse complement strand
CCCAGCCCTTCAGGCTCAGCGTCTTCGTGATCGCCGCGGTCAGGGTCGTCTTGCCATGGTCAATGTGACCAATCGTCCCCACGTTCACGTGGGGCTTCTTCCGTTCGTAATGCTGCTTTGCCATGATCAATGCCTCCTGCTCGGACGGTGTCGTCCAATGATTCAGTGATTCTGGGTGATTCTTGGTTGCATTTTTTGGCCGTCCCCAATTGGAGACGGCCATGGTAAAAAACTTCCTTTCAGGAGCCCACAACCGGACTTGAACCGGTGACCTCATTCTTACCAAGAATGTGCTCTACCGACTGAGCTATGTGGGCTCGCAGTGGGCCGGGCAGGACTCGAACCTGCGAAGGCTTCCGCCAGCGGGTTTACAGCCCGCCCCCTTTGCCGCTCGGGACACCGACCCAGGGGGAACATTGCCATTCTACCAAACGAGGAGCGCTTTTTGCAAACCTCGCGAGGTAAAAAATTGCAATGCAGGAGCCGACGAAGGGACTCGAACCCATAACCGGCGGTTTACAAAACCGCTGCTCTGCCAATTGAGCTACGTCGGCGAGGCTAGTCATCCTGGCCATCTGACCAGCATTTTATTATAGCGGAGTCGGGAAGAAAAATCAAATTTGATGACCAATTGCGTCTGTGATGGATGGTTTTTGCTAGAGGGTTGGGAGCGCCAGGGAAGGCGCATTTTGATTGGCGTCGGCTTTTAAACCGAGAGCAAATTGAAACCAAGGCTTTTGGTTCGTATTGGTTCATCCATGAAAGGCGGTTCTCTGGCCGCACCGCCACCCGCAGGTGAACCTGCGGGCTAAAAAACGATGCCCCATAAATGGGGCTACGGCGCAGGTCGCGCGCCGCAGGAAGCCGGGTTCACCCGGCGTCGTTTCGTAGCCCGGAGCTTCAGCTCCGGGTGGCCGAGGCCGAAAACACCTGATTTCAAAATGCGTTTAGTTTAGGGTCATGCCGACTCATTTCCGTAGGGAAAGCGTAGGTTTTGCGTCCAGAAGGTTTCGACAGAAGCTGCTATACTTGTTTCCAGAGATGGCAATCTCTTCTTCTCCTCCTTTTTGATAGAGGGCTCACGGTCGGGCAGCCGTGGGCCCTCTTGGGTTTTTTACCACATCCCCATCTTGCGATACCACAACACCTCGCGGCGGGCCGCGGCCAGCAGATCGCTTTGGGGCATGCCCAGTTCTTCGATGGCCCGCGCCGGGTTGCAGGTCAGCCGTTGGGGCGACGTCCCTCGCGGGGAGGATTGTTGCGCGGCGGGCGGCGCGGTTTTCAGCAGACGCCGCAGTTGCCGCTTCCACCGCGCTTCGCGCGGCCGGGGCGCGGGTTTGCCGCTGGCCCGGGCCAGCAGGTCGACGAATTGCGCTTCGGAGAGATTGCCCTGGCGGTGGCCCAGAATGTATCTGCGCCCCGGCTTCCCCCTCTCCAGCGCCAGCACCATGCCCGCGGCCACGTCCTCCACGGGCGTCCAGTTGATCCCGCCGGGGAGATAGCGCAGCGGGCGGTCGTGGAGGAAGGCCAGGACTTTCTGGCCGCTGGCCGTGGGACGCCAGTCGCCCGGGCCCAGCATGGCGGTGGGGTGCACCACCACGATGGGCGCGCCCGCCGCGGCCAGCTCCAGCGCGATCTGCTCTCCCGCCCGTTTGCTCAGCACATAGGCCGAAGGATTGGGCAGGTTGAAGGGCGTCTCCTCAGTGGCCAATGAGCCGTCTTCAGGCTGTCCGATGGTGCCGATGGTGCTGGTGTGCACGATGCGCTCCACGCCCGCGGCCAGCGCCGCCTCCAGCACGAGCCGCGTCCCCTCCACGTTCACCGCCTCCATGTGGGGGATGCGGTCGGGGTCGTGGGTGTAGCTGGCCGCCACGTGGAAGAGCGCGTCGCATCCTGCGAGGGCGTCCCGCCAGGTTTCGGGCTGCAACAGATCCCCCACCACCCGCTCCACCGCCGGCATCTCCTGCAAAAGGACATCGTTGCTCCCCGCGCGGATCAATCCCCGCACCGCATGGCCCTGATCCAGAAGCTGTCGGGCCAGATGCGCGCCCAAAAAACTGTTCACGCCGGTGATGAAAATGCGCATGGAGGTCGAAATCATAACTCGTCGATCTGCAACAACAATTCAACGTCTAGTAAATCCTGCTTACGTCCAGACGCCAGCTTCGCTTTGATCAGGTCTTCCCGCGAGATAAAAAGCACAGACAGGTCACCAAAATCCACCTCCACCCTTCTTTCCCAGGCTGGCTCAAATGCCAACCCCGGAATTCCCATCAGCACATCAACCCGCACTGGCGGCACGCCCATCTGATAAAAGTAGCCCTCTTCGGCAAAATCTTCAGGCGTCAAACCAGCAAGCGGCGCGCCAAATTCTCGCAGCGCCCTATACACGGCTTTGGCATTCGCTGGATCCGTGCTGATCCACAAAGCCAGGTCCTTGGTGTAGCGAGGTTCCGCGTATTGAATAACGGCATATCCCCCGATGACCAGGTATCTAACGCCGTATTCGTTGAAAAGTTTCAACAGATCGCTGAAGTCGGAGTTGACGAACATCGAAACCCTTGACCTTACTCGCATGAACGACCAATTCCCAGGCCGCGTCGAAACGAACCTGGGGCGTCTGTTCACGCCAAAACTTTAGATCGAATGACCGGTCAAGGTCCTGAATTCGGCCTCGCCGCTCGACAAAACCTGTACGTTTCATGCCTTTATTAGTAACTGCTAACGTACCCCGATTAACAAACCACAAAGGTCACAAAGACACGAAGAACATGAAGAAACAATGTATCAAATTCCCTTTGTGCCTTTGTGTCTTGGTGTTCTTAGTGGTTTTCGGGTGACGGCCTTAGTAGTTGCCTTTATTATACCACAAGGTGCGTTGCAGGAACGCCTCGCCTACATGCCGTCCTCTTGCTTCAAGCTGAGCAAATCCAGGTTCACCCACAGGTTCACCGCGTCGACCGAGGGGGGCGGGAAGGGCGCGCGGCGGAAGAGAAACCAGTAGATGGCCTGATTTGTGGTGGCGACGCGGGTCAGGTCCCAATCGCTGAGCATCTCGAACCGCTGGCCCGCGTAATCGTCCAGGGCCAGTTCCCTGTCGGCGGGGGCGATGATCACGGGCGGGGGTGCATCAGCAGAGACGCCGTCCACCACGCGGAAATCCTCGGCCTGGCGGAAATACCACTGGATGAGCTCATCCGACGGGCTGCCGGGGATGAGCGCCACGGTCACGGCCCAGCGGTCGCCCCGCTGCTGCTGGCTGAGGTCGCCGTAGGTGCGCACCAGGTCTTTCACGTCGGGCAGGGCCTCGGTGGGATAGGCGCGGGCCAGGGTGGGCAGCGTGTGATTGAACCCCAGGCTCCACAGGGAGCTCAGGCTGAAAAGCAATGTGAGGATGAGCGCGGCGATGGCGAGGCCCGCCCGCACCTCTCGCCAGCCGATGAAGAAAAGGAAGACGATGGTCATCACCAGGGCCAGAAGGATGGAGACGCCGAAGATGACCAGCCGGTCGAATTTTCCGGTGTTGGCGAAGGCGGTCAGGGCGTAGACGGTCAGGAAGGCCAACAGGATGAGCACGGCCACGAACAGGGCTTCTTCCAGGCTGTGGAAGCTGAGGTCGCCCTTGCCGGCGAGGTGGACGAGGAAAGCGGCCGCGGGCAGAGCCAGGAAAAACGCGGCCGCGGCCCGGCTGAAGGTTACGTCGGGCCCCTGGAAGATGGCCATGAGCCCGGCCGCGACGGCGGCCAGGGCCAGAATGCGCGCGCGCCCGCCCGTCCGCAGGCCCCAGACAACGCCCAACAGCCCGAACAGGGAGATCAGCGGCTCATCCACGGCCAGACGGATGAACCCGCCCAGCAGGTGGATCCCTCCCAGGCCGAAGCTCTGCAACCAATCCGTCAGGTTGAGCGCGGCCAGGCCCAAAGCGTCGAAGCGCACCATGAACAGCGTCCCCCCCAGGATCAGCGTCACCCCGAACGCGACCCAGGCCCCGGCCAGGGGCGCGGGCCTTGCTTCGGACGCCCGCAGCGTCAGGATGAGGATAATGGTCAGGGGGATGAGAGCGCTGAAGCCCGCGGGGCCGCTGATCAGCAATGCGGCCAGACTCACGGCGATGACGGTCCAGCCGCCCTGGCTGCCCTCCACCAGCAGGGCCAGCCCGGCCAGGGCCGCGGCCGCGGCCAGCAGCGCGAAGGCCGCGCCATCCCCCCGTCGGGCCAAGGCGTTGATTGCGGGCGACAGGGTGATGAGCGCGGCGGCGACCAGCGCGGGCCAGCGTCCCAACCAGCCTCGGGCGAAGTACAGCGCCAGGGGGATGAGGCAGGCCGCGAGGACGGGCCAAAATCGGGCTGCGGCGTCGGTCGCGCCCGCCACGAAGAAGGTGAGGCTCTGCAGGGTGAAGAGCAGGGGCTGGCCCGCGTCCAGCGCGGGGTGCATCCCCTGGGCCTGCTGCCAGGCCCGCAGCGCGGTCGCGGCCTCGGCCGGCGCCAGCGTGCGCCCCCCCAGGTCGATGAGCCGGATGACCGTGGGGACGAGGATCAGCAGCCCGTAAGCCAGCCGTTCAAGGGTGAGCCAGTTCGGACGAGAAGACGTTTGGGTGTGGGGATGGGTGGTTGCGTGATGTGACATGATGTGCAATGTGAGGATAGTGTGCAGTGTTCAGTTTTCAGTGTGCAGTTTGAGCTCGCCTGCTGACTGCACACCGAAAACTGAAAACTTCATCGCCTGCTGCACGAATCCAATACGTTCATGCGGAGCGCTTGAAAAAGGCCCGTTAGCAAGAATAACTCACGATCCGCCTTTCCATCGATACACCGTGTAGGGCCCGGAGGTGAACACGGGCTCCCACAGGCGCAGGTAGGCTTTTTCGATGGCGGGCGTGATATGGTATGTCTCCCGTTCCTTGGGGCCGACGATCATGTAATCGATGCCGAATTCCTGGACGATGGCGGGGATTCTGTCCAGGTCGCGGCCCTGGTAGATCACCTGGATCAGCGGCTCGCGGCGGCCGGGCTCGTCGTAATCCCCCCGCCATTGCAGCTCGTGCCCGCCCCAGCCCAGCAGGGTGGCGCGGCCTGTGAACGCGGAGATGAAATCGTCGTCGGTGTAGGAGCGGCCCGGCGCTTCCAGGATGACCGCGTCGGGCGGCGCGTTGGCTTCCAGCCATTGGATGACCGCGTCGAGGTCGGGCTGATAGCGCCCGATGAAGGCCGCGCCGTCCAGCGTGGGATCGCCCTGGAAATGGTTGGCCTTGCTGAGGATGGCGAAGGCGGGGTAAAGCAGGCCGATGAAGGTCAGCGCCAACACGACGCCCAATCCGGCAACTTTCAACGCCCGGCCCGCGCGGGTTTGCAGATAGTAGAGCCCATAGGCGCTGGCGACGCCCATCAACAACCACGCCTGATAGTAGAATTTGAACACCGTGTTCATGCGGGTGCCGAAGGTGTCTTTCAGATAGACGAACTCGACCGCGTAGGTGAGCAGCAGACCCACGCCGAACAGGGCCAGGGCGAAGGCCAGACTTGGGGACATGCGTTGCTCCGGCTCCTCCGCATCGTCATCGTTCCCGCGCCAGACCGTGGTCAGCAACGCGGCCACCGCGGCCAGCAACGCGCCCACGATGAGCCAGGTGAAGGGCGCGGTCGCCCGCACCCGCAGCACCGCGGCCAATACCTGACCGGGGGGCGTCCCCAGCAGACCCGAGACCTTGTCCCGCAGGCCCGGAGCGATCATGACCAGGAGGATGGCCAGGGCCAGGAAGAGGGCGGGGAGGAGCCACACCGCCAGCAGCCAGTTGAGATAGGCGCGGGCGCCGGGACCATGACGCCGCCAGGCGGCCAGCAATAGAAAGGCCAGGGCCGTGATGAAGACTCCGAACATGAGAAAATACTGCACGAAACGGGTGGGATTGACCACGTTGGGCAGGGGGCCGCCCGCCTGCGAGCTGAAGCTGAGATAGAAGGGCAGGTAGAGAAGGACGCCGATGGCGGCCAGGCTGAAGAAGACCGTCACGGTTTCCTGCCAGAAGCGTCTTCCCAGGCGCAATCCCTCATAACCCCGGCGTAGGGCGTAGGCCAGGGTGAGGAGGAACACGTAGATGGGGAAATCCCAGGTGTTGAGAAAGCCCATCGCGCCCACCAGCAGCCCGGCCAGGGGCAATCCCCAGCCATCCAGCCCAAACGCTCCCGCCGCCTGCGCCCAGACGCTCCGCCATCCTCCCTCAGCTTCTTCATCCCTTGCGCCTTTGCGCCTTTGCGTGAGCTCACCTTTGCCCCAGAACAGGCTTAGAGCCAGGGCCATCATCAGAAAAGCGAAGGGGATGGCCAGCACGTGGGGGTGCATGTCCCCCAGGATGAAGCTGAATTGGGGGAATTCGTCGATGACCTCTTGCGATGCGGTGCGGGCGAGATTGTAATCGTGAACGACGCGCGAGGCCCGCCACCACCACCAGCCCCCCGCATTGGGATTGAAGCTGCCGGTGACGGGCGCAGTGGCCAGGTCTTTGATATCGAAAAAGCGGAGCAGCGCAGGGGAGAGGAGCCCGCGGGCGTGGAGGACTTCCAGCAACACCTCCAGGTTGCCCATGAGGGCCACGAACACGCCCGCCAGCAGGCCATACATCCAGGCCCAAAATTGCCTGCCAGGGGCCTTCTCATCCCTCCGCACCAGAGCGAAGGCCAGGGCCAGAGATTCGGTGAACGCGAAGGCGAAGATGGCGGCCAGGCCCAGGTTGAACGCGACCGTTGTCGCCACGCCCGACAGCTTCGCCAGCATGGCCAGCAACACGTAGCCGAAGTAGTAGTAGCTGATGCCATAGCCCGCCAGCCACGGGTCGCGCGGGGGAAAGGTGAGGGAGTTGTACACGCCGTTGATGAATGCGATCTCCATGGGCTTCTCCGTGCCCGCGATCTCGGGATTGTAGGCCCGAAAATAAGCCCAGCCCGCCATAGCCAGCAGGAAAATCCCCTCCACGCCCAGGATGAGGCCCCATTCCCTTTTCCAATCTCCCACCATGGTCCGCCAGTCCGACCGGGTCAGCCACAACCCCAGCGCCAGCGCCAGTCCTAGGGCGATGACCGCACCCCCGGCCGTGTTGCGCAGCAATCCAAAACTGGCTCCCAGCCAAAGGACATAGCCGGTCAGCAGCAGGCCCAGGGCCTTGGCGAAGGGCGCGCCGCGGCCGGGCAGGCGTCGGAACAGCCGCCAGGCCAGGGGCAGGGCGATGAGGCCGATGAGTTCGAGGATGAGCCAGAAGCGGAGGAAGTCGAACATGGAAGGGACGTTGGAACGATGATGGGAGATGAAGCTGGCGGCCCGGGCGACCGCTCGGCGATACGGATGAAAATGGGAACGCTGATCACGCGGATGCTTCGCAACGCAGATTTCCGCAGATGATTTTCACAGATTTTTCTTTTTATCTGCGTTCATCTGCTTCAATCTGCGTGCATCTGCGTTCCCTAATCCTATTTTCATAGCAGCCACGCCATTGTATCAAGTTCGGGCGCTGCGAGCAAAGCCGGGCGTGAAATCCGCGCATTTTGTGATACAATCACCTTATGCCCACCCGCCAATCCCCCATCCCAATCCCCATCCTAACCCGGACAAGCCGGAACCAAAAAGCTGATCTCACGCAAAGTCGCCAAGGCGCTAAGCTTTTCTTTGCCTCTTTTTTCCTTTGCGGCTCTGCGTCTTTGCGTGAGACATTTTTTTGCCCAGCGAGCAAGGATTCCATTGAGAAGATACTCATCCTCATCCTAATCCCAATCCTACTTCTCCTCGCTGCTTGCTCCTCTCCGGCTCCCTTGCCCTCACCCACGCCCGCGATAAGCGATGAGGAGGCTATCCTGACCCTGCTGCGGGCCGAGAGCCGGGGCGTCGTGGCCAGGGATATGGACTTGCTGGCCAGCCTGTGGGCCGAGGACGCGGTGGTGGTGGACGCCAAGCACACGCCCGACGATCCTTCCGACGACACTCGGTGGGAGGGAATCGACGCGGTGCTGGATCGCTATGTAACGCTGGTCTTCCCCGGCAACCCCACGTACGCCGAGCCCGCGGACGTGCAGATCACGGTGAAGGGCGACCGGGCGGAGGCGGTCTCCACGACCCAGATCGGGGCGGAGCGGTCGCCGGGCGGGGATCGATGGACGTTCGTGAAGCGGGACGGGCGCTGGTGGATTCAGTCGCTGACGTACAATCTGGAGCCAGGCGCGTCGAACTAGCCCGAACGTCCCTTCTGGTACAGGCCCAAGGCCACAAGAAAGCCGCCAACGGCCACAAAGATAAAGCCGACGCCGCCCATTTGCTGGCGGAAAATGGTGGCGAACAGGATGCCGAGTAGGGCTACAAGGATGCCGATTACAAGCCAGATGCGGTGATTTTTCATGTGAGTGCGACCAGGGGCCTTTTCCCGTCAGGATGTTGCAAAGTAACCGTTATATTGCTGGGAGGACTGTAAATCCCGCCTGAACGAAATGGCGGTCGAATGTGAACGCCTTTTGAATGCCCAATTCATTCATGACAACAAAACTCGTGCAATCGACCTGGCTGAGTTCCCTGCGATCAGCCGCCAGAAGCATCTGCATCGCCTGGCGATGAATTTTTTCAGAAACCCAGAACACATCCATCGTCGGCAGCAATAAATCATGAAACTGACGAAAGGATTGCATCCCCAATCGCCGTTGCACCAAAGCCGACGTCTCCAACAAGACATAGTTGGTCACTACGAAATTTATCGAGCCATCCACCCATTGCAGCCATTGCGCCTTGGCTGGGCCATGATTGATATCGCCAGCATTCAGGAGCGCATAAATAGCCGACGTGTCGACAAAGATCACCATGCACCAAAAGCCTCATCCAGATACTCGTCATGTTTGACGGAAACGTCCTCCGGGCCCGTATGCGCACTGCCGATCGCAGCCAGGGATCGCACCATCAACTCTCGCTGCGTGGGCTTTTCTCGGCTCTGCTGCAACAGCTCGATAGCCGAGCGGATGACCTCCGCCATGGAGACGTTCTCCTCTTCAGCGACAGCTTTGACAAAGGCGATCTGGCTTTCGGATAATTGAATTTGGGTTCTAACCATCATTTTCGAAGTATAGACAGCAATTGTGATGGAAGAATTCGAGAAGTGATTACATGATAGTGCAATTCTCAGCAAGTTGCAAGCTGTGACGATCGCCGGAGGCTGTAACAGCTTAGTCGGTCGTTCCGTTTTCCAAACGCCGAATGAATTCAGGTCTGAGGGCGTTCCGCCGCATGTCCCCCTCCGGGGACATTTTTTTCGTCCGGCTGGACCTGTCTGCGCAGGCGGACAGGCGGCCAAAGGCCCCTAGCCCCGACTTCGAGTCGGCGGGGCCAAGGCGCCAAACATAGTTGCACCGACTAAATTGATACAGTCTCCGATCACCGCATTACCCCACCAACGGCCAAAACAAAGCCCCGGCGCATGACTGCAACCGGGGCCTGTTCCTGCCAGGGCGAGAGGGAGATGGATGATATGGGGCGAGACGTCTATGAATCGTCAGGTGGCAGGAGCTGGCAGGCGAACGAGGATGGGATGACGCGCAGCGCGGACTTCATCAAGACGGCGCACGGGCGCGTTGTGGGGCGCCTCGTGCAATAGCTCGGGATTTTCCCGGGCTTCGTCCGCAATTTTATCCAGCGCGTCCAGAAACGCGTCGATGGTTTCCTTGTCCTCGGTCTCCGTGGGCTCGATCATGAGCGCTTCGGAGACGATGAGAGGGAAGTAGATGGTGGGGGGATGGAAATCGTAGTCGATGAGGCGCTTGGCGATATCCAGGGTATGGACGCCTTCTGCGCCCGGAATCTTACCCTGCGCCACGGTCTCGTGCTTGCAGAAGCGGTGGCCGTAGGGGATAGGGTAGTCGCCCATTTGCAGGAGGCGGGCCTGCATGTAGTTGGCGTTGAGGACGGCGATCTCGCTGACCTGACGCAGGCCCTCGGCGCCGTGCATCTTGATATACGTGTAGGCCCGCACCATGACGCCGAAGTTGCCATAGAAGCTCTTGATCCGGCCGATACTTTTTTCGGGAGTGCGCCAGACGTATTCATCGCCTTCTTCGGTCATGTCCACGATGGGGCCGGGGAGGAAGGGCGCGAGTTCGGCAGTGACGCCGACCGGGCCGGAGCCGGGCCCGCCGCCGCCGTGGGGCGTGCTGAAGGTCTTGTGCAGGTTGAAGTGCATCACGTCGACGCCCAGGTCGCCCGGACGGACGATGCCCATGATAGCGTTGAGGTTGGCCCCATCGCCATAGACCAACCCGCCCGCCTCATGGACCAGGTTACAGACTTCGACGATGTGGGATTCGAACAGGCCCAGGGTGTTGGGGTTTGTGATCATGATGCCGATGACTTCGTCATCCAACGCCGCTTTCAGGGCCTCGATATCCACATTTCCATCTTTGTCGCTGGGGATTTGCACCGCGGTGAATCCGGCCATGCTGGTGCTGGCGGGATTGGTGCCGTGGGCCGAATCGGGCACCAGGATCTTGTGGCGCTGGGTTTCGCCCCGGGCCAGTTGCGCCGCGCGCATGATGAGCACGCCGGTGAATTCGCCGTGCGCGCCCGCGGCAGGCTGCAACGAGACCGCGTCGAAGCCCGCGATCTCGCCGATCATGGCCTGGAGTTCGTACATGAGGCTCATGGCCCCCTGCACGGTGTGCGGGTCCTGCAAGGGATGCACGTTGGCGAAACCGGGCAGCCGCGCGGCCCATTCATTCACCTTGGGATTGTATTTCATGGTGCAGGAGCCCAGGGGATAGAACCCCTTGTCCACCGCGTAGTTCTTCTGGCTGAGGCGCAGATAGTGCCGCGTGACCTGGGGCAGGCTGAGCTCGGGCAGAGGCAGGTCGTCCCGCAGGAATTCCTCGGGGATGGGCGTTTCGGGCACGTCGGGATCAGGCAGGTCCACGCCCGTGCGCCCGGGCGAGCTCAGGTCGTAAATGTAATCGTCGAATTTCATAGCGACACCTCCAGGTTCAGATGGATGTGCGGGCTCTGCGCCTCGCCCAACGCGATGACCAGATCATCGATTTCCTCCCGGGTGTTCATCTCGGTCACGCACAGCAGCATGGCGTCGCCGAGGTGGGGATAATCCCGGCTCAGATCGTAGCCTCCGATGATGCCGTACTCCTCCAGCAGATAGCGGTTGATCTCGGCCACGGGCCGCGGGCATTTCACCACGAATTCCTTGAAAAAGGGCTTGTCCATGACGACCTCATAGCCGTCGATCTGGTGGATCTGCTGCGCCGCGTAGTGGGCCTTGTGCCAGCTCAGCTCCGCCACTTTGCGCAGGCCATGCTTGCCCATAGCGGCCAGATAGGCGGCCGCGGCCAGGGCGTTGAGGGCCTGGTTGGAGCAAATGTTGCTGGTGGCTTTCTCCCGGCGGATGTGCTGTTCCCGGGTGGAGAGGGTGAGGACGTAGCCGCGGTTGCCGTCCGCGTCTACGGTCTCGCCCACGAGACGGCCCGAGCTCTTGCGCACGTGTTTCATGCGGAAGGCGAAGATGCCCAGGTAGGGCCCGCCGAAGCTGAGGCTGTTGCCCAGGACCTGCCCCTCTGCGGTGACGATATCCGCGCCGTATTCGCCGGGGGGCTTGAGGATGCCCAGGGCGATGGGATCGGTGGCAACGGCCAGGAGCGCGCCCTTGGCGTGCACCGCGTCGGCCAGGTCCTGCATTTCCTGGGGCGTGTGGAGCTGGCCCAGGAAGTCGGGGTTCTGCACGATGACCAGGGCGGTGTCATCGTCGGTCAGGTCGATGAGGGCGTGGAAATCATTGTCATGGGTCTCGTCGCCAATGACTTTCATGTCCATGCCCTGAACGTAGGTGCGCAGCACTTCGCGGTATTGGGGATGCAGGGTGGGGGAGACGACGATGGTGCGGCGTTTGTGGCGCTGGATGTTCACGGCCATGATCGCGGCCTCGGCCACGGCGGTGGAGCCATCGTAATGGGAGGCGTTGACCGCCTCCATGCCCGTGAGCGCGGCCACCATGCTCTGGTATTCGAACGCGGCCTGGAGGTGCCCCTGGCTGATCTCAGGCTGGTAGGGGGTGTAGGCGGTGTAGAATTCGCCCCGGCTGATGATGGTGTCCACGATGGCGGGCACGAAGTGGTTGTAGGCTCCTGCACCCAAAAAGCTGGCGAATTCCCGCAGATTCGCGTTCTCCGCGGCCATCATATCCAGCTCCCGCATGACCTCCATCTCGGTCAAGGGGGCGGGCAGTTGCAGGTCGGGATAACGGAACTCAGCCGGGACGTCGGCGAACAGTTCGTCGATATCCTCGATGCCGATGGCTTCCATCATGGCCCGACGGTCGTCATCGGTGAGGGGAATGTATCGCATCTCAATGCTCCCGGGTGGCGTTGTAGGCTTCGTATTCCTCGGCCGTCATCAGCGCGTCCAGTTCGGAGAGGTCGCTGGCCTTGACTTTGAATATCCAGGCGCCGTAGGGGTCTTCGTTGAGGATCTCGGGCGAGTCATTGAGTTCTTCATTGACTTCGACGATCTCGCCGGAGACGGGGCTCATGATGTCGGCCGCGGCTTTGACCGATTCCACCGCACCCACGACTTCGCCGGCGCTGACTTGAGTCCCCACTTCGGGGAGTTCCACGTAGACGATGTCGGAGAGGGCGTCCTGAGCGTAGTCGCTGATGCCCACGACGACGATGTTGTCGTCCTCGACGCGGGCCCATTCGTCACTCTTGGCGTATTTCAGGTTGGGATCGTATTTCAAAGACATGGGGAGGCTCCTTTGGGAGTGGGAAGGTGGGATCGAAGGTTAAAGATCAAAGATTGAAGATGCAAGCGAATGTTCAGAATTTTTGGGATAGGCGTCTGTAGTTATTAGTCTTCAGTCTTCAGTCTTCAGTCTTCAGTTTTCAGTCTTTCGTCATTTCCGCCGATAGGCCGGGATATAGAAGGGGCGCTTGACCACGACGGCCTTTTTCGGCTTGCCGCGGATGATGACCTCTAGCTCTGTGCCGAACTTGTTATAGCCGCGGGGCACGTAGGCCAGAGCCAGGAATTTGTTCAGGGTGGGGGATTTCATGCCCGTGGTCACCCAGCCGATGACCTTGCCATCCTTGGCGACTTCGTAATGCTCGCGCGGGACGCCCCTGTCCACCATTTCCAGGCCCACCAACAGCATCTTGGGCTTCTCCAGTTTCGTCTTCAACACCGCGTTCCGCCCGATCCACGGGCCTTTGTCCCAATCACACACCCAGCCCAGGCGGGCGCCGATGGGTTCGACTTCGGCGTGGATTTCGTGGCCGTAGAGGGGCAGGCAGGCCTCGAAGCGCAGAGAGTCGCGGGCGGCGAGGCCGCAGGCCAGCAGACCGTCCTCCTTGCCCGCGTCCAGCAGCATCTCCCACATGGCGATGGCTTTCTCTTCGGGGAAGAAGAACTCGTAACCGTATTCGCCTGTGTAGCCCGTGGCCCCGATGAGGGTGTCGACGCCGCCCACTTGGATGCGGGCCGCGGTGTGGAAGGCCACCTGATCCAGGTCGTAGTCGGTGAGTTTCTGCAGGATGGCCTGGGCCTTCGGGCCTTGCAGGGCCAGCATGTAAGTGGGGTCAGAAATGTCGATGAGGTCCGCGTCGAAGCCCACCATGTGGGTGTCCAGCCAGAAGAGGTCTTTCTCCCGGTTAGCCGCGTTGACGACGATCATCCACTCGTCGTCGGGCAGGCGGTAGATGAAGATGTCATCCACGAAGGTCCCATCTTCGTAACACAGATAGCTGTACTCCGCGTCCCAGACCTTCATCTGACTCACATCCCGCGGCTGCACATACTGCAAGAAAGCTTCGGCGTCGGGCCCGACCAGCTTCAACTGCCCCATGTGGTCGATATCGAAGAGCCCGGCTGCGTTCCGCACGGCGTGGTGTTCGGCCATGGGCCCGGTGGGGTACTGCACGGGCATCTCCCAGCCTGCGAAGGGCACCATGCGCGCGCCCATGGCGACGTGCACGTCGTAAAGGGCGGTTCGCTTGAGTTCTGACATTGTTCGCCTCCGTTTGCCAGGTGAGCGCCCATTGGGGCGCGTCCGATGTTTGACCGGAAGTTACTCTGTCCTGGCGCCTGAGAGTTTGGCCGTGAGGCTTTCCCCGTCGGTGGAGGCCGCGTCCATGCGGCCTCACTCTCCAGAGTGCTGTCAGCGTGCGATCCTTTTGCCTGAGAGATTGGCGGCCCGGACTCCGGCAACCCGGCCCGCTTGCCCCTTCGGCGGCTTGCGCGCTCTCTCGCACGCGTCATCCAGCGCTGATTGTGTTTTCAAAAGGTTCCGGAGGAACCTCGCCCAAGTTTAGCATTTTCAGGGCGTTTCGTCAACCATCCTCAAACCGATACCCAAACCGCTCCACGTCCGCTCGATAAAGCTCCGCCACCAGCGCCCGCGTGTCATCATCGTAATAATCCCGCCAGTGGGGGAATTGAGGCGCGGGGCGGCGATAGCGGCCTTTGCGCAAAAAGCGCGCCAGGCGGCGGGGATGCAGGCCCGGGCGGGCCTTGCGGGCGTGGTCTTCGGCCTTGTTGACGTGGGGGAGGTTCGTGGGCGGCAGGCCCAGTTGCTGGCAGATGGCGTCGAAATCGGCTTGCAATCGCTCGAACCGCCCCACGAAATCCACCAGCAGCGTTCCATCCCCATCGGTGACGAACTCCACCTGCGGTCGCACGAACCAGTGCATCTCCTTCCATACCTTCTTCCTGAACTCGCCCAGCAGATAGTCGCGAAAGGAGACGCCGTAGCTGAGATGGCGGTAGAGGGAGACCATGCGCGCCCAGGGATTGCGCACGAACGCGAATTTGAAATATGCCCGGAATTGGTCGGGCGTGAGATAGCCGTAACGCAGGTACTCCTGCGCGGTGAGATGAGCCAGCCGGGGCGGGCCTTGGGCCGGATCGGAATTCTCGCGCAGCAACAACGCCCCACGCGTGCCCCAGTCCAGGCCGTTCAGGGCCAGAAACACGCGTTCCACGCTCTGCCCCGCGGTTTTGGGGATGTGGATGAAGAGGCAACGTTGCTGGGGGCAGATCACGACGCCGAGCTCCCCTCTTGTTTGGGCTCTGGATCAGGATACATTCAAACTTGCTCGCAAAATTGCGATCACAGATTCAATAATCCTGGCAAACGAATCGATCTTTATCACCCCGACAGAAGATTCGATGATACTGCGATTTCCTGTGAACAGTTTTCCCGGCCGAACGTAGCTGTCCCGTAATAACGACCCCGATTCAAAATCCTTTTCGATGATTGCCAGCGCCTGGGCGTCTCCGTATGGTCTACTGGTGATCTGACACAAAATCCAATCGTCCCGTCCCGCATAGGCCAGCACTACCGCAGGGCGCAATTTTGCATGCGAAAGGTCGGAAAATGGAAACGCAACTAAGACGACAGAGCGTTCTGCAAATGTTTCCATGCTTCGTCCTCTTCCGGGCGCTCCCAATCGACAGCCAGGGCTGCTTCACTCAGCAAGGCGGTTTCGGGCGCGGCTATCTGAGGCGTCTCGTCCAGAATAACGACCAGAGCGCGGCGCTTTTTAGACAGGCGGATAGGTTTCTGCAAAGAAATGCGGCCTTCTTCGTCGATGACGGCCTCAACTGTCACGGGCATGGCTCATCTCCAGACTCGAATTCTGAAAAAACCATAGCATAGATCATTCTCCTCTGTCAATGTAACTACTAACGTAGCAAGGTCGAAAACCACGAAGACACGACGACACGAAGGCGCGAAGGGGAAAAGTGGCAGGTGGCAGGTAGCAAGTGGCAGGTGAGAAACGCCGCTGCTAGAAGAACTTGCCACTTGCGACTTGCAAACCTGCAAACATGCATCGTCTTCGTCCCTTCGAGCCTTCGTGGCAAGGCATTTTCGATGCCGAACCAGGCTACCTTAGCAGTTACCTATCAATCCAGTTGCCATGCCTCGCGAATCGCCTCGTACACCGCGTCCAGCATATCCAGAGGCAGGCCCGGATACAGCCCGCTGCTGGTTCCGAAGATGACGGGCGTCCCCTGCACCGGGCCCAACAACGTCGCCAGATGGGCGCGCAGTTGATTCCGATCGGGTTGGTTCGCCAGCCAGCCCGCGTCCAGATTCCCCCACAGGCACAACGCGTCGGGGCTGCGCTGACGCGCCATGGCCAGCGACATGGCCGCGTAGGGGTCCAGCCCGTGGACGCCATTCACGCCCGTTTGCAGGATGTCTTCCCACACGGGCCAGAGGTTGCCGTCGGAATGGAAGACCACGGCCAGGCCCAGGTCTTGGGCGGTGGCGACCATCAGGGTGAGAAAGGGAAAGTAGGAAGCCCGCAGGTGGTCGGGGCGGACATAGAGCCCGCGGCGATAGGCGATGTCATCGCCCAGGATGACGCCCTGCGCCCCCGCGTCGGCCAATATGCCGAACCATGCGCTCCACTCGATCACGGCATCCGCCAGGAAGCCCTCCAGCTCCGCGTCGCGCCGGGTGAAGCGCATCAGCGCCTCCTCCCAGCTCCACGCCCGCGCAGCCAGGCTGAAAGGCCCATCCACCAGGGCGAACACGAACAGGTCGCTCTCTCCGGCCCAGAAACGCAGCCGGGCCAGACGCTCCTCCGGGTCGGGCTGGAGGGGCGCGCCCCAGCCCGCGGAAAAGGCCACGGACGCCAGGTCATGCCGCCAGCGTTTGAGCAGGGCGCGCTTGGCGGTGAGAGGCAAGGGCTCCTCAGGAGAAAGCCCCACGATCTCTCGCACCAGGTCATCGTCGATGACGAGTTCGCCTATGGGCAGGCGCGCGGGCGGAATGCCGTCCAGGGTCTGGCGGACGAGGTCGCGCGGGGACATGGTCAATGGGGTTGCGGTCACAGGTCAGGTCAAGCCCGGGCTGAGGACGAGGATCACGGGAGGAGAGACAGGATAACGGACGGGTGGGAAACATACCGACAAACGAATCGGCCCTGAAAGTCTAACAGACTTCTGAGGTCTGGTAAAACGCGGGTGGTAATCCCTCGCTTTTTGACACGCCCCTCTGCATTTGCTAGAATGACGGTAACTGCTAACGTACTTGACTTTAGGCCGCCAAAAGCCACGAAGGCTCGAAGTTTTCCGAAGACACGAAGGAAAAATCAAGGAAAATACGTCGTGCCTTGGCTTTTCTTCGTGGCTTCGTGACAAAAAGTGGTGGCGATACCTTAGCAGTTACGAATGACGACACAATCTCATATCAAAGTGGTTGCAGCTTCTCTCGATGCTTCGCATCGGGAGCGGGGGAAGTCCGGTGCAAATCCGGCGCTGTCCCGCAACTGTGAGGGCTTCGGCCCAAGCCAGAAAACCCGCGCTGCAATGACACGGACGCCTGCGCGGACAGGCCCCGGTCTTGATCGCACTATGAGGCCCTTGTCCACCAGGATGGGGGCTTTTTTCTGTCCCGAAACTCGCGTTGGTTTGCAAAAAAGGCTCGAAGCCCACGTTGGGCGAGTCCGCATCGGCAGTGATGCGTGAAAACGTGAAACGCGAGGCCCTTACGCATCACGAAATCGCCTTCCCGCGCCAACGTAGCCGAAAAGCATTTTCACCGCCAAGATACACCTCCCTTCCACCTTCATTTTCTCAAAGGAGCTGATCTCATGCGCAAACGACTCGTCCTGATCACAGCACTCTTCCTGCTGGTCCTGCTCATCGCCACGACCGCCTTCGCCCAGGGCGGCGAAAAGCGCGTGGCCCTGGTCATTCAATTCCCCGACCGCACCTACACCGAGATCGTCAGCGTGCCCGCGGACGCCACCACCGCGGACGTGCTGGAAGCCGCGCAAATCCCGGTAGGCATGGCCGATTTCAGTTGGGGCAAAGCCATCTGCAATATCGACGGCGTGGGCAATCCCGTGGATGACTGCTTCGCCGATCCCGAACACTTCTGGGCTTACTTCCACCTGAACGCCACTGAGGACGGCTGGGATGTCTCCCAGGTAGGCGTCAGCGGCTATGTGCCCGCGGACCGGGCCGTCGAGGGCTTCGCCTGGTCGGGCTTCGACGCCAACTACAACCCCACCACCTATCCCCCGGTCAAGACCTTCGACGAGATCGAAGCGGAACTGAATCCGCCCCCGGCCGAGATCCCCGAACCCACCACCCTCCTCCTGCTGGGCGGCGGCCTGGCGGGCCTGGCGGGCTACGTGCGACGCCGCCGCAAGATTGCAGCCTAACCCCATCATGCGCCGTTTCTCACGGCTTCTGATCCTCCTTGCCCTCCTGCTCCTCCTCATGGGGTGGGAGGGCAGCCGCGCCCAGAGCGTCAGTCGGGCGGGCCTGGTGGTGCAATTCGGCGATGGGAATGTGGTCACCGCGTGCGTGCAGTTTACATCCGAGACGGTGACCGGCGCGGATTTGCTGCGGCTCTCGGGCATGGACGTGATCATGGACCCCAACAGCGGCTTCGGCGAGGCCATTTGCAAAATCACCGTGGGGGATTTCAGCGATGGATGCGATTTTCCGTTGGAAGCGTGTTTTTGTCAATGCCGGGGGGCGGATTGCAAGTACTGGGCCTATTATCATCTCAAGGGAAACGCCTGGGAGTATTCGCAATTGGGGGCGTCGAACTGGCTTGTGAAAGATGGCGACGTGGAGGGTTGGGCCTGGGGGTCTGGCTCCTTCGGCGGCGGCTCTTTCGACGTCGAGCCGCCCGTCATCCCCTTCGACCAGATCTGCATCCCCTTCACGCCAACGCCCACCTTCACGCCGACGACGCCGCCCGCCACGGCCACGACGCCCCCGGGCAGCCCCACAGC
>JALXCB010000088.1 GCA_026991225.1 Anaerolineae bacterium | reverse complement strand
TGGCCGCGGCGGGGCGCGTCCTATAATTTTGGCAAATCGCTTTGTCATCAGAAATTCGGTCATGCGGGCTCCATCTACAAAACAACGCCGGGTGAACCCGGCTTTTGACGCGCCAGCTGGAAAGCCCCTCTTGAGAGGGCGTCGTTTCTAGCCCGGAGGTTCACTTCCGGGGCGTTTGGCGCAACGCGCCAAAAATTGGGGACACACCCCCGCGGCGGTGATGTTCCAGATCGCGCGAGGGGTGTATCGGTTGTAGACCTTGGAGGTCTGCGCAGACCTCCGAAGTCTACAACAGCGCCTCAACCCGTCTCTCCAATTCCCCATGCAGCCCTCAGCACCCCATCCAGCCCGACTTCCTCCAGGTCGAACCAGTGGATGCGGGGATCGGTGAGGCGGAACCAGTTGTATTGGCGGCGGATGAAGGCGCGCGTGGCCCGCCGGATGCGCGATTTCGCCTCCTCCAGACTGATTTCCCCGGCCAGATACGCGGCCACTTCGCGATAGCCCAGGCTGGCGAAGCTGGGCAGGTCGGGCGTGTAGCCCTGGGCCAGCAATCGGGCCACCTCCTCAACCCATCCCGCTTCGAGCATGGCCTCGATGCGGGCGTCGGCCCGGGCGTAAAGGCGCTCTCGCGGGCGGGTGAGGCCGATCTGCACCATGCGCCAGGGGGGCGGCTGTTTGGTTTGGAGTTCGCTGAAGGGACGGCCCGCCGCCAGGGTGACTTCGATGGCCCGAATGACGCGGCGCAGGTTGCGGTAGTCGATGGTTTGGGCGCTGGCGGGATCGAGCTCCTGCAGGCGGGCGAAGACGGCTTCTTTGCCCTCGCGGGCGGCCAGTTCTTCCAGCTCCCGCCGTAGTTCGGGGTGAGGGGGGACGCGAGGGATCTGCCAGCCTTCCACCACGGCCCGCACATATTGACCTGTGCCGCCCACCAGCAGGGGCAGACGCCCGCGAGCCAGGATATCGGCAATGGCGGCGTCGGCCAGCTCTTTGTACTCGCCCAGACTGATGGTCTCATCGGGCGCGCGGATGTCGATGAGATGATGGGGAATGTCACCTCGCTCCTCGGGCGTGACTTTGGCCGTGCCAATATCCATGCCCTGGTATACTTGCCGCGAGTCCGCGGAGACGATCTCGCCCCCCAGCTCGCGGGCCAGAAGCAATGACGCGGCCGTTTTCCCCACCGCGGTGGGGCCCACCAGCACTAGAACCAGTCCTCGCTCGTCCATACGTCCCAACATTCGATAGCGCCGGGCCAATGGGTGACCCGCAGCAGTTTGCCCGTGGATGAGAACGCCACGGCGACCACATCCAATCGCACATCGCCTTCCCAGCTCGCGCTCTGGATATAGCACTGTGCGAGCTGGCATAATTTGGCCTGTTTGCGGGCGTCGACCCCCTCCTCCGGCGCGCCGGCCGCCCGGCCGCGGCGGGTTTTCACTTCGACGATGACGAGGACGGCCTGATCGCGGGCGATGATGTCGATCTCCCCCAAAGGGCAACGCCAGTTTTGCGCGACAACGCGCATTCCCTTTCGGATCAAAAGATCGGCGGCCATTTTTTCACCCAAATCGCCAAGCTGCTTGCGAGCGCCTTTCATAAGTCGTTGCATTTAGCGAGATTAGCGAAGTCGATGGCCCATTATAGCACATATTGACAAATAACATAAATGTGTTACAATGAGTTATCGTTCATTTGTTCCCCCAATGTTTCTTTGAATTCCGTGTTCCAAGGAGGTAATTCCACCATGAAGCGACTGCTGCTGCTTCTGATAGCGGCATTGCTGGTGCTCACCCTAGTCCCCCTAACCACCACACAAGCTGCTCCCAATCAAAGCGGGAAGTGTACATGCAAGGCTTATTATAAGGTGAAGAAAGGGGATTATCTGAGCCGCATTGCCGCCCGCTATGGCGTCTCCACCAAAGCTATCCAGAGATGCAATCACATCAGAAATCGCAACAAGATCTATCCGGGCCAGGTGTTGTGCATTCCTGGCAAGCCAGCACCCAAGCCCACCGCACCCAAATCGTCCAGCTACTATCCCCCTCCGCCCCAGCCAGGCGACGGCCCTGCCACAGTATGCGCCATCACGCCCATGCTGGGCTTTGGCAATGTCTGGTTCAACAACAAAAGTGTTCGGGATAAGATCGGCTGCCCCACCGCGCCTGAACAGGGCTTCAATGCTGTGGAGCAGAGATTCTATTCGGGATATGTGGTCAACAATCTCGACACAAAGAAGATGTACGTCATTTTCACGAACATTGGTCAGTGGACCACATATCCCGATACATGGCAGTCGGGCGATCCGGTGACGAATCCCACGCTGAAGCCGCCTGCGGGCTGGTGTCAGCCGGAATATGGCATTGGCAAGATGTGGCGCAATGAGGATAATTATTCCCAGCGGCTCGGCTGGGCCTATTGCCCGCCCAATCCCGCGGTCACCGCCACCTGGCAGCCTTTCGAGCATGGCGAGATGATTTGGACGGCCACGCAAGGGGTCTTCGTCCTGTACGACAGCAACACCTACCGCCAGTTCAAGTAACCCCCGCCCCGCAATCTGCATCCAAAAGACCGGCCGCCGTGGTGAGCCGGTCTTTTCTTTTTTCAAAATCTTGCATTTTGCCCCGTTTTTTGCTATACTTTGTCTTGGTCAAGCCCTGGTAGTTCAGTGGATAGAACGCCTCCCTGCGGAGGAGGAGGTCAGAGGTTCAAATCCTCTCCAGGGTGCCATTTTCCACCAGGCCCGTCTTCGACGGGTCTTTTCTTTGCCTGCCGCTCGCCATGTCCGAAGCCGCCAGCCCCGCGCTGAATCTCCCGCCCGACCGGTTTTTGTCCTGCGCACATTGCGGGATCACGTTCGTTTGGACCGGTTGGGAGCAAGTTCAGGACGACCACGAGCCGGAGCATTGTCCGGGATGCCGTCACCTGCTGGCGATGACGCGTCGGTGGGGCGTGGTGAAGTGGTTCGATCCCCGCCGCGGGTTCGGGTTCATCACGATGGCGGACGGCAGCGAGGTCTATGTGCGGCGTCGGGACGTGGCCCGGGGGAAGCTGCGACGGGGCGCGCTGGTGCGTTTCCGCGTGGTCGAGGGCAGGATGGGGCCGCGGGCGGTGGGGGTGCGGGTGCAGTCCTCGCGCCGCGCGCGGGTGTGAGGGGCGGGCGCCGCGTGCGGGCCTTGCCCGCACACCGCAAAACGCTTACACTATACCCAACGCCCCCATTCATCCCGACTTCCCCACTCCCCACGCGCATAACGAAATCCGAACAGCGTTTTGCGGTCAGGGCGGTGCGCCCTGGCGGCGCCCGCCCCTCGTTTGACACAGGAGGCGCCCATGTTCCAGAAAACCGCCCTACTCACCCTCTTGCTCCTCACCGCCCTCCTCCTCACCGCCTGCCGGCAACAACCTCAACCTCCCCTCCAGTTCCAGGCCACCAGCATGAAAAGCGACGCCGATATACGCTCCGTTCCCGGCGACAACCTCATCACCTTTCACATCTACTCCCCCAGCGGCATCGGCGACGCCACCATCAACCTCCTCCAGGGCGACATGCCCGACACCGTTCATGTTCGCCTTTATGTCAAAAATCTGGATTACCTCGCCCTGAACTACGACGACATCGCCATCACCGCCTCCGCCCCGCGCAACGGGCCCGTGCGCGAGACCCTGCACATGCCCACGGGCGAAGCCAAACTCACCCCCGACAGCTATTACTGGATGGAGATTCAGCCCCTGCCCGCGGAAGAAGGCGGCAAATTCTTCGGCAAACCCGCCCAGCCACCCAGCTACCTCATCACCCTGCCCAAAGACTTCCAATGGGGCGGCTACACCTCCTTCTCCCTCCGCTGGATCGACTACTACCGCTAATCTATGACCAATCCCCCGCCCCCCGTCCAACGCCTGCGCCTCACCTATAGCAAAACCGGCGACGCCCGCTATATCGGCCACCTGGACCTCGCCCGCTTTTGGGAGCGCGTCTTCCGCCGCGTCGACCTGCCCCTGGCCTACTCCCACGGCTTCAACCCCCAGCCCCGCATCCAATTCGCCTCCGCCCTGCCCGTGGGCGTGGCGGGCCTGCGGGAGATGCTCGACGCCTGGCTCACCCGGCGGATCGAGCCGGAAGCCTGGATCGAGCCCATCGCCCGCAACCTCCCTCCTGGCTTCGCCATCCTCGACCTGAAAGAAGTCCCTCTCAAACTTCCCGCCATGCAGGCCAGCCTGCGCCAGGCCATCTACCGCGTCTGCTGGCAGGGCATCAGCCAGGAAGCGCTCGCGGCCCGGGTGGCAGCCACCCTCGCCCAGGACGAAATCCAGCGCCCCCATTTCAAGAAACCCCACAAAACCTACGACCTGCGCCCCCGCATCGTCGCCATCGAACTCCTGCCCCAAGCCCCCGGCTGCGTGCGCATGACCCTGTTGGCCGGGTCCCAGAGCAACGCCCGTGTCAGCGAAGTCATCGACGCTATGGGCCTGTCGGACACGCCCCGCGCCATCGTGCGCGAGCGCCTGATTTTGGACGAACCCGAACTTTGACAAACGCCAACCATTTCGACTAAAATAAAATGCTGTGGGCTTTTCGGCCCACTTTTTCTACGCCCAACCAGCTACCCTCCAAATCCCCACGCCGCTACGGCTCCCTAAGTCCTTTTTTGAGGCGCCGTACGGAAAGGAAACAGCTTATGTACGCAGTCATCAAAACCGGCGGCAAACAATACCGCGTCGAAGAAAACGAAATCATCAACGTCGAACTCCTGAAAAACGTCTCTCCAGGTGACCAGGTCACCTTCGACGAGGTGCTTCTCGTGGCCGATGAGGGGGACGTCAAAGTGGGACAGCCTTTCGTGGAAGGCGCCAAAGTCACCGCCTCGGTCCTCGGCGTCACCAAAGGCCCCAAGGTCATCATCTTCAAGCACAGCGGCCGCACCACCATGCGCCGCAAGACCGGTCATCGCCAGAAGTACACCCAACTTCGCATCGACAGCATCACGGCCTGACGTGATCCATCCCAATCCGACCCGCAAATTACGATAAGGAGCGAAAAACATGGCTCATAAGAAAGGTGGCGGTTCCAGCAAGAACGGTCGCGACAGCAAAGCAAAACGTTTGGGCGTGAAACGCTACGACGGACAATTCGTGCGCGCAGGCTCCATCATTGTGCGCCAGCGCGGCACCCGGATCGCACCCGGCCAGAACGTCGGCGTGGGCAGAGACCACACCATCTTTGCCACCATCGACGGCTACGTCAAATTCGAACACCAAACCCGCAGCAAGAAACGCGTCAGCGTCTATCCTGAGCGCGTGGTCTGAGATAGATCGAGGTAACGAACATGAAACAGGGCATCCATCCCACCTATTACGAAAACGCCGTGGTCATCTGTTCCTGCGGCAACACCTGGACCACCGGCGCCACCCAGCCCGAGATCCACACCGACGTCTGCTCCGCCTGCCATCCCTTCTTCACCGGCGAGCAGCGCATCGTCGACACCGCCGGCCAGGTCGAACGCTTCATGCGCCGCCTGCGCACCAAAGACCAGCTTCGCGCTCAGGCCCGCATCAAGGCCGAGGCCCGCAAGCTGGCCGAAGAAGCCGCTCGCAAGGCCAAGGCCCGCGGCGAGGACGCGGACGCGGCCTACGAGAAAGCCTACAAAGAAGCTCTGGCCGAACTCCAACACTAATCCCCACCCCATCGCATATCAGGGCAGGAGCGTTCTCGTTCCTGCCTTTTTCTTTGTCTTTGTCCACTTCGCAAACAACGTTGGCGTCGTTCGCGAAAAGCTTGCCAAACCGACGTCGACCGAAGCCGCGACCAACGTCAAACGTGAAACGCTGGTTGACTGACAAATCTTGAAGTCACTTGCTTTCACTCGATCTGACCGAGTAAACTCGTGCCTTTGAAGGCGCTTCGCGCCTACGGTCGACCTCCGTCGACCTGATTTCCATCATGAAAATGGACGGCGAAGGCCGTCCATTGGCCGCAGGCCTGCCATGGTGCGACTTGAGTCGACAGCATTGGCGACCAAAGCAGACCTCAACGCGTTTTGTCAGTCACTCAGCGTGAAACGTCAAGACCTCACGCATCACGTTTTCACGTTTCACGCCCTTGGCTTCCCGCCACCCAATCCCATTCATCCTGATTGACTTCTCAAACGACCGAACGCGAAAAAATATCATGCCCGACCGACACCTGCGCCCCAGCAGCGGCTGGCTCGAAGTCATCTGCGGCTCCATGTTCAGCGGCAAGACCGAAGAACTGCTGCGCCGCCTGCGCCGGGCCGTCATCGCCCGCCAGAACGTCCAGCTCTTCAAGCCCGCCATCGACAACCGCTACGGCGTCACCACCGTCGCCTCCCATGATGGCACGAAATGGGAAGGCTCCGTTGTCAGCGACGCCGCCGAAATCCTCCATCTCGTCCGGCCCGACACCCATGTCATCGCCGTCGACGAAGTGCAATTCTTCGACGACGCCATCGTCGACGTGTGCGACGCGCTGGCCCTGCAAGGCAAACGGGTCATCGTCGCCGGTCTGGATATGGACTTTCGCGGCGAGCCCTTCGGGCCCATGCCCAAACTCATGGCCAAAGCCGAAAGCGTACGCAAACTCCACGCCATCTGCATGGTCTGCGGCGGCGAAGCCAGCCGCACCCAGCGCCTCATCAACGGCCAGCCCGCCTACTACGAGGACCCCATCATCCTCATCGGCGCGGAGGAATCCTACGAGGCCCGCTGCCGCGGCTGCCACCAGGTCCCTCGCCGAAACGAATAATTCCGAATGAAAACGCTTCGCGGCCAGGGCGGCGCGGGAAGCCAGGCACGTAATGCGTAATGCGTGATGCGTAATGACCTCACGGATTACGGATTGCGCATCACGTCCGTGGCGGACTCGCCCAACGGGGGCTTCGAGTCATTTTTGCACACCACCGCAAAGCCATGCACCGTCCGGGGTTGGTGATCAGGCAAGCCGCTTCAGCAAGGCTTCCAGCTCCGGAGGCAGCGGGCTTTCCAACTCGACAATCGCTTCATCCGATGGGCGGCGGAAACGCAGGCGGTAGGCGTGCAGAAAATGCCGTCCCAACCCATACGCATCCTTCCGCCCGTACAGCGGATCGCCCACCACAGGATGCCCGATGGATGCGAAATGCACCCGGATCTGGTGGGTGCGGCCCGTGAGGGGATGGGCCGCCACCAGGGTGGCGGGACCGTAAAACGCCAGAACCTTGTACTCGGTTTGGGCCTCGCGACCCTTGTCCGCGGGCGTGACGGCCATGCGCTGGCGGTGGCGGGGATGGCGGCCGATGGGCGCGTCGATAAGCCCCTCCTTGGGCGAAACATGCCCGTGCACCAGGGCCAGATAGGTCTTCTCCACGGTGCGGGCCTTGAATTGGGCCTGGAGATACCGATGCGCCCGAGGATTTTTCGCCACCAGGATGATCCCCGACGTGTCCTTATCCAGACGATGCACAATGCCCGGACGCCCGCCCTCGCCCACGCCTTCGATATCGGGGAAATGATAGAGAAGCGCGTTCACCAACGTGCCCGAAGCGTGCCCCGCCGCCGGATGCACCACCATGCCCGCGGGCTTGTCAATGGCGATGACGTCCGCATCCTCGTAGAGGATGGTAAGGGGGATAGCCTCGGGCTGGAGTTCCGTGGGCGGCGGCTCGGGGATGGTCAACGTGACCATGTCGCCCGGCTCCAGCGACAGACTGGCCTTGGCCGGCCGTTCATTCACCCGCGCCAACCCTTCCTTGATCCAGCGTTGCACCTCCGAGCGCGAATGATCGGGCAACTGCGCCGCCAGATAGCGGTCCAGCCGGGACGCAGGCTGCTGCACGAGAAAACGTCGTTCTTCCATCTCCAAATGAACTCAGCCTTGCAGCGATGGCGGCAAGCTGTATGTGCGAATCTTCAATCTTTAGTCTTTAGTCTTCAATCGTTCATTCGCGCCCGCAGCGACCTGTTTAGAAAGCAGGCGACACGAGCGAAAGCTCGCCGACACCGATGAAAACGCCCCGCGGCCAGGGCGGCGCGGGAAGCCGAGCATGGAATGCGTAATTCGTGATGCGTAACGCTCTCACGTTTCACGTTTTCACGCATCACGTCTGTGGCAGGCTCGCCCAACCTTGGCATTGCGAACCTTCAGCAACCGGCGATCATTCTATTTTCATAGCAACAGTTTCCTCATCCCCCGCCTTACGCTCCTCCAGCAGAAAATGCAGGATGAGGAGCGCGGTGCCGATGACCACAAACGTGTCGGCCAGATTGAACGTGGGCCAGATCAGGCTGTCGGAGAGGCGCACGCTCAGGAAATCCACCACCGCGCCATACGCCAGCCGGTCCCACAGGTTGCCCACCGCCCCACCCAGCATCATCCCCAGGCTGACGGAGAGCAACGCCGACGCATCGCCCTCGCGGTAGGCGTAAATCGCGATAGCCGCGACCGCGATGGCGGGGATGATGGTAAAGATGATGGCGCCGCCCTGAAACAGGCCGAAAGCAATGCCCGTGTTAGCGCTGTGCGCCAGTCGGAAGTAGGGATAGAGCGCGGGAATGAGATCGAACTCGGAGTAGAGGGGCATGTTGTTCAGCACCCACGTCTTGCTCCATCGATCCAGCAGCACTACGCCGAACGCCACCGCCAGGGTCAGCAGGAAAAATCGGGATTTTCGACGCATAGAGGACACTCAGATCTCGCCCGTTTCCAGCGCCCGCGGGCCCAAAGCGCCGCCGCCCATGGTCTCGCGCTGGCGCTGGCATTTCAGACAGAAGCGGGCGTCGGGCAGAGCCTTCAGACGGGCGAAATCGATAGGCTCGCCGCAATTCTCACAATAACCATACGTTCCCGTTTCGAACTTGGCCAGGGCGTGGTCGACGCGCTTCAGGCGGTGCTGCAACTGCTTGAGCAGAGCCTGATTGCTGGCCTGGTCGAAGGCCGCGGTCGCGCTCTCGGCCATGTGATTGCTGGACGTGATGCGGCGGTATTTGATATTGGATAAGTGGTCGATATCATCGATGAGTTTGGCCCGCTCTTCTTCGAGCAGCCGTCTCAATCGGGCGTCATCGCGTGTCATGGTTGATAACCTGCGTTGAAAATAGGATTAGGGAACGCAGATGACGCAGATTGAAATGGATGAACGCAGATGAAAAGAAAAAATCTGTGAAAATCATCTGCGCAAATCTGCGTTGCGAAGCATCTGCGCAAATCAGCGTTCCCATTTTCGTCCGTATCGGCGCGGGCTTACCCGCCGCTGGACGGCGTTCACATTTTCGTTCCATTTTAATCCCAACCCATCCCCTTTGGCAAACCCGCCTCGAAACCCTGCATACGCCCCATCCAACTTCGCTTCTCATCCCCCTGCCAAAAAATACCGAGCCAGGGAAAGCAGGGCCACAGCCCACACATAATAGGCGAAAACGTACAGCGTGTGGCGCTGAAGATAGCGCAGGAGATAGCGGATGGCCAGCACGCCCGAGATGAACGCGGCCAGAAATCCCACCGCCAGAGGCGCGAATCCCGTCGCTCCCGTTCCCATCTCCACCAGATCCTTCAGCTTGAGCAGGCCCGCGCCGAAGATGATGGGCGTGCCCAGCAGGAAGGAGAACCGGGCCGCGGTGGGGCGATCCAGGCCGCGCACCAGGCCCGCGGCGATGGTGCTGCCGCTGCGGCTGATGCCGGGCGCAATGGCCAGCGCCTGACCGAACCCTACGAAAACCGCATCCAGATAGCTTAGCTTCTCCATAGACCGCCCCTGCTGATGCGAGCGCGTCCAGCGCTCCGCGAACACCAGCAGGAATCCGGTGATGATCATGAACACAGACACCAGCGCGGGCTGGCCGAACATGCTCTCGAAGAAACTTGCCAGCAGGAAACCCAGCACAGCCGCCGGGATCGTGCCCACGAGGATGGCCAGCAGCAAGTGATCCCTGCCCTGTGCGGCCCGCCCCTGCACCTTGCGAACCAGCGCCATTAGCATCTCCCACCAGTCCCGCCAGAAGTAGATGACCACCGCCAGCAGCGTGCCCCAATGGAGCAGCGCATCGAACGCCAGGCCCGGATCATCCCAACCCAGCCACCAGGGAACCAACACCAGATGCCCGGAAGAAGAAACAGGCAGGAATTCCGTCAGGCCCTGCACCAGGCCCAGGATCAGCGCTTGAAGAGTGTCCATAAGATTGTGCGACGAGAGCGACGATGAAGGGAAGAGGCGGGTTGGCAGTAATCAGTGATCAGTCAATCTTCAATCTTTGATCTTCGATCATCGCAAACGAGCGCCGCAGGCCGGGCAGAAGCGGTCGCCCGGCTGCACGCGGGCCCCGCATTGCGGACAATAGCGAGGGGCTGCGGCCGCGGCGACGCCAGCCAACGCCGTGACCACCGCGGGTTGCGGCGCGGGCGCCAGGGGATGCTCCCGGCGCTCCGCCTGCACCATCGCCTCGGCCTCGGCGTCCAGCTCCGCCGTAGACAGCGCCTCCTGTCGCTTGTCGATGGCTCGGAGCACGCTGGCGGCCTGCCGTTTGAGATTGGCGACCTGCCGCTCATAGTCTTCGGGCGAGAGTTTGCCCGTGTCCAGGTCGAATTTCGCTTCGCGAATGGCCTGATAGAGCTGGTCGCGGCGGTTGTAGAGCGCCAGCAGCTTGGGGTCCACCTCCACGTCAGGCGCGGCAGGCTGAGACGACCGGAAGAAGGGGATCAAGATCACCGCGGTGGCGGCGAGGAGAAGGAGGAAGGCGATGAGTAGCCACATGGGTCAGTCACCAGTAATCAGTGTTCAGCATTCAGTGGGAGGAAGGCCGTCACGAACCCGGCCGGGGCGTTATGCGGGCTGCGGGAGGGGTTTGGGCGAGCGGACGCGGACGGGTGCGGGTTGTTTCATGGGCAGCAGCGCAAAGAGCGTTCCCAGAACCATCACGATGCCGCCGATCCACATCCACAACATCAACGGATTCACGAAAATCTCGAACGCGGCCAACTGCCCGCCATTCTCGAAGCCGTTGAGCACGACGTACACATCCTCCCGCAGGCTGGTGTGCAGGCCCACCTCCGTGGTCGGGCCCATATCCTTCGCCGCCCGCGAATGATAGAAGTTCATGCGGGGATACAGGGTGGCCACATTCCGATCGCCCTGCGTAACGATAACCGTGGCCACGACCTCATCGTAGTTCGGGCCCTGATTTTGATCCAGCCCGGTGTAGGTGAAGGTGTAGCCTCCCAGCTCGGCCGTGCCATTCAGCGTGATGCTGGTCTTGAGGTTGTGCTGGAACGCGACCGCACCCACCATGCCAAAGGCCATGAGCACAACGCCGAAATGGACGATATAGCCGCCGTAACGCCGCTGATTGCGGGCCATGACGCCCCACAGCGCCTTGAGCCAGCCTTCGCCCGTGGCCCGACGCCGCGAAGCGGCCCCGCGGTAGAACTCCCAGAGGATGGTGCCAAACACCAGCGCGGCCAACGACCAGGCCAGGATGGGTACCCAGTTGCGGGTGACCAGGATGAACACCGCGCCGGCCACGGCCAGAGCCAGGGCCACCGGCACAGCCAGGCTCTTTTGCAGCATCTCATTGGACGTACGCCGCCATCCCAACAGCGGCCCAATGCCCATCAGCAACAGAATCGCCAGGAAGATGGGACCGTCCACCTTGTTGAAATAAGGCGCGTTCACCGCGATCTTCGTGCCGCTCAGAGCCTCGGAAATGATGGGGAACAGCGTCCCGAACAGGGTGACGAAGGCCGCCACCACGAACAGCACATTCACATAGAGGAACGCGGCCTCCCGGCTAAGCAGCGAATCCAGCTCCGCATCCGACTCCAGGTCGGGCAGGCGATACCAGAGCAGCGCCAGGAAGCCGAAGAAGGTGACAATGATGAAGCCCAGGAACAGCGGGCCGATATTCGACACCGCAAACGCGTGCACCGAATCGATGATGCCGCTGCGGGTGATAAAGGTGCCGATGATCACCAGCCAGAAGCCCAGGAAAGCCAGGATCATGTTCCACACCTTGAGCATCCCCCGATGCTCCTGGATCATGATGCTGTGCAGAAAGGCCGTGGCCGTAAGCCAGGGGATGAAGGAAGCATTCTCCACCGGGTCCCAGGCCCAAAAACCGCCCCAGCCAAGCTCCAGATAGGCCCACTGGCTGCCCAGGATGATGCCGATGGTGAGAAAGGCCCAGGGGATGAGATTCCAGATGCGCACCCGCTTCACCCAGCTATCGTCCAACTCGCCCGAAAGCAGGCTGGCCGCCGCATAAGCGAAGGGCAGGGTCAGTCCCACATAGCCCAAATAGAGAAAGATGGGGTGGGCCACCATCCAGTAGTTTTGGAGGAGAGGGTTCAATCCCGTGCCATCCGCAGGGATGAACAGGGCCGCGCCCTCGGGTCTGAACACCGCGCCCGTAGTGCTGCCATCGGGCAACACCCACAGCCGATTGAAGGGATTGGACGCGTAAAGGGAGATGATCAAAAAGAAAAGCTGGACGAAGAGCAGCATCGCCACCAGCCACGGCCCGCGGCGAGGCTCCTTCTTCCACAATGAAGCGACCATGACCGCGGAATAGCCCGCCAGCAGCAGGCTCCAAAACAGCAGCGAGCCCGATTGCCCGCCCCACAGCGTGGAGACCTTGTAGAACAGAGGCAGGGCCCGCTCGCTGTGACTGGCCACATATTCATTGGAGAAATCATTGGTGACGAGCATATACACCAGGGCCGCCGTCGCCACCAAAATCAGAAAGGAGACGATATACAGCGCGTTGCGGCCGCTGGCGGCCAACGCCGCATCCTTCCGCTTCGCGGCCACGATGCTGACGACGATGCCATACAGCGTAAACAGAAACGCTATCAGGAGGGTGATGAAACCGAGATCGGACATGAGGTGGTGTGGGATGGGGAAAAGGGTGAGAGTTATTGCTGAAGCAGCTTTTGAATCAACTGGTCCAGAATACTGCCGTTGGGAATCGCGCCCACGTAATAATCGACGATATTGCCATCCGCGTCGATGAAATAAGTCTCGGGGACGCCCTGAATGCGGTACGCGTTGTAGGCTTTGCCCCCCAGGTCGGGCGCGTTGGGATAGGTGACGTCGTAGCATTGCAGCCACGCCCGCGCGTTCTTGTCCTGATCCAGATGAGACAGGCCGATGAACTGCACCTGACCTTTGTACCGCCGCCAGGCGCTCTCCAGCAGGGGCTGCTCCTCCTTGCAGGTGGTGCACCAACTGGCCCAGAAATTCAGCACCACCGGCGTCCCCCGAAAGTCGGAGAGCTTGAGAGGGATGCTGTCGTACTCGGCGGGCCGGGGCTTGCTCAAATCGCCAGTGCAATAGGTCTGATAATTCCCGCCAAAGAGATTGGCCAGGGCCGGCTCCAGCACGTCAGGAGGGAGGGGTGCGCTGGCGTAGGTCGTCACGCTGAAATCGGGCGCTTTTTCGCCCGAGTCCGCGCGTTGCGAGGGCGGATTGCGGACGGCATGGAAGAACACGGCCAGGAGGATGATGCCGACCACGGCGATGAGCAGGAGCAATCCGATGCCCCCGGTCCGCTTCTTCTTCGGTTTTGGATTTTCGACAGGCGTCTGAGTCATGTCAACCGTTGCTTGCAGGTTGATGCGCTCTGCTGTCTTGTAAGCGTCATAAATAGACCAAATCCAGATAATGAAACCTGTAATGAAGCCTACGTAGATCAAAGCAAGGAAACCATTGATGACCTGAAGAATGATGATAAGTATACCTTTACCGATCTCGCCATTATAGATTTGGCCAAGACCAGGGATCAGAACGCTCAAAATGGCTGCCAGAGCAGAATTTTTCATCTGTGGGGGCTGATGGCTCATTGCTGACTCCAACAATTTTTGTTGGGAATGATTTGATCATTGGACGTAAACCACCACCTCTGACAGTGAACTCAGTAGCGGTTTTGCCAATGTGTTGAGAATGGCGAGTTTCATGTATCGGCCTAGGAGGAGTGCAACTAACAGGAGACACATTTCTGGCACAATAAGTATCGAAACCGTCATTTCACAATTGGCTGTCCGCTTTCAAATCGAACGGATACGCGTGTGCGATCTGTGACATTTTCAGAATCGCTTGATTCGTAAAATCCTGGTCCATACCGTGTGCGCCTATATCAATCTCCTGCTTGAGCGATCGCCACTTGATCTAAGCGGCCTCGTCAGTCTGTAAAACTTGCACATTAGGTATGTCAATACTCCTCCCCCAATTCCTGATCCACGCGGGCGAGGTAATCATCGTCGATATCATCGGATGCGCTGGCGACATCCGCATCGGGATCCGCCCCGACCGGAACGACCGCCGCCTCCTGACGCCGCTTCTCCGTCCATTTACGGCTCATCCACACGGCGAAGCCCAGCCCGGCCAGCACCAGCGCGATAGGCATGATCCAGGCCAGCCAGTTGACGCCCTCCTTGGGCGGCTCGCCCAGGATGACGACGCCGTACTGGACGACGAACTCATCGATGATCTCCTGCTTGGTCTTCCCTTCCAGCAGCATCTCATCGATCATCTCCCGCATCTGCTGGCAGACCTGCTGCTCGCAGACATCCAGGCGCACGCCCTGGCAGATGGGACACCACAGCTCCTGCTGGATTTCCTTGGCCAGCGCCTGCTGCTCGGGCGTGAGACCGTGCGGGTTATTGGGGTCTGCGCCGCCCTCTTGGGCGAAAGCGACCGCAGCGACGACGATAAGGGCAATGAGGGCAAGAAAGATGGCTTTTTTCATGGGCGAAGTGGCGGGTTTGGGAAGCATTGGGCAGTGATCCGTCATCAGTGAAAGGGTTGCCAGCCAGACTGGCGCGGGAAGCCAATCCCGTAATGCGTAATCCGCGATGCGTAACGACCTCACGAATTACGCATCACGCATCACGTCGGTTGCCGCCTCGGCTAACTTTAGCCTGGCGAGCATGTCGAAAACGACGCCAGCGTTTTTCGAGACGACCTGGTGAGCTATCCTACCATTATACTTGAATCCTACCACAGGGAGATGAAAAAGACACAGGGCGAGAGATTAAAGAGAGATGAGAGTCAGCCCTCCGACCAACGAAAGGCCAGCCAGATGGCCGCCAGCAGAAAGACCAGCGTCAGGCAGAAGAGAGGCGCCAGCCAGAGAAGGGCGTTGCCTCCTCCCTTCACCTCCCAATAATCCACCCGCAGATCGTCCTCCGCCCGAATGGTCACGTCCGATGCGCCCCGCAAGCGGATGGCAACCACCTCGCCCGCGTCGATCCCAACTCCGCGCGGCGCTCTCTCCCCCACCGCCACGCTGAACCGGGCCTGCATCGCGTCGGGCGCGGCGTGAATCAGCAGCCGGGAGCCATCCACGCGCAGGTGCAACGTCCCGCCCGCGGGCAACACCCCCACTTGATGCAACGGCCCGTTGCGCGCCGGTTCGACGCGATACTCTTCAGACTCGATGGCCCAATGGTCGGGCGGGTGCGCGCCCGGATGCATGATGGGCGCTTGCGCCTGCGCGGGCGCGTAGGCCTTCAGCGCCTCGTACGCGGGCGTGGTCGTGAAATCGGGCTCCAGCAGGCGGAAGTAATACTCTGGCTTGCCCTCCTGCTTCCATTGATCCGTAGGACGCTTCAGATACCAGACATTGGCCACGCCCAGCCAGGGCCATTCCTTCTGGATGCGCTCATAGGCTTCCACCAGATAGCGGGCCTGCTGCTCCGGCGTCACCTGGCCGAAGCGCTTGTCCGGGACCTCGTCGGGCACCGCGTTCCAGTTCATCTCGCTGATCCAGATGGGCTTGTGCGCGTCGCCATTGGCCACCATCAAGTCGCGCATGAACAGAGGGCGGGAGAAGTTGAGCACGCGCGGGTTCATGCGGCGGTCGGTGGGGCCCGACCACAGGCCATAGCCCTGCATGGCCACGATATCGAAGCAATCGGCCGCGCCCGCGTCGTACAAGCGCTGCATGAACAGGAAATCGTTGAGCGCGTTGCCAGGCGGCTCCGCGGCCGGGTCCAGCACGATGGTCGAGGCCATGGCCCCGTTGATGATGACCACGTTGGGGTCGGCCCGCCGGGCCGCGTCCGCGGCCAGACACAGCAGCCGGGCGTAGTCCTCCGGGCTGATGGCGTAGTTCCCCCATTCGGGATAGATATTGGGCTCGTTCCAGAGCTGATAGTAGCGCACCCGACCTTTGTACCGGCTGACCAGCGCATAGACGAAGTCCGCGAAATCCTGATAATTATCAGGCGGCGCGTAAGACCCCACCTCATTCCCCTGCGCCCGGCTCCACGCAGGCGGATTGCTCACCCGCACGATGAGCTCCATATCGTATTTCTCGGCCAGATCGACGATATGGTCGTACTTCTCCCAGGCCGAGCGGTAGGGCTCATGCCGCCGGTCCTGGAAATCCCCCTTGCCGTGGATCTCGATATCTTCCCAGGGGAATTCCTGCCGCAGCCAGTGGAAGCCGGCCGCCCGGGCCATGCGCACGGCCCGCTCCCGCACCGCGGGGTCGGGCTCCTGCTCCAGGAAGACGTTGACGCCGAAGGGGTTGACGCCGCTGTGTGCGGCGGGAATCTCGGGCGCGGTGTGCACCCGCGGGCGCATCCTATCCGCGGCCAGGTCAGAGAGGCCCTTCAACTGCGCGGCGAAATCCTCCTCGCCCGTCACATAATACAAGGCGTTGGTGCGCCAGAAGATGGCCAGCACCAACGCCAGGGTGAGCAGGGGGATGGGGATGAAGAGCGCAATCGCGAGCTTGCGCAGTCTTTCGGGATCGTTAAACATGTCGCCGCATTGGCGAGGGAGTTAGGATTGGGATTGGGATTGGGATTGGGATGGGGAGGAGGGAGGCGGCGCTGAATCCTAATCCTCGATCCTCAATCCTAATTCTTGTAGAAGGTAATGCCCGTGCACTGGACGCTCTCGTTGATGGTCATGGTCCACTTGTCCGAGAGGGGCGTCAGGTCGCCGAAGCCGGTCTGCACGGTCTGACCGCCGGGGGGCAGGGGTTCGGGCGGGCAGGGAACCACGTAGATCTCGACGGGCGTGCCAGGAGGCGCGGGCCCGCCGAAGGGGGAGAAGCCCCAAACGCCGTCCCCCACCCCATCGCAGCCAGAGCATTTCGTGTTGCGCGGGCCGTAGAAGGCGATATGGACGCAGACGCCATTGATGGGGTTGTTCTGGCGGTCCCGCACGAAGCCATTGAAGTAGGTCTGGCCCGGGTTGGGATCGCAGCGCCAGGTGCCCTCGCCCAGGGAATAGGGATAGGTGGGCTTGGGCGGTTGGGTGGGGATAGGCGTGGGCGTGGGCGGCCGCGGCGTGGGCGTGGGCGCGGGCGGGATGCTGGCCACCACCTCGACGGCGTCGGTCTGGCCTTCCGTGGTGACCAGTTTGTCGATAATCCAGCCGGTTTTGCCGTTGAAATCGATCTGCCACCAGGTTCCCGCCGGGTTTTTGCCCGTGATGGGGTATTTCTGGCCCGGTTGGGCCCTGCCAATGATGGGATAGTTGGTGCCGGGGCCGCTGCGGACGTTGACCACCTGCCCCACGCTGACCGATGGCGGCACGGGCGTGGGCGTATCGGTGGGCGGCACGGGCGTGGGCGTGTCCGTGGGCGGAGGCGGCGGCGTGGGCGTGTCCGTGGGCAGCACGGCCACCTCATCGGTGGGCGCGGCGCTCACGTCTTTTTCGAACAGGGGCGCGTTGATGATCTGTCCCTCGGGCGTGGGCGTGAAGGTGGGCTTGGGCGTGCGGGTGGGCGTGGGGAGGGGCGTCTCCTTGGCTCCGCATCCCGCCAGCGCCAACGCCGTCAGGATGACGATGATGAACAACGCAAACAGGGTTTTTCTCGTGGTCATGAGTTTTTTCATCCTCGAAAGGGATTGGAATCGGGAGGGTGCGTCCTAAATGAGTTGGCGCCAGCCTCATGTCCGAGTGAACTCGGGCTCTTTAGGCGCTTCGCGCCGGCGGTCGACCTCCGTCGACCGGACGACTGGACGGCGAATGCCGTCCATTGGCCGTAGGCCTTAAGTGTCCGACTTCAGTCGGTGAGTACAGCCTCAACCGAAATAGGACGCGCCCAAATCGGGATCGGCGGCCACATGGCTTGCTTTGCGGCATCGTGAAATCTGTCAACGGGTTCAGCCAATCCGAACGGGATTATAACAAAGGGGCCTGCATTCGGGAAAAGTGAGAGGCCCGGAATTTGCTCAAAACCCCCACTCATGCTAAAATGGCGTCTTGCTTGAATATGAGCAAGCCAGCGCCGCAGGGCGCTTTCATTTTGTCACAGGCCCGCCTGTGAGGGATGACGGCTCACATCGATGAGGCCCGTCCGCTCCCAGACATCCCAACCATCGTCCGAGGAAGGAAAACGTCATGACTTATCTCATCAAATCTCTGGAAAACGAATATCTGAAGGAAGAGGTCCCCGAGATCCGCATCGGCGACATCGTCCGGGTGCACAACCGCATCGTCGAAGGCCGCAACGAACGCATCCAGGTCTTCCAGGGCACGGTCATCGCCATGAAGGGCGAAGGCCCGGCCAAGGCCATCACCGTGCGCAAGATCGGCGCCCACGGCGTGGGCGTGGAGCGCATCTTCCGCATCCACGCGCCCCGCGTGGAGAAGATCGAGATCGTGCGCCACAGCAAGGTGCGCCGCGCCAAGCTCTATTTCCTGCGGGATCGCGTGGGCAAGAAGGCCCGCCTGAAGCAACTCCGCCGGTAATCTCCGCATCGTCTCCTCCTGCAAGCCCCGAACGTCCGCCCAGACCTTCGGGGTTTTTTGTTTGTTGGCCGTCTCGCCCCCTGGGTGCGTCCCAAATTATTGGCAGACATTTGCCGAGTAAACTCGGGCTCTTTAGGCGCTTCGCGCCGGTGGTCGCCCTTCGGCGACCATTTGTTGGCATAATTCTGGACGGCGTAGGCCGTCCACTGGCCGCAGGCCTGAAGAGTTCGACTTCAGTCGGCTGGATGATGCCAAATTCCTGGGACGCAC
>JALXCB010000087.1 GCA_026991225.1 Anaerolineae bacterium | reverse complement strand
CTAGAAACGACGCCCCCTCAAGGGGGCTTTCAGGGCCAGCCCGCGCCCAAAGCCGGGTTCACCCGGCGTGATTTTGTAGCCCGGCGCTTCAGCGCCGGGTGGAGCCCGCACGACCGAATTCCTGATGACAACGCGATTTGCCAAAATTTTAGGACGCACCCTGAGCAGGAGTGTTTTTTCGTAGCGGCCAGGGTGGTATGATTTAATGGATGACGCCCGCCCTTTTGCGGCGTTGTCGATTTGCCCATCGTCGGCCTTTCGAATTCAACTCCTGATGCCCATCCCCCTCCACGTCCACTCCCACTTCACCCTGCTGGGCGCGACGCCCTCGGTGGAGGCCCTGGCCCGCCGCGCCGCGGATGAAGGCCTGCCCGCGCTGGCCCTCACCGACCTCAACGCGCTCTACGGCGCGGTGCGCTTCGCCCGGGCGAGTGAGGCCGCGGGGGTGCAACCCATCGTGGGGATGACAGTCACCCTGGCCCCACCGCCCGGCTTCCCCGACGCGGACGCGCTCTCTCCCGGCCTCATCGTTCTGCTGGCCGCGGGGCCGGAGGGCTACCGCAGCCTCTCCCGCCTCAGCTCGGGCATCCAGCGTTATCCCGACCGGGAAATGCGGGCGCGGCGGGGCGTGAGCCTGGACGCGCTGGCGGAGCACAGCCAGGGGGTCATCGCCATCTTCGGGGGGCGACGAAGCTGGCTGGAGCGTCTGTGGCGGCTGTGGCGGCATCGCCTCGCTGCCCGCCGCCTGGCCCGCCTCGCGGGCATCTTCGATGAAAGGGGCTATCTGGCGCTGGAATGGCACGCGGACGCGGACACGCCCGTGCTGGATGGGATGAGCGACCTGGCCGGGCGCTTCGGCGTCCCCACCGTGGCCGTTCACCCCGTCTACATGCTGGAACCCGACGAGCGCCCGCGGCTGCGCCTGCTGGCGGCCATCGACCGCAATTGCCGTCTGGAGGAGGTTCCCGCGGGGGCGCTGCCCCATGACGGGGATACGAGCGTCGCCCTGCACTGGCTCTCGCCCGACGAGCTGGCCCGCCGCTACGCGGCCTGGCCCGCCGCGCTGACCCGCAGCGACGCCATCGCCCGCCAATGCCAGCCCGCCCTGCCCGACGGCCGCCCCATCTGGCCCGCGCTCACCGCCATCCATCCCCGCGAAACCGCCTCCCCCGATGAACTGCTGGCTCGGGCCGCGCGCGCGGGTCTGGTTCGGCGCTATGGCCAGCCCGTGGATGAGGCCATTCACCGGCGGTTGGAGAAGGAGCTGGCCGCCATCGCCCGCCACGGCTACGCGCCCCTCTTCCTGGTGGTGGCCGACATCGTGCGCTACGCCCGGGAACAGCGCATCGCGGTCAGCACCCGCGGCAGCGTGGCCAATTCCCTGGTCGCCTACGCGGTGGGCGTCACCACGGTGGACCCCATCGCCCACGACCTGCTCTTCGAACGCTTCCTCAACCCCGCGCGGCAGGACCCGCCCGACATCGATCTCGATTTCGACAGCCGTCGTCGGGACGAAGTGTTGGACTATGTGCGTCGCACCTATGGCGAGGATCGGGTGGCCCTGGTCTGCACCGTCAGCCTCATGCGGCCCCGCTCCGCGTTTCGAGAGACGGCCAAGGCGTTGGGGTTGAGCGAGGCCGCGCTGGCGCAGGTGACGCCGCTGCTGCCCCGCAGCTTTCATCCGGGCATGAAACGCAAGCGCCGCACCCTGGCCGAGATCGCGGAGGATCCGGCCATCGCCGCCCTGCCCGAGCGGGAGCGCATCCGTCAGGCCCTGCTGCTGGCCCATGCCATCGTAGGCCAGCCCCATCATCTCAGCGTCCACCCCGGCGGCACGATTATCACACCCACGCCTTTACCCGACTACGCGCCTGTGCAGTGGTCGCCTAAGGATTTTCTCATCCTCCAGTACGACCACAAGGACGCGGAGACCATCGGCCTGACCAAGATCGACCTGCTGGGCGTGCGGGCGCTGTCGGTGCTGGACGCGGCCGCACGGCTGGTGCGCCAGCGCTATGCCCCCGACTTCCGGCTGGAGGCCATCCCGCCCGATGATCCCAAAACGGGCGAGATGCTCAGTCGGGGCGAGACAGTGGGCGTGTTTCAGTGTGAATCCGCGGGCGCACAACGCACGTTGCGCAAGCTGCGGGCCCGCAACGTGGCCGATCTGGCCATCGCCAACGCGCTGTTCAAGCCGGGTCCGGCCACCGGCGGCATGGCCGCGGCCTTTGTCCGGCGCTATCGGGGCGAGGAGCCGGTGCGCTATCTGCACCCGGCGCTGGAGCCCATCCTGGGCCGCACCAAGGGCGTGCTCATCTATCAGGAGCAGATCCTGCGGGTGGCCACGGAGATCGCGGGCCTGAGCTGGGAGGACGCCAATCATCTGCGCCGGGGCATGAGCAAATTCCGGGCCGAGGAGCTGCTGGCCTTGCAGGAAAAATTCATTCGCGGCTGCCAGCGTCCCCCGCCCCAAGGCCCGGGCTTCTCCCTGCGCCAGGCCGAGACGTTGTGGGAGCAGGTGCGGGCTTTTGCGGGGTATGGCTTCAATCAGGGCCACGCCACCGCCTACGCAGACGTCAGTTACCGTTCCGCCTACATGAAAGCCCACTGGCCCGCGGCGTTCATGGCCGCGCGGCTGGCGGAACGGGGCGGCTTCCATCATCCCGCGGTCTACATGGCCGAAGCCCGACGCCTGGGCATTTCCGTACGCCAGCCGCACATCAACTACAGCGACGCCCGCTTCACTCTGGCCTTCGAGGACGGGCGTTCGGTGTTATGGATGGGCCTGGCCGCGGTGCGGGACCTGCGACGCGCAACCATCGAGGCCATCCTCGCCCATCGCCCCTACGCGGGCCTGCGGGAATTGCTGCTGCGCGTGGATTTGCAGCGCCGCGAGGTCGAGAACCTCATCCGCTGCGGCGCGCTGGATGGGCTGGGCGAGAGCCGCAACGCGCTGCTGGCGCAATTGCCCCGAGGCAAAACCCAAGCCTTGCAGCTCGCGTTCGATTTCTTCATCCCCGACGCGGAGCCCGAGACCCCGACCCAACGCCTGGCCTGGGAGACGCACATTCTGGGACTGCCCATGAGCCTGCATCCCCTGGAGCCCATCCGCCCGTCCCTTCCCCCGGGCCTGGTGCGGCTGGGCGAATTCCGTCATCGCCGGGGCAAGCTGCTGCGCGCGGCCGCGGTGCGCCTGCCCGGCTGGACGGGCGACGGCGGCTATTTCCTGGCGGATGAAACCGACTACCTGCTGGCCATTCCCGACGACGAGGACGCGCCCCCGCCGCCCCTGTGGGAGCCGGTCATCGTCGCGGGCCGCTGGCTGACCGACGATTGGGGCCGGGCGTGGCTTGGGGTTGAGAAAGTCGTTCGTATTCGGTGAACGGTCACCATGAGCAATAGCTCACCGCATAACGACGAAAATAGGACGCAGATGCACGCAGGTACAACGCAGATTTCTACTGATCACTGATTACTAATTACTGATTACTGATGACTGATCGCGGGGATGGGCCTTCTTATGCCGCTCGCTTTGGCGACGTCACGTAATGCCAGCAGAAACACTTCCTGCGAACCCTCTTCAAGCGCGGCGTTGAGATAGGCCGCCGCCTCTTCAGGATCGGTCAGGTCTTGCAGCAACCCCTCTTCATAACTTACTGAGGCCTTGTTCATGCAGTCCTCCGTTTGTAATCCGTCCAAAAGGCTTTGGTCTTGTAATTGCCGACTGAAGTCGGGCTATTCAGTCCTGCGGCCAGTGGACGGCCTTCGCCGTCCTGTCTTCTGGTCGATGGAGGTCGACCGCTGGCGCGAAGCGCCTAAAGCGCCCGAGTTCACTCGGCTGGGGCTCCCGGCTTATGGCCGCGGCAGCTCGCCCCCGCAGTGTTCCCGATACCAGGCCGCTTCCTGGGGATAGTGGGCCAGGGCCTGGGCTTTCGCCTTTTCCCCCATCTCCACGGCAATGGGCAGCTGCTCCTTCACCGAATTGGCGTGATAGCGGGGCAGCAACAGCAGCGGGTCGTCCACTTTTCGCTCCGCCTTTTGCAGGGGAATCCAGTTGAACATGATCGGGCCGTTGGGGAAGATGGTGAAGCCGATGCGATAGCCCGCCTCCCGGGCGACGCGCACCGCGTAGGGGGTGTAGTTGCCGCCGGGCCAGATGAAGGCCACGGGCCGATAGCCGAAATGCTCCTCGAAGTAGGGGAACGGCCCGTAGAGTTCCTCGCGAATCTTCTTCTTGGGCGTGCCCGGAATCATGTAGAGATGCCGCAGCCCGTGGGATTGCACGTCCACATGCCCGGTCTGATACGCGGCCTCGATGCGCTCCCACAGGCCCGGGCGCTGGTCTGTGTTGGCGATGATCCAGGCCGAGATGACCGTCCAGTCGTATCGCTTGAGGAAGGGCATGAAGTGCTTGTTGATGACGGGCACGCGGCGGTCGTCCACGAACAGCATCAGCGACCGGGGCGGGATTTTGGCGTTGCGTTCGAGAAAGTCCGCGGCCTGTTCGGCCGTGATGGTCTGGAAGCCCAGCTCGTGGGCCTTGCGCATGGTCTGCTTGAAATAGGCCTCGTTGACGCCCCGCTCGCCCGGCTTCTCCCGCACCCGATGATACATGATGGGCACGATGATGGTCCCCGGCGCGGCGTTGTCCGGGTCCCAGCGCAGTCGCAGATACTCGCACGCGTCGTCGATGTAGGCGACCGGCTTCGCGCCCCGCAACAGTTTGTTGCTTTGGAAAACGGGCGGCGGCTCGGGGGTGACGTTGGGATCGGGCGTGAAGGTCGGGCGAGATGGGACCTGTGGGACCGTCGTCGTGGCTGTGGCCGCGGCCGCCGCGGGCGACTCCACCTCCAGGACGACGGGCGTGCGGGCGACTGCCGAACTATCCCCCCCGCATCCCGCCAATCCCAACGCGCCCAGCGCCAGGAGGAAGATGACCCATCCGATGACTACCGTCGATTGTCTCATGCAAAGCATCTCCTCGGCGGGCGTTTATCCGGAGCAGGCCCGTTTTTCGACCGCCACGCGGTGGAATTGGCTGTAGAAATGCAGGCTGGCCAGCAGCAGCGCGCCGCCCATGCTGGCGTAGACCAGAGCCAGAATGCGCGTGTCCAGGCCCGACCGCCGCAACAAGACGCCCAGGGTGATCATGAACACGATGAGGATGTAGCCCTTGGGCGAGTTGAACGCGAACAGACACACCGGATCGGGCAACTCGCACACGCGGCGGATATTTTTGGCCACGGTGTTGGTGAACATGAATTTGTAGAACAGGACGGCGATGACCGCGCTGACCAGGATCAGGCCGATCTCCCAGCCCGTGGGCATGGCCGAAAGCCAGATCCACGCCCGCACCAGCAGCATGATCCCCACGCCGGTCCACATAACCCCTGCCAGGAGGAAGAGCCAGTGACGGGAGACAATCGGCTTGAGCGCATCCAGGAATTTCTTTGCGTCCATGAGGTTACTGCTATGGAAAATAGAATGATCGCTGGTTGTGGAAGGATCGCCAGGCCCGCGTTGGCCGAGGCGGCAACGGGCGTGAAACGTGAAACGTGACGGTCTCACGCATCACGTTTCACTCGTCACGGCATTGGCTTCCCGCGCCCACGTGGCCGCGGGGCGTTTTCATCGGTATCGGCGCGGGTTGGCCCGCCGTGGGACTGCTATGAAAATAGGATTCGGACCAGGATTAAACTGAAAGCAAATTGAAACCAAGGCTTTTGGTTTGCATTGGATCATCCATGAAAGGCGATTCTCTGGCCGCGCTGCCGCCCGCAGGTGAACCTGCGGGCTAAAAACGACGCCCCATGAATGG
>JALXCB010000086.1 GCA_026991225.1 Anaerolineae bacterium | reverse complement strand
GATTTGTTGATGCTATCTCCCCGGCCCCCGCGGGCCAGGGAGATAGCATCAACAAATCAACCCAACCGCCCGAGCCGTCGGAACCGGCCCCGCCGCCCGCGGCTCCCCCTACTCATCCTACTGGAAAAGAGGCACGAAAAATGGCAGACATCAACATGATCGCCCTCGGCATGGTCGAAACCAAAGGCCTGGTCGGCGCCATCGAGGCCGCCGACGCCATGGTCAAAGCCGCCAACGTCAAACTCATCGGCAAAGAAAAGATCGGCGCCGGCTACGTCACCGTGATGGTGCGCGGGGACGTAGGCGCGGTGAAAGCCGCCACCGACGCCGGCGCGGCCGCGGCCCAGCGCGTGGGCGAACTCGTCAGCGTGCATGTCATCCCTCGCCCTCACAGCGATGTGGAAGGGATTCTGCCGTCGTTGGAGGAGTAGACTGCTCCGAAAATAGAACACGGATGAACACAGAAAAACACGGATAATTCAAAAAATCTGTGACCGAAGGCCGTGTGAATCCGTGTCCTCATTTTCGTTCGTGGCTGCCCCAAATCCCTCTATGAAACAACTCTTCACCGCCGAAATCATCGAACGGCTGGTGCATGAGGATGGCCAGACCGCCCTGGTTCTGGGCCGGGACGATATCGTCACGCCCCTGGCCCGGGACCGGGCGCGCGAACTGGGTTTGAAGCTCGTCTATCCTGACGACGAAGACCGCGATCTGCCGCCCTGGAGCGCCGCCCGTCGTGCCGCTCCCGCCGCGCCGTCCTCATCCCCTGCGCCCGGCGAACCCGCGGAGGATGATCTGGAGGCCCGGGTGCGGTCGGCCGTGATGAAAGTGCTGGGGACCAGCGCCCCGCCAGCGCCCCCGCGCGTCCCGCCCAAACCAAGACGTGTGAATGGCCGGGAGGTGAAGCTGGAGCCTTTCCCCTTCGATATCGGCCGCCCCGAGATGGACGTGCGGCTCAAGGATGTCATCACTTCGGAGCATGGCTCGCCCATGGCCGCCGGGTTCATGACCCTGCACCAGGGCGAATTCCCATGGACCCTGGATTATGATGAGATCGAATACGTCATCGAAGGGGAGCTGCATATCGTCACCGACCAGGGAACGCTCATCGGTTTGCCCGGAGACGTCATCTTCATCCCCAAAGGCAGCCGCATCCAGTTCGCCACGCCCAGTTGGGCGAAATTCCTCTACGTCACCTATCCCGCGGATTGGTCCGGGTAGCGAACAGGCGTCATCCCTCCATGCCCATCATCACCGAAGCTGAATTGCGCGACCGCATCCGCCGTCCCCGACGGGGGATGAAGGTCACTGTGCCCGCGGGCGCTCGCTTCTCACCCTCGGCCCGGGACTTCATCCATCAATGGGAATTGGAGATCGTCGAGGATGCGCCCGCCGCGAGCGACGGCGGAGCCCCGACCGCGGCTCAGGTTCCGGAGCGAGAGCGTCCGGGATGGGACAGGCCCGCGGCGTTTCCTGTGAACTTCAGCGGGCCGCGGCCCGTATGTCCGGTTTGCGGCCAGCCCGTCCACGACAAGCCCGAGCACATGACCCAACTGGACGCGACCCATTTCGCGCCCAAAAATATCCCCCGCATCCGCTTTCGGGGGAAGATGGACTCGGTGCAGGGACTGGTGCAGCTCATCGCCGCTCGCGCCCGGGCCTGGAATCTGGCGGAACTGGCCGGGCATCTCGACACGCTGGCTGCATATTGCCGGGAGATCGTCAGCGCCGAGTACAACGAACGAGAGGTCGCGCCCCTGGTCATCGCCGGTCTGGACGAGGCCGCGCTGCGGGAAGCCACCCATCACCCCCAACGCGCCCTCGGCATCCCCCATCTGACGCCCGGGCCGGAGGATCACGAGATCCTGCACTGGCTCAACTACCTGCGGGCGCAGGTGCGGGAGGCCGAACTGGTCGCGTTGGACGCGTTCGCGCCGCCGCCCATGTACGAACCCACGCGGCCCGACCTCGTCCGGGCCTTGAACCGGCTCAGCAGCGCCGTCTACTACCTGGAACTGCTCTTCAAAGCCGGAAAACTCGGCTGGCGCATTCCCTGAGCCACTGATTACTGATCACTGAACACTGATTACTCCATCCCCCCACCGTGCCCACCTACCTCACCGCCACCGACATCGACAACCTGGCCCGCCGGGGCAAACGCAGCCTGGCGTTGCGACCGGATGACCGGCTGACGCCCCTGGCCAGGGATCGGGCGCGGGAGCTGGGGATGGAACTGCGTCCGGCCTCCACCGGCCCCGACGTGCCGCCCGGCTACACCTGGCCTCGGGCCGACGAAGCCCACGCCGCCTTTCTCCAGGCCCTGCGCGACTACCGGAAGGCGCTGGCGCCCGCGCCCATGCTGGCCAATTTGCTGGACGCCGTCATCCAGGCCGCGGAGGATGGCCCTGCGGTCATGCTGCCAAAGCATCTGCAACTGGCCGCCCATGGCTTCTCGTGGACGAAACGCCGGGCGTTGCTGGATCCCCTGCGCATTCTCATCATCTGGGCCCACCGCCTCTATGGTCCACGCACACTCCACCGTCGCTACGATATCCTGTGGGCGCTGGCCGAGATTCAACGATGCCTGTCGAAGCCATCCTGACGGCCGCGGATGAGGCCGTTCACCGTCGGCGGGCGTCCGATTTTCAAGGCTCGCTCCATGTGGGCGTCGATCTGGGCACCGCCTACACCATGGTCATGGTCCTCGACGGGGCCAGGCGGCCCCTGGCGGCTGCGTATCAGTTCGCCCAGGTCGTACGCGATGGCGTGGTCGTGGATTTCATGGGCGCCATCGATCTGGTGAAACAGCTCAAGGCCGATGTCGAATCCCGCCTGGGCGTGGAGCTGACCTCCGCCGCCAGCGCTTATCCTCCCGGCGTCTCCCTGGCCGAAGTCCAGGCCGTGAGCTATGTGCTGGAAGGCGCGGGCATGATCTGCACCCGCCTCATCGACGAACCCACCGCGGCCAACGCCCTGCTGGGCGTGGAAAATGGCGCGGTGGTGGACGTGGGTGGCGGCAGCACCGGCATCGCGGTCATCGAAAATGGTCAGGTTGTCTACACCGCGGACGAGCCCACGGGCGGAACCCACTTCACCCTGGTCATTGCCGGGGCCAAAGGCATTTCCTTCGAGCAGGCCGAAGCCCTCAAGCTGGACCCCGCGGCCCAGCCCGCGCTCTTCCCCCTGATTCGCCCCGTCATGGAAAAGGTGGCGACCATCATCCAGCGCCATCTGCGCGGCCTCGACGTGCCGGGCATCGTTCTGGTGGGCGGCGCGGCCGCCTTCCCCGGCTTTACCGACGTGGTGGCCGACGTCACCGGCATCCCCACCACCGCTCCCAGCCGCCCCATGTTTGTCACCCCCATCGGCATCGCCATGCTGCATGAAGACGGCGCGGGCGATGGTTCGCTGACATAAACGAAAGTGTCTCGCGGCCAGGTCGGCGCGGGAAACCAGTCACGTAATGCGTGATGCGTAATGTCCTCACGGATTACGGAGTACGCATCACGCCCGTTGCACCCTCGCCCAACCTTGTCCCGGCAATCCTCAATCCCAATCCTGATCCTCTCACCATGTCCGACCAATTCCAGCTCCGCACCTATTGCTATCTCGACCGCATGCAGCCCCAGTTCGCGGCCTTCGTCGGCACGATTACCCTGGGAGATCTGGTGGTGGAGGGCATGGCCGCGCTTTACATCGAGATGTCGCCTGGCAACTGGGTCTTCCGCATGATCGACGTGGCCGTGAAGGGGACGAACGTGCGGCCCGGAGCCCAGATCGTCGAGCGGGAGTTCGGCATGTTCGAAGTGCATTCTTTCTCCCAGGCCGACGTGCTGCGTGCGGGCGAAATCGTGCTGGACAGGCTGGGTCTGAAGGTGGAGGATCGGGTCAAGCCTAAGATTGCCTCCATCCAGGTCATTACCAACGTCGATCCCTATCAGGCTCAGCTCGTGAACCGCACCATCCGGGGCATGATGCTGGTGCCCGGCCAAACCATGCTCGTGCTGGAGCTGGCCCCGGCCGCCTATATCAACCTGGCCGCCAACGAGGCGGAGAAGGCCGCGCCCGTGAATTTGATGCACGTCAGCGGCGTGGGGCGGTTCGGGCGCATGTGGATGGCCGGAACCGAGGCCGATATCCTCGCTGCCCGAGACGCCGCGGTGGCCGCCATCGAAGCCATCGATGGCAAGGAGGCGTAACGTCATGCGTTATCTTACCGAACAGGACATCCTCGACGTCGCAGCCCGCGGCGAGAAGACGCTGGCGCTGGATTCGGGCGTGCGGGTTACCGACCTCGCGCGGGAGACGGCCCAGCGATTGGGCGTGCATCTGGTCTCCGCCTCATCGGAGGAATCGTCCGCCTCCGAGCAGCCTTCTGAACCCGATCTCCATGCCCAGGTGCGGGCCGCGGTCATCGCCCGGATGGGCGCGGAGCCCGACGGCCTGGACGCGATCATCGCGGGCGTGTTGAAGACGTTGGGGGGGGAGGGCTGATGGTTTTCGGACGGGTGATTGGCTCCGCCGTGGCCACGCGCAAATATCCGGGCCTGGAGGGCGCGAAGCTGCTGGTGGTGCAGCAACTCAACAAGGCGTTGCAGCCGGTGGGAAGACCCGCGGTGGCCGTGGACATGGCCCAGGCGGGCGTGGGCGACATTGTGCTCATGGCCCGCAAGCGCGAAGCGGCCATCGCCTATTACGTTCCCGAGATGCCCCTCGACCTGGCGGTGATCGCCATCGTCGACCGCGTCGACCTCGCCCAACGCGACTTCGATTTCGAACTGCGCCCGGGCGAGAATCGGTTCTGAACGCTGCTTTGCTTGGGAAATAGCGATGCGTTTGTTTGCAAAAGCAACTCGAAGCCCACGTTGAGCGAGTCTGCCACGGACGTGATGCGTAATCCGTAATCCGTGAGGACATTACGCATCACGCATTACTCATTACGTGCATGGCTTCCCGCGCCAGCGTGGCCGCACTGATTACTGAACACTGCTCACTGATTACTGCCTTTTACCACCTCATGCTCATCGCCCGTGTCGTCGGATCGGTGGTCTCCACCGTCAAACACCCCTCCATTCATCATTACAAGCTCCTCATCGTGCAACCCATGCACGCGACGGGGCAGGAAGACCCGCGCGATTTTGTGGCGCTGGACCTGGCCCACGCCGGGATCGGGGACGTGGTGCTGGTGAATCAGGAGGGCAGCGGGGCCCGCGACGTGTTGAACGATCCCCACGCGCCCGTCATCTCTCTCATCGTGGGCGTGCTCGATTCGGTGGAATTGCGTGGGGACTGACGCCCTCTAGAGTCTGTTATGAACTTATCGCTAATTTGATGCAAGTTTGTGGATGACGTGCGTTTCAATTCGCCGCGGATGATGCTGATGCGACGGATACACACGGATCGTTACTGAAAAAGATGCCATCCTTTTGAAAAAATCCGCGAAAATCTGCTTCATCCGCGTTATCTGCGGCGAATTCCAACGGTCTGATGCGGTGAAGCTGACCTTTGGGGGCAGCAAAGTGCATAACAGCCTCTAACTTCGAGCACCTTCCTCGTCTCCGTTCACTTCTTCCGGCTCGATGACCTCCAGGTCGGTTCGGGATGAGGAGGACGTGGGGATGATGACGCGGGCGGGCTCGGCGTCGTCATCTGCGGGGCGAGGCTCCGTGGGCCTGACCGTCTCGATATCTACGGCGGAGGACGGCTGTTTGCCGCCGGAGAAGACGCGGGCCACCAGGAAAAGGCCGATGATGAGCAGCAGACCGGGCCAGAGCAGCAGAAGCATCTGGCTTTGGCCCGAGGTGAAGATGATGGCCGCGAAGATGGCCAGCACCCCGGCCAGGATCAACGCCCACAGCAGCCGACCCCGGTCGCGGCTGAACAGCCATACCAGGAAGAAACTGGCGGCAAAACCCCCGAATAACAGCGTCCCCACCAGCTTTTCGCTGCCCTGAGGGATGCCCAGGCCCAGACCCAGCAGCGCCATGAGCAGAATGGTCTCCGCCTGCAACAACGCCCACCAGCGCTCCCGCCGGTCTTGAAGAAAGACGATCACGAAGCCTAGGGCGATGCCGCCCAGGAAGAGCGCGCCCAGCCATTCGGGCCGGATGGCGTCCAACGTGGTGAGATAGACGATGCCGCTCAGGCTGAGGAAACTGAAGCCCGGAATGACATAAAACCACTGGTCGCGCTGAAAGGCCAGGGCCAGGAGGAAGGCCGCTCCCAGAACCGCCAGCAGCGCGGCCACGACGTAGGCGGTGATGAGTTTGTAATCGTCCAGCGCGCCGAAGTTGTACGCCAGCGCGGCGATGCCGAGAATGATAACGAGCAAGCCCCAAAGGGCAGTAGTGATGCGGGATTTGGTCATGATGGGATCAGGATCAGCGTCTTATTTGTGACTTTTTGGGTAACTGCCAACGTACTTGACTTTAGACCGCCAAAAGCCACGAAGGCTCGAAGTTTTTCGAAGACACGAAGGAAAAATAATGAAGAATACGTCGTGCCTTCGCTTTTCTTCGTGTCTTCGTGGCAAAAAGTGGTAACGATACCTTAGTAGTTACCATTTTAGGCCTGGCGAGCTAAAGGTTACTCAGAGTTCGCAGAGATTCATTGATCATTTTTCCTCTGTGCCCTCTGTAATTTCTCCGTGCTACTCTGTGTTTCTTTTGGCGCTGGCTTGGCTGAGTTAGGATTAGGATTGGGATTGGGATGGGATCGGCGTTTCGTGGAGGCGAAGCATGGTGAGGAAGGCCAGGAGCATGAAGAAGGCGCTGAACAGCCAGATAATGGCATAGCCAGTGAGTTCGATGAGAATCCAGCCTTGAATGGGACCGAAATGGAAGGACAGAATGTACTCGCCCTGCTGAATCCGGGAGTCCGTGAAGTCGATGAGAATTCCGGCCAGGATGGGGCCCGAGATCGCGGCCAGGGAGGAGGAGAAATAATACAGCCCGGTGTAAGCGCCGATGCGCTCCTCGCCGCCTACATCGTAGACGATGGGCAGGGAGTTGATATTCACCAGGGCCCAGAAAGCGCCCATGATCGCAAGCAAAGCCAGCATCATTTTGGCGTCGCGGATGAAGAAGCCCACAACCAACCCGGCTAACATGCCGCCAAGCCCCACCAAAATCGTGCGCTTGCGCCCGAATTTGGTGGCGATGAACCCGCTGGGGATGGCGAAGAGGATGAGCATGGCCGCGAACGCGGTCAGCATCTGCGTCCCCGTACCTGGGTCCACGCCCAGCACATTCCGGGCGTAGATAGTGAAAAAGGCTTCCATCGCATTCCAGCCCACGAACCAGAAGAGGATAGCCAGCAGAATGGTCAAACCCCGGCGGTCGGAGCTGTTCCAGACTTCCTTCAGATTGGCGATCAGCCCGGCCGATTCCTGGGCCGGGGCCTGTTCCGTCTCCTTGGGCTCATGCACGAATATCAGCACGATGATCATAGCGATGAGCATGACGCCCGCGCCTACAATGAAAGGCAGGGGCGCGCCCATCTTGTACAATGCGCCGCCCCCGAACAGCGCCACCGCGCCTCCCAGGCCGCCCATGAAATTGATGACGCCGTTGGCCTTGCTGCGCTGTTCCGAGGGGAAGAGATCGCCCAGAAAGGCGATGGTGGGCGATCGGAACAGCGCCATGCCCAGGTTCGTGCCCAGAATGGCCAGGGCAATGAGAAAGGCGTTCTCCCGCACGAAGGGAATGAGCATGAAGAACACAGCGGCCAGGGGCGCGCCCAGCATGATCCAGGGCTTGCGCCGCCCGAATCGGGTCCAGGTGCGGTCGCTTTTCTCGCCCACCCAGGGCTGCAGGAACATGTTGATGATATTGTCCCAGGTCATGATGAAGCCGATGACGCCTGCGGCCAGCCCCAGGTCTTCCAGCATGGGCGGGATGAGGGAGTTGAAGATGGGCCAGATGATGGAGATGCCGAAGAAACCAAACCCCACGACGAAGGTGTAGCCCCAGTTCATCTTTGCAGGCCTGGAAGAAACGGTCATGATCTCTCCTGTGGCAGCATGTAACTACTAAGGTCGTCACTCGAAAACCACTAAGAACACGAAGACACGAAGGCGCAAAGGGGAATTTATACATTTTTTCTTCGTATTCTTAGCGCCTTTGCGCCCTTTCCCTTTGTGGTTTGTTAACCGGGGTGCGTTAGCAGTTACGTACGGCAGCATAGAAAAGGCGATAAGGATGTATAATCGTGTTGGCTACAATCATACACCATCCCAATGGATTGGCCAATTGCTCATGACTCCTCTCGATTATGATCGCGTGGCGGATGCCTATCACCGCCGCTACGTCCAAAGCCCCATGCCCGGCGTGGCCCGGGCCCTGAGCGACCTGGCCGACTCACATGGAGCCCGCCGCATCCTGGAGGTTGGCTGCGGCACGGGCCGCTGGTTGGAATCGTTGCAAGCGCCCGGGCGTTGGCTGGCGGGCCTGGATCCCTCGCGGGGGATGCTGTTCCAGGCCCGGGCACGTCTCCCGCGCGTCCCCCTCATCCAGGCCGTGGCCGAGGCCCCGCCCCTGGCCCCGGCCAGTTTCGATCTCATCTTCCTGGTCAACGTCCTTCACCATCTCACCGATCCCGCTCGCTTCTTCCGGGCCGCGCGACGGATGCTGGCCCCGGGCGGGGCGCTGGCCCTTGTGGGCGCGGATATTCACGCGGCGGACTATGCCTGGTACATTTACGACTACTTCCCGGGCGTGCGGGAGATGGATGAGGCCCGCTTTCCGTCGTGGGCGCAGGCGCGGGCGTGGATGCAGGAGGCGGGCTTTGGGCAGATCAGCTCACGCGTTGTGCACGTGACGGACGTCACCTTCGTGGGCGAGGAGGTTTTTGGAGACGCTTTTCTGGCCAAAAACGGCACATCCCAATTGGCAATGGTCTCCGATGACGCCTATCGGGCGGGGATCGAACGCATCCGGGCCGCGATCGACGCGCATCCCCTCGCGCTTTTTCATACGCATATCGAGATGGTGATGCTGGTCGGGCGATAGCATTCAAAATCGTCAGGAGGATGGTTGCTTACATTTTGGCATTCGATTATAATGGGGTATCGAAAATCCCGCGACGGTCACGTCTCGGGACTCATATTTTTACCAACCATCCACCGCTCCCCAACATTAGGAGGAATCACGATGTTTCGACGACGAACGTTCTGGATCTTAGCTGGCCTGCTGGCTCTGATGGTGCTGGTATTGGCCGCGTGCGCGCCCCCCGGTGGCGGGGAGAAACAGGCAAGCGGGGAATTGAATCTGCTTTGCACGCCTCAGGTAGAATGGTGTGAAGGGATGAAAGCGGAGTTCGAGAAGAAGTACCCCAACATCACCGTAAATTTCGTGCGCATGTCCAGCGGCGAAAGTCTCACCCGTCTGCGCAACGAGAAGGACAACCCCCAGTTCGATATCTGGTGGGGCGGCCCAGTGGACAGCTTCATCGCGGCCAAACAGGAGGGTTTGTTGGAAAAGTATGAGACCCCATCGCAGGATAAGATCATCAATAAGAAGCTGATGCTAGACCCGGACAGGTACTGGGTAGGCATCTACGTGGGTTCCCTGGGCTTCGCCACCAACAAGAACTGGTCGGAGGAAAACGGCGGCTGGGTTCCCAGGTCGTGGGATGATCTGCTGGACCCGCGGCTCAAAGGCCAGCTCATGGTGGCGCACCCCTCCAGCTCCGGCACCTCCTACACGGCCCTCTGCACCATCCTGCAGATCAAGGGCGAGGATGCAGGTTGGGAGTATCTGAAGAAGTATGCAGCCCAGGTGAATCAATTCACCAAGAGCGGCTCCGCGCCGGCCCGCTTTGTGGGCGCGGGCGAGGCCGCGGTGGGCGTGGTCTTCTCCCACGATATCGTCAAACAGATCGAGGATGGCATGCCCCTGATCCTCTCCTTCCCCGAAGAGGGCACCGGTTATGAGATCGGCGGCATGGGCATCATCAAGGGCGCCAAGAACCTGGAGAACGCCAAGCTGTGGTATGACTGGGCGCTGCAGCCCGAGACCCAGGAACTGGGCCCTAAATACGGCGCGTATCAAGCGCCCACCGTGGAAGGCGCCAAGCCCTCCAAACCGGAACTGCTCAAGGTCAAGCTCATCGACTATGATTTCGAATGGTGTGGTAAACACAAGAAAGAATTCGTCGATCGCTTCACCAATGAGATCGCCGGCGCCGAGAACCTGAAGAAGTAAGTCGCTCCCGGTGCGGCGCACTTCCAAAACGGGCTTAAGCCTGTTTTCAAGTGCGCCGCACCTCCTCAAACGCCTATGAAGACTCGTCAAGACCGCGCGCTGGTGCGCCGTTTGCGTGAGTTCCAGCTCATCGCCCGCGACCCCGTCCTCATGGCGGGGCTGCTCACCAGCAGCGCGTTTGTATTTTTCTTCGTGGTTTGGCCTTTGCTGCGCGTCGTGTGGCAGGGCTTTTTCGATTTCCAAACGGGCGCGTTTTCGTTGGAATACTTCGCTCGTTATGTGGACCCCTACTTTGCCCGTCATAGCTGGACCACCCTGCGGGATACGATGATCATGGGCCTGGCCACGGCCACAGGAGGCACGTTACTGGGCTTTATCATCGCCTTCACCTTCGTGCGCTGTGATTTTCCCTTCCAGCGCATCTCCCACGCCCTTTCTCTGGTCCCCACCATCTCCCCGCCCTTTGCCATCGCCATCGCTGTGATCCTCCTGTTCGGGCGGTCGGGGCTCATCACCCACAAGTGGCTGGGTATTGACTTCACCCATGGCGTGAATGATATCTACGGACTGGATGGCCTGGTCTTCGTCCAGATCATCACCTTCTTCCCCGTGGCCTATCTCATCATCCGGGCCATGCTGGAACGATTGGACCCGGCCATGGAGGAGGCCGCACAGAGCCTGGGCGCGAGCAAACTCCACATCCTGCGCACCGTGACCCTGCCCCTGCTGGTTCCTGGCTTCGCCAGCGCCTTCCTGCTCCTTTTCGTCGAATCCCTGGCCGACCTGGGGAACCCCCTGCTGCTCACGGGCCAGCGCAACGTGCTTTCCACCGAGATCTTCCTGGCGGTGAATGGCGAATACAACCAGCAGAAAGCCGCGGCCCTCTCCCTGGTGCTGCTCATTCCCACCCTCACTGTCTTCATCGTCCAGCGCTATTGGGTGAACAAACGCTCCTACATTTCGGTGACGGGCAAGCCCACAGGCGGTCAGCTCACTGTGGATGAATGGTACATCCGCTGGCCCTTCATCATCATCACCAGCCTGACCTTGCTGCTGGTCATCGCGCTGTACGCGTCCATCGCCATCGGCTCCTTCACCCGGCTGTGGGGCATCGATTTCACCTTTACCCTGCAAAATTATCGCCTGGCCTTCCAGCGCGGCATCGAAGCCATCCTGGATACCACCTTCCTCTCCGCGGTGGCCACACCCATCGCCGGCGTGCTGGGCATGATCATCGCCTTTTTGGTGGTGCGCAAGCGCTTCTCGGGCCGGGAGGCGTTGGATTTCGTTTCCAACCTCGGTGCTGCCGTGCCCGGCACCATCCTGGGCATCGGCTTCATCATCGCGTTCATCGACGCGCCCTGGCCCGCGATACTCCTGGTCTTCCTGGCCTTTTTACTCTATCTGTTCAATGCCATGGAAGCGGGCAGGATGCAGAAGGCGTTAGTTGCGCTGATAGGGCTGGGCGCGGGACTCGCCCTGGCCTGGGTGTTTGCTGCGTGGGGCGATTGGTGGCTGGCAATCATCGCCCTGGGCCCGGCCATCCTGCTGTTGTTCATGGCCTGGCGGGGCGCACAGCCCAAACATCACCGCACGCTCACCCTGCTCATGCTGGTTCCCATTGTGGGATTATCCCTGTTCATTCTGGGGCCCTATCCCACTCAATGGATCGCAGAGTTCGGGCGGGACTTGGGAGGCAATTGGGCCAAGGTCATCACCAGCCTGGCCGAATGGGTAGACGTATTCACGCAGGTTCCCATGCCCGCGCACGGCTTTCTGCTGTTGGCCATCGGCGGCTATGTGATGAGCCAGTTGCGGCCCGGCTTCTGGCGGGTGAGCTTCACCACCGTGCTGTTGTTGCTGGCGACCATGCTCATCTTCACGGGCAAACCCCTGGCCCTGGTGGGCACATCCTACATCATCATCGCCGCCTACACCGTGCGCAGCCTGCCCGCGTCCCTGCGCGCGGGCGTGGCCTCCTTGCAGCAAATCGATCCCGCCATCGAAGAAGCCTCCACCTCACTGGGCGCGGACGCACAGGTCACCTTCCGCCGCATCACCCTGCCCCTGATCGCCCCCGCGTTCCTGGCCGGGCTCATCTTCGCCTTCGCCCGCCACATGACCTCCCTCAGCGCCATCATCTTCCTGACCACGCCCAAGTGGAAGATCCTCACGGTGCTTATCCTCAGCGAGGTGGAGCAGGGCGGCCTGAACATCGCCACGGCCTACTCCATGATCGTCATCTTCATCGTCCTCGCGGCCATCGGCCTCTTCTACTTCCTCATGGGCCGGGCCTACAAGACCGATTATGTGGACATCACCATGGGGGGAGGATAAAAAGGATCAGGATTAGGATCAGGATTAATGAGAAAGATGACGCCGCTCCGAAAATAGAGTAATCAGTGATCAGTAATCAGTGGAAATCTGCGTTCCCTTCACCTGCCACCTGCCACCTGCTACTTGCAAACCTGCAAACTGCGTTCCATTTTTGTTGTTATGGGGTGAGCCATCATTCATGGCGACTGTTCCCAATCCCAATCCAAATCCCAATCCCAATCCAAATCCTACTCCTACTCCTAACCCACAGTTCCAGACACATTCGTCAAATTCAAATCCTCACCATGCCCTACCTTTCCCTCCAAAACCTCGTCAAGAAATTCCCTGCCCGCGGCGGTAGCGGCGAAGTCCTCGCCGTGGACCATGTCAACCTGGATATCGAACGGGGCGAATTCATCACCCTGCTCGGGCCTAGCGGCTGCGGCAAAACCACGACCCTGCGCCTCATCGCGGGCTTCGAATTCCCCACCAGCGGCCGCATCGTGCTGGATGGCCGGGACATCGCCTCCCTCTCCCCCGACAAGCGGGAAATGTCCATGGTCTTCCAATCCTACGCCATCTTTCCCCACCTCAGCGTGTTCGAGAACATCGCCTACGGCCTGAAAATCAAGAAATTGCCCAAGGATGAGATCAGGCGCAAGGTGGCGCAGGTGCTGGAGCTCACCGATCTGGTGGGATTGGAGAACCGCGCGCCCAATCAGCTTTCGGGCGGACAGCAGCAGCGAGTGGCCCTGGCCCGGGCGTTGGTCATGGAACCCAAAGTGCTGTTGCTGGACGAGCCCCTCTCCAACCTGGATGCGAAGCTGCGGGAGCAGATGCGGGTGGAGCTGCGCCGCATCCAGTCGCAATTGGGCATCACCAGCGTCTATGTGACCCACGACCAGGTGGAGGCCATGGCCCTTTCCGACCGTATCGTGGTCATGAACCAGGGCCGTATCGAGCAGGTGGGCGCGCCCTGGGAGGTGTATCGTCAGCCCGCGAACGAATTTGTGGCCAATTTCATCGGTCGGGCCAATTTCGTGGATGGCGAAGTCGCGGGCGTGGAGGGCGACCGGCTGGTGGTCAAGGCCCTGGGCGGGATCATGGACATCCCGCAGCCGCCCGATTCGCGCAAGCCGGGCGATCATGTGCGCCTGGTGGTGCGGCCCGAGGCCATCATCCTGGACGGCCGCTCGGATGACGGCTTCCCCGCCATTGTGCGGCGCTCCACCTACCTGGGCTCCCTCATCGAATACGACCTGGAGGTGTCGGGCCAACTCCTGGTTGCCACCGAGTCCGACGTCATTCGGGCCAGCATCTACCCCGAAGGCTCCGAGCTGCACATCTCCTTCTACAAAGACGCGGTCTATTGCCTGCCCAAGATTGTTCCGTAAATAGAGAACGCAGATGAACGCTGATAGAGGCAGATTCACGCAGATAAAATCAAAATAAAAAATCATCTGCGGGAATCTGCGTTGCATCTGCGCAAATCAGCGTCCCCATTTTCGTCGTCATGGGGTGAGCTATCGCTCATGGTGACTGAACACTGAACACTCTCCCCTCGCCAATCCTCATTTCTATCAACCACCCTCTCACCTTACTCTACTCTAATCGGAGGCGTATCATGGACATCAACAAAGCCAATGCCGAAGCCGTCGGTCGCATGATGGAGGCCCGGCCCGTGCTGGTGGGCATGGGCAAGGCCATCGACGTCATCCCCGGCATGCACGAAAATCTGCTCCTCCACGCGGGCCCGCCCATCGATTGGGACCGCGCATCCGGGCCCATGAAGGGTGCGATCACAGGCGCGCTCATCTTCGAAGGTCGGGCCAAGAACATGGAGGAAGCGGAGAAGCTGGTTAAGTCGGGCGAGATTCAGCTGGAGCCCTGCCACGAGCATCAGTCGGTGGGGCCCATGGCCGGGCTGACCACGCCCAATATGGAAGTCTATATCATCGAAAACAAAACCCACGGCAACCTGGCCTTCAGCAACATGAACGAAGGCTACGGCAAGGTGCTCCGCTACGGCGCGTACGACCAGGAGGTCATGGATCGGCTGAAGTGGATGCATGAGGTCATGGCGCCCGTACTGAAGGAGGCCATTGACATGGTGGGCGGTGTGGACATCAAGGCCCTGCTGGCCGAGGCTCTGCACATGGGCGATGAGGGCCACAACCGCAACAAAGCGGGCTCCATCCTCTTCCTCAAGGCCCTGGCGCCCGGCATCGCCAAGGCTGCGCCCAACCAGCAGGTGGCTTCCGACATCCTCAAAGCCATCGGCGACAACGCCCTGGCCGTGCTCAATCCCGTCATGGCCGCGTGCAAGGCCATGGCCGACGCCGCGCACGGCGTGGAAGGCAGCACCATCGTCACGGTCATGGCTCGCAACGGCACCGACTTTGGCATCCGCGTCAGCGGCCTGGGCGATCGCTGGTTCACCGGGCCTGTGGGCAAACCCAAAGGCCTCTACTTCCCCGGTTTCACCGCGGAGGATGGCAGCGGTGACATCGGCGACAGCACCATTACCGAAACCGCGGGCATCGGCGGGTTCGCCATGGCCGCGGCCCCGGCCATCGTCACCTTCGTCAGCGGCACGCCTCAGGACGCCATCAACACCACCATGGAAATGTACGAGATCACCGAGGCCGAGCACAAATACTTCAACATCCCCTTCCTGGGCTTCCGCGGCACCCCCACTGGCATCGATATTCGCAAGGTGGTGGAAAAGGGCATCACCCCCCGCATCAACACCGGCATCGCGCACAAAGACCCCGGCGTGGGCCAGATCGGCGCGGGCCTGGTGCGACCGCCTATGAGCATCTTCGAAGAGGCGTTGATCGCGTTTGCGGAGAAATATGGGTTTTAGAGGCTGATTGACCTCTCTTCATCACTTCGCTTTTTCGATTCTGTCAAACGTAAAACGTCAAACGTCATGGTGAGGATGCAAAACATGACGTTTGACGCATGACGTTTGACGCATTTTGAAATATAAGGAGCATCCTCATGGACCGAGAGGCTTTGATTTCAACAATTGCCAGCGCCAAAGTCTACGACCTGGCGCAGGATTTGAGCATATTCACCCCGCCCTGGCCCGGCGACAAGCCCCTGGAGATTACCTTCTTCAAGCGGGTGACGGGCGCGCATCATGGCGGCCCCGGCGCCAACGGCCAGTTCATCAAGTGGAGCAACACCACCGGCACCCACCTGGTGGGTGAACGGGCCTATCACTCCGGTGGCCGCGCCCTGGCCGACATCCCCCTCAAAGACCTCATGGGCCGCGGCGTCGTGGCCGACATCTCCCATCTCGTCTCCGATTACAGCGTCTATACGCCCGAGATGATCGAGAGCGTGGCGGACGTGCGCAAAGGGGACATTCTCATCATCAACACCGGCTACCATCGCTACTCCTGGGACCGGCCCGACATCCCCAATCCCAACGCGCAGGGCGGCGTCGAGAATAAGGAATTCGGCTTCCTGGTGCGGCATCCCGGCCCTTCCCTTTCCTTCTACAAATGGGCCATCGAAAAAGAACTCAAGATTATCGGCGTGGACTGCGGCCTGGCCGAGCACCCCATGAACACCCTCATCCGCACCATGCATCCCACCGAATTCGCCAAGGCCGAGGCCAAGCTCAAGGCCGAGCACGGCAAGACCTGGGATGAAATGTTCCCGCCCGAGGAGTACTACCGCCTGCTGCACATCGAACTGCCCAAACGCCACATCCTCTTCGCCGAAAGCATCGTGGGCCAGATCGATGAACTGCTGGGCAAGCGGGCTTGGTTCATGATGTTCCCCCTGCCCTTCATGGAAGTGGAAAGCTCCTGGATGCGGCCCGTGGCCTTCCGCCCGCCCGAGGGCATGGATGAAGAGGCATTCTTCCAGATGATGGAGGAAGCCCAGGTATTGGACTTCACCCTGCCCTTCAGCGTGCAGACGCCCCAATGGGCCAACTACGAGCCCCTGGTGGTGAAATACGTCAAGCGCGTGGGCGGCCAGGCTTTCGGCAAAGGCCGCAACACGTCCATCTGCACTGCCAGCTTCCACCTGGCCACCCATATGGACGGCGAGATCCACTTCTGGTCCCGGGGCCGCACTATCGGGCAGGTTCCCCTGGAACACTGGATGGGTCCGGGCGCCATCGCGGACATCTCCCACCTGGTCTCCGACCTGGACGTGTACACGCCCGAGATGATCGAGAGCGTGGTCGAGGTGCGAGAAGGGGACATCCTGCTCATCAAGACCGGGTTCCACAAATACGGTTGGAACAGCCCCGACTCCGACGAATTCCGCTACATGGTGCGCCATCCCGGCCCCTCGCCCGACTTCTCCGACTGGGCCATCGAGAAGAAGATTAAATGGCTGGGCATCGATGCGGTGAGCCAGGATCATCCCATGAACACCATTCAGCGCATCTGGCATCCCAAGACCTTCGAAGAAGCCAACGCCAAACTCAAGGCCAAATTCGGCAAGGATTGGGATGAAATGTTCCCCCTGGACAAATACTACCAGGACACCCACCTGAACCTCTTCCCCAAGGGCATCGTCCATGCCGAAAACCTGGGCAAAGACATCACCCACACTCCCAGCGGCCGCTACTACATTGCCGTCTACCTGCCCAAAGGTATGGAAACCGCGTCCATGTGGGGAAGATTCATCGCGATTAAGGAGTAGGATTGAGGATTAGGATTAAGGAGTAGGATTGGAGGTTGTTATGGTCGTCTTCGAAGAACTGTATGTATTGCAATTGGCGGAGGATATTGCCGATGATGTCTGGAAGATGGTGTTCCAATGGAATGCCTTTATCCGGGACGTGATTGGCAAGCAATTAATCCGTTCTGCAGATTCCATTGGCGCTAACATCGCTGAAGCGTTTGGTCGTTATCACTATGGCGATAAAATCAACTTCCTCTATTATGCTCGCGGGAGCGTGTTCGAGACCAAGTACTGGTTAAATCGCGCCCTGAAGCGAGATATCATTGAATCTGAGATTCATCGGAGCTATGCTGAGCGGCTTAACGAAATGGCGAAAGGCGTCAATGGTTATGTTGGCAAAATAAAGACATACCGACATGGAAAGGTGCAGGCATTCAAAGAACCGGGACCAACCTACCATTTCCGGGAAACGGAACAGGTGATTTTTTCAGAGGCGCATCTGGCTTGGCTGCTTACGGATGATGACACACGCCAAACTACCCTGCAACACATACGCCAGACCACCACACTCCCCAATCCTAATCCTAATCCTAATCCTAATCCTGATCCTGCTCCCAATCTCGATTGATCCAAACTCCCCCAACCCCCTGCACCATCTCATTCATCACCCTACGAGGTTTCCGCCTATGAAACCCCCACCCTTCGATTACTACGCTCCCGACACCCTGGACGAGGCCCTGGCCCTCATGGCCCAACACGGCTATGGGGCCAAGGCCCTGGCGGGCGGGCAGAGTCTGGTCCCCACCATGAACTTTCGCCTGGCCGCGCCCAGCGTGTTGGTGGACCTGAACCGCATTCCCGACCTGAGCTACATCCGCCTCGCGCCCGATGGCGGCCTGCTCATTGGCGCCATGACCCGCCACGTGCAGGCGGAGAAAAACCCCAAGGTGGCGGACAAACACCCTCTGCTTCATGCCACCATGCCCAACATCGGGCATCCTCAGATACGCAACCGCGGCACCCTGGGCGGCAGCATCGCCCACGCGGACCCCGCGGCCGAGCTGCCTGCGCTGATGCGGGCCGTGCAGGGTCGCATCAAAGCCCAAAGCGCCCGCGGCAGCCGCTGGATTCCCGCAGATGACTTCTTCCAGGGCTTCTTCACCACGGCCCTGGCCGAAGATGAGCTCATCACCGAACTTCACCTGCCGCCTCTGCCAGCGGGCAGCGGCTGGGCTATCGAAGAAGTCGCCCGCCGGCATGGCGACTTCGCCCTGGTGGGCGCGTTCGCTATCCTGCATCTGGATGGAGCCGGGCGCTGCGACCACGTGCGGATCAGCCTCTTTGGCGTGGGCGACGGCCCCATGCTGGCCACCACCGCGATGGGCGTGCTCCGGGGCGAAAAACTGGACGATGAGGCCATCGCCACCGCGGCGGAAGCCGCCGCCCAAAAGGACGTGGACCCGCCCAGCGACGTTCACGCCACCGCTTCCTTCCGCCGCCACCTCGTCAACGTCCTTGTTCAACGCACCCTCACGCAGGCCCTCGCCCGGGCCGCGGGCCAGGAGGTGACAGCATGAGCCAACGAATCCCCATCACCGTCCGCGTCAACGGCGTCACCTACCAACGCGAGGTCGAGCCGAGACTGCTCCTCAGCGACTTTATCCGCCACGACCTGGGCCTCACCGGCACCCACGTGGGGTGTGAGCATGGCGTGTGCGGGGCCTGCACCATCCTCTTCGACGGCCAGCCTGTGCGTTCTTGCCTGCTCTTCGCGGTCCAGGCCGACGGCCACAACATTCTCACCATCGAAGGCCTGGCTCCCGATCCCGACCATCTCCACCCCATCCAGGAAGCCTTCCATGACGCCCACGCGCTCCAGTGCGGCTTCTGCACCCCCGGCTTCGTCATGACCCTCAAGCCCTTCCTGGAGGAAAACCCCGATCCCTCGGACGAAGAGATCCGCGAGGCCATCTCGGGCAACCTCTGCCGCTGCACCGGCTATGACCACATCGTAGATGCGGTCCACCTGGCTGCTGACAAAATGAAGGAGGCGTCATCATGAGCACGCGATACATTGGCAAACGCATGAAACGCAACGAGGATCCCCGGCTGCTCACGGGCCGGGCCCTCTTTACCGATGACGTCCACCTGCCCGGCATGCTGCACGTGGCCTTCCTGCGCAGCGATTACGCGCATGGCCGCATCAAGGGCATCGACACGAGCTTCGCCAGGGAGATTCCGGGCGTGGTCGCCATCTACACCGCGGAGGACCTGGGTGATTACTGGCGGCCCGGTCCTCTGCTCGTGCCCCCGCCTCCCGTGGAAGGCCGCGTCTTCCACGCCCGCACCCAGGTGCCCCTGGCCAGGGACAAGGTGCGCCATGTGGGCGAGCCCATCGTCATGGTGGTGGCCGAAAGCCGCTACATCGCCGAGGATGCGGTGGAGCAGATTTTTGTGGATATCGAACCCCTGCCCGCGGTCACCGACCTGGAGCAAGCCCTCGCGCCTGACGCTCCTCTCATTCACGAAGACCTGGACTCCAACCTTGCCGCCCACATCATCCAGCAGAAGGGCGATTACGCTGAGGCCGTCGAGAAAGCGGACGTGGTCATCCGCCGCCGCTTCTACTACGACCACGGCGTGGCCGCAGCTATGGAAAACCGGGGTATCGTAGCCTGGTGGGACGGCAAGGCTGAGCGTCTGACCATGTGGGACACCACCCAGGCGCCCGTGGTCATCCGCAACGGCATCGCCGCCATGCTGGGCCTGTCCGAATCCCAGGTGCGGGTCATCGCCCCCTTCATTGGCGGCGCGTTCGGCCCCAAGATCATGATGTTCTATCCCGAGGAAGTGCTGCTGCCCTGGGCGGCCATGCAACTCAACCGTCCCCTTAAGTGGATTGAAGACCGCCGCGAGAATTTCATGTCCACCACCCACGAGCGGGATCAGATCCATTGGGCGGAGATCGCGCTGACGAAAGATGGCAAAATCCTGGGCGTCAAGGATGAATTCATCCACGACTCAGGCGCATACGACCCCTACGGTTTGACTGTGCCCATCAACAGTCAATGCACCCTGCTGGGCAGCTATGACATCCCCAACTACTACTCCGACATGAAGGTCGTCTTCACCAATAAGATGATCGTGACGCCCTACCGGGGCGCGGGGCGACAGCATGGCGTCTTCGTCATGGAACGCCTGCTGGACCTGGCCGCCAGGGAGTTGGGGATGGACGTGACCGAGATTCGGCGCAAGAATTACATCCCGCCCGACAAATTCCCCTACAACAACGAGATCATCTACCAGGACTTCGCGCCCCTGGTTTACGACAGCGGCAACTACGAGCCTTTGTTGGACAAAGTGCTTGCTCTTATCGAGTACGAGAAATTCATCAAGGAAGAGCAGCCCAAGCTGCGGGCCGAGGGCCGCTATGTGGGCATCGGCGTGGTCAGCTATGTGGAGGGCACCGGCATCGGGCCCTACGAAGGCGCGCGGGTCCAGGTGGAGACCACGGGCAAGGTCAACGTGGCCACGGGCGTGGGCACCCAGGGCCAGGGCCATTTCACCTCCTTCGTGCAGGTGGTGGCCGAGCATCTGGGCGTGGACCCCAAGGATATCTACCTGGTCACGGGCGACACCGACATCTTCCACTGGGGCACGGGCACCTTCGCCAGCCGCGGCATGGTCGTGGCGGGCAACGCCATCAACTCGGCGGCCGAGCGCGTGAAGCGGAAGATTTTGCAGATGGCCAGCCAGGAGCTGGAAGCGCCCGTGGAGGACCTGGTTCTGGAGGGAGGCTTTGTCCGCGACCAACGCCATCCCGAATCCTTCGTGGCCCTGAAAGACCTGGCTGTGAAGGCGAACCCCCTGCGCGGCGCGGTGAAGGCCGACGCGGAGCCCGGTCTGGAATCCACCGCCTATTTCGGGCCCGAGCGGGGCGCGACCGCATTCGGGACCCACGCCATGATCGTCGAGGTGGACCCCGAGACCTTCGACGTCAAGATTCTGCGCTATGTGGCGGGCCACGATTGCGGCGTCATGGTCAACCCGCTGATCGTGGATGGCCAGGTGCGAGGCGGCGTAGCCCAGGGCATCGGCAACGCGTTCTATGAGAAAATCGTTTACGATGACCAGGGGCAGCTTCTCACCGCGTCCTTCATGGATTATCTCGTCCCCACCAGCATGGAAGTGCCCCACATCGAGCTTGTTCACACCGAAACCCCCTCGCCGTTGAATCCGTTGGGCGTGAAGGGCGTGGGCGAGGCCGGAGCGATTCCCGTCGCGCCCCTCTTCGTCCAGGCAGTGGAGAACGCCCTGGCTCCCCTGGCTGAGCTGGAGATTACCGAAGCGCCCATCAGCCCAAACCGCCTGTTCGAGCTGGTGCAGGAGGCCCGACAGAAGGTCTGATGACAGAAAAAGACCCCGGCGGCGTGGTCCGTCCGGGGTCTTTGTTTTGTGGGGGTGCGTTCAGTTCAGCGAAGGCTCGGGCGCGGGCGGGCCTTCCACGGCCTTTTCCGCAGCCCCGGCCTGCTCCTGGTCCCCGCCCGCGGGGCGCAGGGCCGTCTGCAGCACCTGCTCGATATCCTCCACCAGGACGAATTCCAGCTCCTGGCGGATATCCTCGGGCAGGTCGTCCAGGTCGGCTTCGTTGCGCTGGGGCAGGATGATGGTCTTCAGGCCCGCGCGGTGCGCGGCCAGGATCTTCTGCTTGACGCCGCCGATGGGCAGCACCTGACCCCGCAGGGTGATCTCGCCGGTCATGCCTACGTCGGCCCGCACGGGACGGTTCGTCAGCAGGCTGACCAGCGCCGTGACCATAGTCACGCCAGCGCTGGGGCCGTCTTTGGGGATGGCGCCCGCGGGGACGTGGATGTGGAAGTTGTGGGTTTCGAACACGTCGGGATCGATGCCCAGGGCCTCGGCGTTGGCCTGCACCCAGCTGAAGGCGATGCGCACGGACTCTTCCATGACATCGCCCAGCTGGCCGGTGATGATCAGGTTGCCCTTGCCCTTCATCTTGGTGGCCTCGACGAAGAGCACATCACCGCCTACGGGCGTCCAGGCCAGACCGGTGGCCACGCCGGGCTTCTCGGTGCGCAGGGCCGCGTCGAAGAAGTATTTGGGCTTGCCCAGGAATTCGCGCACCAGGTCGGGGGTGATCTCCATGCGTTCGACCTCTCCCGCCGCGATCTTCACGGCCACCTTGCGGCACACCGAACCGATCTCCCGCTCCAGGTTGCGCACGCCCGCTTCGCGGGTGTAGTCGCGAATGATGGCGCGAATGGCCTCATCGGTGAAGCTGATCTCATCCTTGCGCAGGCCGTTCACCCGGCGCTGACGGGGGATGAGATAGCCGCGGGCGATGTGGAGCTTTTCGTGCTCGGTGTAGCCTTCCAGCTCGATGATTTCCATCCGGTCCCGCAGGGGCGCGGGGATGGTGTCCATGGTATTGGCTGTTGTGATGAAGATCACGTCGCTGAGGTCGAAGTCCACATCCAGATAATGGTCGCGGAACGCGTAATTCTGCTGCGGGTCCAGCACCTCCAGCAGGGCCGAGCTGGGATCGCCCCGCCAGTCCATGCCGACCTTGTCGATCTCGTCCAGCATGAATACGGGATTGCGGGCGCCCGCCCGTTTGATGGCCTGGATGATGCGGCCGGGCATGGCGCCAATGTAGGTGCGGCGATGCCCGCGGATCTCGGCTTCGTCTCTCATGCCGCCCAGGCTCATGCGGGTGAATTTGCGGCCCAGGGCGCGGGCGATGCTCTTGCCCAGGCTGGTCTTGCCCACGCCGGGCGGACCCACGAAGCAGAGGATCGCGCCCATGGCCTCGTGCAGTTCGCCCTCGTGGCCCTCGGGCTCTTCGATGCCGCGCTCCTTGACCAGCTTGCGCACGGCCAGATATTCGAGGATGCGCTCCTTGACCTTCTCCAGGTCGTAGTGATCCTCATCCAGCACCTGCCGGGCGTGCTCGATATCGAGATTGTCCTCGGTCAACACGTTCCAGGGCAGGTCCAGGAGCCAGTCCAGATAGGTCTTGATGACCGAGTATTCCGCGGCCTGCGGCGGCATCTTCTCCATGCGCTTGAGCTCGCGCAGGGCTTCCTTTTCCGCCTCTTCGGGAAGATTGGCCTCGGCGATGCGCTTGCGGTATTCTTCGATCTCCGCCTCGGTTTCATCCATCTCGCCCAGCTCCCGGCGGATGGCTTCCAACTGCTGGCGGAGGTAGTAATCCCGCTGGGCCTTGCTCATCTCCTCGGAGGCTTCCTCCGCGATCTGCTTGCGCAGGGTGAGAACCTCCTTCTCTTTGGCCAGGAAGCGCACCAGCAGGCGCATCTTCTCGTTGACGCTGTCGGACTCCAGAAGCTGCTGGGCCTCCTCCACCTCGAGCTGGATGTTGGAGGCGATGAGATAGACGAGCTGGCGGTTATCCCGGATCTGGCGCAGGAACGCGCCCACGCCTTCGGGCAGATTGGGCAGCAGCTCGGCCACCTCTTCGGTGATGTCGAGCAGGCTCTCGCGCAGGGCCTCGGCCTCCACGCCCGTCTCGGTGATTTCGGGCGCGAGCTCGACCCGGGCCTTGAGGTAGGGCTCCGTGGCCGTCCATTCGGTGATCTTCATCCGCTCCAGGCCCTGGACGATGACCTGCAGTGAGCCGTCATCGGTGCGCACCACCTTGTGGATGAGCGCGATGACGCCCGTCTGATAGATTTCTTCCGGGCCGGGCAGCTCGATGCTGGGGTCCTTCATGGCCACCAGACCGATGATGCGGGACCCGCGGCTGGCCTCTTCGATGAGCTTCACCGAGCGGGGAATGCCCACGGCCAGGGGCAGCACCGCCATGGGCATGGGCACGATATTGCGCAAAGGCAGAATTGGCAACTCGTCCGCGACGAGTCGGGCCAGATTCTCCTCGCTGATGTCGGTTTGTTGGGTGTTGATGATATCTTGGAACATGGGTGGTAGACACCTCCGTTGTGAGGAAATTAAGACGCCTCTTGACGAAATGACAGGAACCGTCAAGGTAACTACTAAGGTCGTCGCCCGAAAACCACTAAGAACACGAAGACACAAAGGCACAAGGGGAAATTCATACATTTTTTCTTCGTGTTCTTGGTGCCTGAGTGCCCTTTGTGGTTTGTTAACCGGGGTGCGTTAGCAGTTACCCGTCAAGCGTAAAACGTCAAACGTCATGTCATCGCGAGGATGCAGTCATGACGTTTGACGGCTCTCAACGCGTCTTCTGCTACTACTCCCATTTAACCCTCCGAATGTATGTTCTCCATCTGCAAAGTATTAGCATTGCATTAGCGCGGCCCAGATTTGACCGAAACCCCATCCTGCGGCAAACTTATGCCATGGAATTCCGCACCTATCTCCGCATTCTCAAGCGTTGGTGGTGGATTCCGGTCGGGCTGGTTCTTCTGACCCTGCTCTTCTCCCTGGTCACTCTCAAGCCCTGGCGACCCCGCCCGCCCGCGTACGCCATGAGCATGTCCTTCAGCGTGGGCGTGCGGCCCCAGCAATTGCCCGACCAGTTCACCTACGACGGCTACTACACCGCGCTCTCCTCGGAATACCTCATCGACGACTTCAGCCAGATCGTCAAGGGCTCCGAATTCGCGGCCGCGGTGAGTCGACGGCTGGCTGACGCCGGCATCCAGGTGGCCCCGGGCCAGATTCAGGGCTCCACCCAGACGGGCGAGCTCCACCGCATCCTCACCGTCACCATCTACGACGGCGACCCCGACCGTCTGACCGCCATCGCGGACGCGGTCGCCGCCACCATGACCGAGGACGCAGACGAATTCATGCCCCGTCTGCTGGAGGATCAGGGCGCGGTCTATCTGGTGGACCGCGGGGGCGTCGTTCCCATCGGCCCCAGCCTGAAACAGCGTCTGGATATGCCCCTGCGTCTGGTTCTGGCCCTGCTGGCGGGCATTGGCCTCGCTTTTCTCGTCAACTACCTCATCCCCCGCATCTATGACCGCGACGATCTGGAGAAGCTGGGCATTCAAGTGATGGCCGAAATCCCGCGATAGTCTTTTTGCCTCGACACGGATAGAAAAAACACGGATAGCGCAACGAAAACACCGGACACGGCATCCTGTGTTACAATAGCCCGGTTGGATTCCCTTCAACCATTGCTTTCACTTCACCTATGGAACTCAAAACCTACTGGCAAATCCTCAAAAAACGCGGCTGGATCATCCTCGTGGCCGCGCTCATCACCGGCGTCGCCGCGTTTGGCTTCAGCCGTTTTCAAGAGACCATCTATCGGGCGCAGATTCTGGTCAGCGTGCGCCCGGCCCGGGCCGACTTCGGCCTCACCGCCTCCACCAAAGACCTGCTGCGCAACTTCCAGACCAACCTGCTCACCCATCGCATGGCCCAGAAGGTCATCGATCGGGCGCAGTTGGATATGAACACCTACGAACTCCTCAGTGAGGTTGAGGTCAATCCCGAACCCGATCGTTTCATCATCGAGATCGTGGCCAAGGACCCTGATCCGCAAACCGCGGTCACCATCGTCCAAACCATGGCCCAGATCTTCGTGGATGAGCAGGAGGCCTGGAACCAGAAGCAGGACAAGCGGGACCGCATCGACGTGTGGATTGTGGATGACGCCCGGGATGCGCCCCAATGGCGGCCGAATCCCAAACTCAATCTCGTCGCGGGCCTGATTCTGGGCGCGCTCATCGGCGCATTCATCGTCTTCCTGCTGGAATGGCTGGCCTCCCGCTATATCCGCACCGCGGATGACATGGAACGCTTCGGCATTCGCGTCCTTGGCGCCATTCCCAGCGCCAAAAGCGCCCGCCGCAAAGCCCAAAAAGCGGCTTCCTGATCGCAGGCGGCCCGAGCGAAGTCTTGCCGATACGAACGAAAATGAGAACGCTGATTACGCGGATGCGACGCTGATTTTCGCAGATGATTTTCACAGATTTTTTCTTTTCATCTGCGTTCATCCGTTTCAATCTGCGTCATCTGCGTTCCCTAATCCTATTTTCATAGCAGTGGACAATCACCATGACCCTCGATATCGTCGCCCTAACCGACGCCCAATCTCCCCAGGCCGAGGCCTACCGCAGTTTGCGCACGAACCTCGACTTCTACAGCCTGGAGAATCCTCTCCATACCCTGCTCATCGCCAGTCCCGAGCCCGATGACGACAAGACCAAGGTGGTCGCCAACCTGGGCGTCATTTCCGCCCAGGCGGGCAAGCGCGTCATCCTGGTGGATGCGGATATGCGCCGCCCGCGGCTGCATGAGGTGTTCGGCCTGGCCAATGATCGGGGTTTGGCCACCGCGCTGGCTGAGGATGCGGGCGAACTTCCCATCTTCAACACCCAGGTCGAGAATCTGCGTATCCTGCCCGCCGGCCCCACGCCCGTCAACCCGGCCGATCTCCTGGCCTCCGCCCGCATGAACGACGTGCTGGACCAGCTCAAAAGCCAGGCCGACGTCATCCTCTTCGACGCACCCCCGTTGGTGGCGGTCACCGACGGTGCGTTGCTGGCCGCCAAGGTGGATGGCGTGCTGCTGGTGGCCCGCGCGGGCCAGACCAAGCGGGAGCTGGTGGAGAAGGCCAAAGATATTCTACAGAAGGTCAAGGCCAACCTGGTGGGCGCAGTGCTCACCAACGCCGCGGTGGAGACGGGCGTGTATAAGTATTACGGCGAATGATCTCCATTCTTCATGAAGACGACGCCAGCCGACTTGGCGCGGGACGCCAAGTGCGTAACGAGTAATGCGTAAAGCGTAACGATTTTACGGATCACGGATTACGCATTACGTCCGTTGCTGCATCGCCCAATGTGGACTTCGCGATCTTTTTTCAAATGCCACCTATTCGGATAAATGCAACATGAAAGCATTGATTCTCAGCGGGGGGAAAGGCTCCCGCCTCTATCCCCTCACCTACACCAACGCCAAACAACTCATTCCCGTAGCTAACAAACCCGTGCTCTTCCGGGTGATCGAGGCCATCAGGGACGCGGGCATCGACGATATGGGCATCGTCATCGGCAGCGGCGAAAATGGCCGCAAAGTGCGGGCCGCGGTGGGCGATGGCAGCCGTTGGGACGTGAAGATCACGTATATCGTACAGGATGAGCCCCGCGGTCTCGCCCACGCCGTGCTCATCGCCCGCGACTACCTGGGCGACGACCGCTTCGTCATGTTCCTGGGCGACAACGTCATCGAGGGAGGCATCAGCAACCTCATCCGAGAGTTCGAAGGCTCCGACTACAACGCCCAAATCGTGCTCACGCCTGTGCCCGAGCCCCAGCACTACGGCGTAGCCGAACTCAACCCCGACGGCAGCATCAAACAGCTTGTGGAGAAGCCGCGGGAGCCTCGCAGCAACCTGGCGTTGGTGGGCATCTACATGTTCGATCATCATATCCATGAGGCCGTGCGCAGCATCAAGCCTTCCTGGCGCAACGAACTGGAGATCACCGACGCCATCCAGTGGCTGGTGGACCAGGGCTACCATGTGCATCCCTACATTCATCGCGGCTGGTGGATCGACACCGGCAAGCCCATCGATATGCTGGCGGCCAACAGCAAAGTGCTGGAAGAACTGACGCCCGCCATTCACGGCTTTGTAGACAAGGATTCGGAAGTGGATGAGCGGGTGACCATCGAAGAAGGGGCGCAGATCATCAACAGCGTCGTGCGCGGGCCCACCATCATCGGCGAAAACACCCGCATCATCAACAGCTACGTGGGCCCCTTCACTTCCATTTATCACGATTGCATCATCGAAGGCGCCGAGATCGAACGTTGCATTATTTTAGAGCACAGCCAGGTCAAGGATGTGCCTTTCCGCATTACCGACAGCCTCATTGGCCGCAATGTCCTCATTCAGCGATCCGAATTCAAACCCCGGGCCTTGAAGTTCACCCTGGGCGACAACTCCCGCGTCGGGTTGATCTGAAGACTGAAGACTAAAGATTGAAGATTCCATTCCCGCGCTTTCACTGATTACTGATCACTGATTACTGCTCACTCCCCTCTTGCCCCACTCTCTTCCCGCCCTCGCCTCACTCATTGCACAAACGGAGCGTTTATGGCCATGTCACAGCGTTGTGTTACAGCATCTCCAGCGCCCGTTTGTGCCCGCGTATCGCGCGCCCGAACGAGGTGACCCGCAGGTCATCGTCCGGCGCATCGCCGAGGGCGTCAGCATCCTGGCCGAGCGTCTGCGCCGCCTGCCGCAAGCCTATCCCCACTGGCATCCCTTCGATCCCGCCGCCTATTTCGACCTCTACCCCGAACAGGTTCCGGCCATCGTCCGCATCGACCGCCTGGGCGCCACCCTGGACGTGATCCTCTACGCGGACCTGCTTTCCCCCGCGTTCCGGCGGGCCGAGCGCTTTTGGGCTGCGGAATTCTGTCCCGCTTACTTTGCCGCAGGGCGGGATGACGCTTTCGCACAGCACTTTCAGCAACGCACCCTGCCCGCGATGCAGCGCCGCTTGCAGGAGGCCCGGGAGGAGATCGCCCGGGCTGCTGAACTGCTGTATGGACGGGATGACGTCGCGTTCCTGGCCGTCTCCGCCGCTCTGGACGAGCGCATCGCCCACGAACACCGTCTGCCCGAGGACGATCCGGGCCTTATCGACCTCTATCACAGCCTGCCCACCCTCACCCTCAGCCGCAGCTACGATATTCTGGAGATGATTCGGAGTGCGTAATTAGCCATCAGCATCTCCCAACCAACCATCTATCCCGAGATTCCACCATGAAAAACATTCTCGTTACGGGCGGAGCCGGATTCATCGGCTCCAACTTCGTCCACCACATGCTGGCGAAGCATCCCGACTATCGCATCATCGTTTACGATAAGCTGACCTACGCGGCCAACCTCAACAACCTGGCCGACGTCAGCGACGATCCCCGCTACGCCTTCGTCCGGGGCGACATCTGCGATCCCGACAAGGTGGCTGAGACCATCGAAAAGTACGACATTGACACCATCGTCAACTTCGCGGCTGAAAGCCATGTGGACCGCTCCATCATGAACCCGGACGCGTTCATCCAGACCGACGTGTATGGCACGTACGTGCTGCTGGAGGCTGCGCGCAAGTTCGGGCTGGAGCGCTATCATCAGATCTCCACCGACGAGGTCTACGGCCACATTCCGCCCGGCTACTCCTCGGTGGAGACCGACCCGGTGGCCCCGCGCAGCCCCTACGCGGCCAGCAAGGCCAGCGCCGACCTTATGGTCCACGCCTATTTCATCACCTACGGCCTGCCTGTCACCATCACCCGCGGGGCCAACAACATTGGGCCTTACCAGTACCCCGAAAAGGTGGTGCCTCTGTTCGTGACTAATGCGCTGGAGGGCAAGCCTCTGCCCGTCTACGGCGACGGCCGCCAGATGCGCGATTACCAGTGGGTGGGCGACCACTGCGAGGCCATCGACCTGGTGCTGCATGAGGGTGAGTTGGGCGAGATCTACAACGTGGGCACGGGCCAGGAGATCGAGAACCTGACCATGGTGGAGATTCTGCTGGATGAGCTGGGCGCGTCCCGGGACCTCATTCACTTCGTCGAAGACCGGCCGGGCCATGACCGCCGCTACTCTCTGAACGTGGATAAAATCAAGCGCCTGGGCTGGGAGCCCAAACACGATCCCGAAGCCGCCATCCGCAAGACCGTGCGTTGGTATGTGGACAACGCCTGGTGGTGGCGTCCCATCAAGGAGGGTGAGTTCCGCGAGTATTATGAGCAGCAGTACGGCAATCGCAAAGTGCTGAAGGTGGGATTATGAAAGTCGTCTACTACAAATCCATCATCTGCCCCAAGTGCATCCCCACCAACCGACTGATCAAACGCCTGAAGCAAACCCACCCGGAGATCGAGGTCGAGGAAATCGAGATCATCACCCACATGAGCCGGGCGAAGCAGGACGGCGTCAGGCACGTCCCCACCATCATCGCCGGGCCCAAACGCTTCTACGCCGCGCCGAGCATGGAAGAGCTGCTGGATGCAGTGCGGGCCTCGGCCGGGGCGTTTGGATGAAAAGCAGCCAGCCCGAGCAATGGCTCGTCGATACCGATGAAAACGCCTTGCGGCCGGGCGGTGCGGGAAGCCAATGACGTGACGAGTGAAACGTGATGCGTGAGGACATGACGTTTCACGCTTGACGTTTCACGCCGGCTGCCGCCTCGGCCAACCTAAGCCTGGTGAATTGCAATCCTAATCCTAATCCTAATCCTGATCCGAATCCTATTTTCATAGCGGGCGCGATGCGTCCCGAGGAGCGCGCATCGCGCCTCAATCCTTCTTTTTGGGGATGATGATCCACATGATCAGGTAGATGAGCGGGCCGGGCAGGCCGCCGGGCAAGGCCAAAAAGAGGAAGAGGATGCGGAACCACCAGGGGCTGACGCCAAGATAGGCGCCCAGGCCGCCGCACACCCCGGCGATGACGCCGTTTTGTCGTTCCAGACGTTTGTACGTGGACATGGAAGCTGTTTTTCCTGTGGGGATTGGGAAAGCGGTTTGATTATCCACGATACGTCGGGCGGGCGCAAAGGGTTGCAGCATTGAAACGCGCCCGAAAACGGGCCTGGGGTTTGTCGGGCGCGCTGGCAGCGTGTATAATCACGTTGCTTTGAAAACAGAATGATCGCTGGTTGTTGAAGGATCGCCAGGCCAAAGTTGGCCGAGGCGACGCCTGACGTGATGCGTAATCCGTAATCCGTGAGGTCCTTACGCATCACGCATTACGGATTACGACATTGGCTTCCCGCGCCAATCTGGCCGGCAAGCCTTTCCATCGATATCGGCGGGCAACTCGCCCGTGCAGCCTGATAACTGATTACTTCCAAAATCCCTGTGGACCAAAAAGAAAAAATCCGGTGCAGTGTCTGCATCACTGCCTACAATGAAGAAGCGAATATCGGCAAGCTGCTGGACGCGATGATCGAACAGCATCTTCACGAAGTGGAGATCACCGAGATCGTCGTGGTGGCCAGCGCGTGCACCGATAACACCGTACCCATCGTGCGGGAATTCATGGCGAAGGACCCGCGCATCAAGCTCATCGAGCAGGAAAAGCGCCTGGGCAAGACTGCAGCCATCAATGAATTCCTCAAGGTGGCGCAGGAGGATATCTGCGTGCTGGAGAGCGGCGATACCCTGCCCCACGAATCCGCGGTGGAGCATCTGGTGCGCATGTTCAAGGACCCCAAGGTGGGGATGACGGGCGCGCACAAAGTGCCCGTGAACACGCCCGACCATCTGGTCAGCCTCTTCACCTACCTGCGCCTGCAACTGGAGCACGAGCTCAGCCTGGATATTCCCCGCCTGGGCGAGATGATCGCGTTCCGCAAGGTCTTCGATCAGATTCCGCCCGACGTGGCCATGGACGAGGCTTTCGTCGAAGCCATCATGGTGAAGCGGGGGATGGAGGTGCGCTACGCGCCCGACGCGGTGGTCTACAACACCGGCCCCACGACGATTGGCGATTTCGTGCGCCAGCGGCGGCGCAATCACGCCGGGCATCTCTATCTCAAACACAAATATGGCTACAAGGTCAGCAGCCTGCGCAAGCGCAAGGTGGCGTGGATCGCCACGAAGCAGGTGGCCCGGGCCGTGTGGGGCGTGGTGCAGTTGATCTATGTGCTGGGGATGCTGGCCGTGCTGGAAGGCTGGGCCCGCTTCCTGGGCTGGTACGACTTCGCCATCAAGAAGGAGCGGCATGTGGTCTGGGATATGGCCTGGAGCCAGAAGACCGACGTGGCCTCGGAGAAGGAGAGGGCGAAGGAGATGGTCGCGGACGCGGATATCATCGATCCCGTGGCCTCGGTGACGGTGGCCAGCCATAAGACGCAGGGGTAGCAGTGAACAGTGATCAGTCATCAGTATTCAGTCATCAGTGTTCAGTGTTCAGTGTTTAGTGGGGGGAGGGCGGCTTCGGACGTCCGACGTTGGACATTGGACGTTGGACGATTTTCGAGGAGTGACGCGTGAGGGAGCAGTGGAAGGGGGCGCTGATCCGGGGCGGGATCAGCGTGGCGCTCATCGCGTTCGTGCTGTGGCGGTTTCAGGACAGGCTGGCCGTGGTTGGGGAGATGCTTGCGTCGGCGAATCTGGCCTGGGTGGGGCTGGGCGTGCTGCTTTTCTGGACGGCGATGCTGATCAATGCGTTCAAATGGTGGACGCTGCTACGGGCGCAGGATATCCAGGTTCCCTTCTCGGCCATGGCGAATTTCACCTTCGTCGGCTTCTTTTTCAACAACATTCTGCCCGCGAATATCGGTGGGGACGTGATGCGAGGCTATGGGCTGGCGAAATATACGGAGGAGAACGCGGGCGCGGCGGCATCCGTCGTGCTGGATCGGCTCATCGGGCTGTCGGCCTACATGAGCGTGGCCGCGCTCTCGGCCCTGGCCGTGGTGTTCCTCACGGGACGCAGCGACCTGTGGCCCCTGGCCGCGGTGGCGGTCATCGCCCTGGTGGGGTTGCTCACCATCGGCGCGTTTCTCATCAGCCGCCGCATCAGCCGGGCCGTGAGCCGCTTGCTGCACCGCGGTTTTCTGGAGAAGATCGCGGGCGTTTGGGATGCGCTGGCCGGTGCGTTCGAGCTGTATCGGTTTCAGTATCGCCCCCTGGCCTTCGCCTTTCTCATCGGACTGACGGGCATCGCCACCACCTCCATGGTCAATTACGTTCTCTCCCTGGCCCTGGGCGGGGGCATCCCCTTGCTCGATATTTTCCTCTTCACGCCGCTCATCGCCCTGGTGCTGATTATCCCCATCTCCATCGGCGGCATCGGCCTGAGCCAGGCGGCGTATCCCTTTTTCTATGGGCTGGTGGGGGTGCCGGGCGAGCTGGCCCTGGCCCTGAGTCTGTTCGTGCAGGCGGTGCAGATCTTCTGCAGTTTGCCCGGCGGCGCGCTGTGGTTGTTGTGGAAAAAGGAGCGATAAGGTGCTATAATGCCACCATGTCCGACATGCCCGACTTCGATCCTCAGGAACCTCAAACCGCGTCTGAATCGGCTGTCGAGGCGTTTCCCGATCCTCCCGGGGTGAAGGTGCGCCCGGCGAGCGACATGCCTCATACGTCTGGCAGGGAAAAAGACAGCGGCAGCGTCATCTGGGAGACGTTGCAGACTCTGGTGCTGGCCGGGCTGCTCATCGTCTTCTTCCGGGCCTTTGTCTTCCAGAATTTCGTGGTGGAAGGCAGCAGCATGTATCCGACGCTGATGCAGGGCGACCGGCTCATCGTCAGCCGTTTGAGTTATATCTTCGGCGAACCCGACCGGGGGGATATCATCGTCTTCCAGTATCCCTTCGGCCCGGAGCGGGATTTCGTCAAGCGCATCATCGGCCTGCCGGGCGAGACCCTGGCCATTCAGAACGGGCAGGTCTTCATCGATGGCAAGCCCCTCCCGCCCGAGACCTATGTGCAGAATCGCAGCAGCGAGAATTACGGGCCCGTGACCCTGGGCGAGGATGAGTATTTCGTCATGGGAGACAATCGCACGGGCTCCAGCGATTCGCGCAGTTGGGGGCCGCTGCAAAAGCATTTCATCATCGGCAAGGCCTGGCTGATTTATTATCCCTTCGACCGCTTCACCGTCATCCATCATCCCGATCTGGAACCGCAGTGATGACCCGCGACGAGCAGGAAATCCGGGCGCTGGTGCGCCGCATTCTGCTGGAGATTTTGGGTGAGGACGCGCCCTCGTCGCCCGCGTGGCTGGTTCGCACCATCGCCATCGCCGCGGATCACGGCGGCTATGAGCTCAAGCAGCAACTCATTCCCTACCTGAAAGAGCTGGGATATGAGGCGGTTGATCTGGGAACGGACAGTAAGGCGAGCGTGGATTACCCCGATTTCGCCTACGCCGCCGCGGCTATGGTGATGCAAGAACAGGCCCAGGCCGCCATCATCATCGATGGCGCAGGCATTGGCTCCTGCATGGCCGCGAATAAAGTGCCCGGCGTGCGGGCCAGCATGTGCTACGATGAGGCCACCGCCCGCAACGCCCGCGAGCACAATCACGCCAACGTCCTCACCCTGGGCGCGGGGATGATAGACCTGGATCGGGCGAAGCGCATCGTCCGCACCTGGCTGGAAACGCCCTGGGGCGGCGGGCGTCACGCCCGGCGGGTGGCCAAGATCATGGCTATCGAACGACGATTCAGCAAAAACGATCCCCAAGGAGATTGACCGTGGCCCCATCCTTCGATATCGACCATCTGACCAACCTCATCACCCGCGAGGTGGTGACGCTGCTTTCGCAGCAGCCCGACCAACATTTCTGCACGGTCTGCGGCCGCGTCTGCGACGGCCATTGCATCTCCTCCCATCCCGATATGGCCCGCACCTTCATTGCGGCCGGGGCCAGTCGTCTCAGCGGGAAGCTGGGCGTGGGCTATGTGCCCACCGATCTGGCGGGCTATATCGACCACACCCTGCTTAAACCGGAGGCCACCGAGGAGCAGATCCGACAGCTTTGCTCCGAGGCCATCGAATACGGCTTTGCGTCCGTATGCGTCAATCCCACCTGGGTGCCTTTGGCCGCGCGGTTGCTGACGGGCGCGAAGCCCGTGGTGGCCACGGTCATCGGTTTCCCCCTGGGCGCGACCCTGCCCGACGTGAAGGCCTATGAGACCCGCCGGGCCCGGGAGGAAGGCGCGACCGAGTTCGACATGGTCATCAATATCGGTGCGCTGAAGAGCAAGGATTTCCGGCTGGTGGAGCGGGATATCGCCGGGGTGGTGGAAGCCGCGCGAGGCCATGTGGTCAAGGTCATCATCGAGACGGCGCTGCTGACCGAGGAGGAGAAGGTGGAGGCGTGCGTTATCGCCAAGGCCGCGGGCGCGGATTTCGTCAAGACCAGCACCGGGTTTGCGGGCAAGGGCGCGACCGTGGAAGATGTAGCCCTGATGCGTCGGGTCGTAGGCGCGGATATGGGCGTGAAAGCGTCGGGCGGCATCCGCTCCGCCCAGGACGCCAAGGCTATGATCGAGGCTGGAGCCACCCGCATCGGGGCCAGCGCGGGCGTAAAAATCGTAAAAGAGACCGAGAAGGAGCCTCATGGAAACCGTGCATCCCGATCTCAAGCGTATTGAACTCGGTTACGCCAACGCTTTTCTGTGGACAGGCGCGGGCGGGCCCACCCTCATCGACACCGGCTCCCCCTGGACGTTCTCGAAGCTGTTGGATGAGCTGAATGCGGTCGGGGTGCAGCCCGCAGATCTGCAACGCATCATCATCACCCACGCCGATCTGGACCATATCGGCGGGCTCAAGGGGCTGACCGAACTGAGCGATGCACCCATCGCCTGCCACACGGTGGAGGCGGATTACGTGACCGGGCGGCGGTCGAAGGCGCTGCCGGGCGTGCGGGGCAAGGCCATGCACGCGGCCATCCGCGTCGCGGAAAAAGTCTACAAGCCCCACGTGGATGCGGTGCAGGAGCTGTTGCTGGAGAAGGAGACCACGCCCGAGGGATTCACCGTCTGGCATACGCCCGGCCACGCGCCCGGCCATATCTCCCTGCATCACAAAGAAGCCAGCCTGTTCATTGCGGGCGACGCCATCATCAACACCGACAACAAGCTCTCCCTGCCTCCAAGCGCGTTTACCCCCAATGAACAGCAGGTCATCGAAAGCCTGGCCAAGTTGAAGAAGCTGAAGTTCGATACGGCCTGCTTTGGGCACGGGCCGTGCATCGCCGGGGGAGCGGACAAGAAAATCCGGGCGTTTATCGATACGTTGCTTTGATTGGTAAACCGGGAAACCGGTAGACCGGTACACCAGTAGACCAGGAAGGTGGCCCGGTGGCTTGGTTTTCTGGTCTACCGGGTTGCCGGGCTACTAAACTGGAAGCAATATGAAAACCAGGTTTTTTGGCTCGACTTCCATGCGAATAGGTGCTGTTCTAAAGCCACCCGCAGGTGAACCTGCGGGCTAAGAACGACGCCCCATGAATGGGTCTTTTCTGCCGTGGCCGCATTCAAGCTGGGTTCACCCGGCGTCGTTCAGTAGCCCGGCGGCTTCAGCGCCGGGCGGGCGTGGCCCCAAAAATACCCAAAATGTCAGTTTAGCCGCCATTTTCATCCGTATCGGCGCTGGCTTGTCTGCCGTGCGACTGCCCGTTTTTACGGTATCATATCTCCACCATGCCCACCGCCATCCAAACCCTGCAAAATATCCTGGCTCTGGAGGCCCGCCGCGGGTACAAGAACGACGCGGTCGTGGGCGGGCTGGATCGTTTTGCCGAGACCTGGGAGCCCCAGGCTCGGGCCGAGGCCCCCAGCGACGATGCAGCCGCGGTTGTGCGCGAGATCGCGGGGATGCTGCGCGATTATCCGCAACTGCCATCGGGCGTGCGGGCCAGCACCGTGCGGCATCTGCAGGGGATGCTGGCCGAGTTGGCGAGGGAGCGAAAGAGCGGAGGGGCGAGAGGGCGAAGGCGCGAGAGGGCGAAAGAGCGAGAGGACGAGAAGGTGAAGGGGCGAGGGGGCGAAGGCGCGGGAGGGCGAAGGACGTTCAAGCCCCGGTTCACCGACTCGCCTCTGGAAGCGCCGCTGACGACGCTGCCGGGCATCGGCCCGAAGCTGGCCGAGACCATGGGCCGTCTGGGATTGCACCAGGTTGGGGACTTGCTCTGGCATCTCCCCGCCCGCTATCAGGATTACAGCAACCTGCGCACCATCAAGGAACTGCGCATCGGCGAGGACATTACGGTGAAAGCGACTGTCCACAGCCTGTACAGCCGCCGCACCCGCACGGGCAAGAAGCTGACTACGGCCAAACTCTTCGACCGCACCGGGACCATCCAGGCGACTTTCTGGAACCCTTACATCGACAAGTACCTTTTTCCCGAACGCACTTACTATTTCAGTGGCAAAGTCAAGAGCGTGGGCGGCCAGCGCGTGCTGGACAACCCCGAATTCGAGATCGCCAGCGACGATCCCACTCACACCGCCCGCATCGTGCCCATCTATCCCCTGACTGAAGGGCTCAGCCCCCGCGTCCTGCGCAGGCACATCCGCCAGGTGGTGGAGACCTGGGCTGACCGCCTGCCCGATCCCCTGCCTCCCGACCTGCGCCAGCGGCTCGATTTCCCATCCATCGGCGAGGCCTTGCGCCAGGTCCACTTTCCCGAGAATGAGCGGGAATTGCAGCGCGCCCGCCGTCGCCTGGCCTTCGAGGAGCTGCTGATCATTCAGTTGGGCGTGTTGGGGCAGCATCGGGCCTGGCAATCGAAGCCCGCCCAACCCGTCCCCCTCAGCGACGAGGCCCTGGCCTCCTTCCTCGACCTGCTCCCCTTCGAGCTGACCGCCGCGCAGCGGCGGGTGTTGGATGAAATCCGCGCGGACCTGGCCCGCGATTACCCCATGACCCGCCTCCTCCAGGGTGACGTGGGCAGCGGGAAAACGGTCATTGCCGCGGCCGTCATGTGGGCCGCGGTGGTCAACCACGCCCAGGCCGCGCTCATGGCCCCCACCGAGATCCTGGCCGAGCAGCACGCTCGCAAGCTGGCTGACCTCTTCGGTCAGATGGTGAACCCAAACACGGGCTGGCCCGTGCGCGTCGCCCTGCTCACTGGCAGCGTGGCCGGCAAGAAGCGAGAGGCGTTGCTGGCCGCCCTGGCCGCGGGCGAGATCGACATTCTCATCGGCACCCACGCCCTGATTCAGGAAGGCGTACGGTTCCGCGACCTGGCCGTGGTCGTGGTGGATGAGCAGCATCGCTTCGGCGTGGTCCAGCGGGCCGCGTTGCGGGAAAAGGGCGCACAGTTCAACGACCCCGCGGGTCCGGGCGCGGGCAAGACGCCCCACACCCTGGTCATGTCGGCCACCCCCATCCCCCGCACCCTGGCCCTCACCATCTACGGCGACATGGACGTCAGCGTCATCGACGAGCTGCCGCCGGGCCGCCAACCCATCGAGACTTACTGGGTCAAGCCGGACAAGCGCCCCCGCATCTACAATTTCATCCGCAAGCAGGCGGGGGAGGGGCGGCAGGCGTTCATCATTTACGCGCTGGTGGAGGAGAGCGATCGGCTGGAGGACGTGGGCGCGGCCGTGGCCGAACACAAACGTCTGCAAACGAAGGTGTTTCCCGACCTGAAGGTGGGGCTCATCCATGGCAGGATGACGGGGAAGGAGAAGGACGCGGTGATGCGGGCTTTCGCCGCGGGCGAATATCACGTGCTGGTCAGCACCGCGGTGGTGGAGGTGGGCATCGACGTGCCCAACGCCAGCGTCATGGTCATCGAGAACGCGGACCGTTTCGGCCTGTCGCAGTTGCATCAGTTTCGGGGCCGGGTGGGCCGCGGGCCCTATCAGTCTTACTGCATCCTCATTGCCGATCCCAAGACCGCCACGGGCGCGGAGCGGATGCGGGCCATGGCCCGCACGCAGGACGGCTTCGAACTGGCGGAAATCGACCTGAAAATGCGCGGCCCGGGCGAATTCTTCGGCTCGCGGCAGAGCGGCCTGCCCGACCTGCGTCTGGCCCGGCTCAGCGACATGCGCCTGCTCGCCCTGGCCCGGAGGGAAGCTCAGGCCATCCTCGACGCCGACCCCGACCTCGCGCAACCCGAACACCGTCTTCTGGCCCAACGCGCGGCCGAGTACTTCGCCCAGGAAATGGTTTTGTCATGACCCGCCGCCAAACCAGCTTCAACGACGTTTTCGCCGTGGCCCTGGGGCATTTCACCCACGACGTGTACAGTGGGTTTCTGGCCCCGCTGCTGCCCCTCTTGCAGGATCGGTTGGGCGTGGGCTATGCGCTCACGGGCAATCTCGTCGTCTTCACCCAGATTCCCAGCCTGCTCAACCCTTTCATCGGCTATCTGGCCGACAAGGTGAGCCTGCGCTATTTCGTCATCTTCGCCCCCGCAGTGACCGCGACCCTGATGACAGCGCTGGGCCTGCCTTCCAGCTATCTGGCCCTGGCGCTGTTGCTGCTGGCCGCGGGCGTGAGCGTCGCCGCGTTCCATGCGCCCGCGGGCGCCATGATCGGCGAGCTGGCCGGGAATAGGGTGGGGACAGGGATGAGCGTGTTCATGGCCGCGGGGGAACTGGCCCGCACCATCGCGCCCATCATCGCCGTGGCCGCGGTGGGATGGCTGGGCCTGGAGGGTTTGTGGCGGTTGGCGTTCGTAGGTTGGGCGGTGTCGGGCATCCTCTTCTGGCGATTGCACAACATCCAGGCGAAGCCCCGCCCGCCCGACGCGGACAACTGGTCCCGCCTGTGGCCCAGGCTGCTGCGGGTGTTCCCCTATCTGGCCTGGCTGGTGCTGGGGCGGGTGGCCATGCAGGCGGCGCTGACCACCTATCTGCCCATCTACATGCGGGATGTGCGGGGCCTGAGTCTGGCCCTGGCCGCGGGCTCCCTCACCATCCTGGAAGGGGCCGGGTTCGTGGGCGCGCTCCTCTCCGGCTCTCTCAGCGACCGGGTGGGGCGGCATCGCATGTTATACAGCCTGCTGTTCGTTTCGCCCTTGCTGCTTCTGGCGCTCCTTTTCGTCCCCGCGTGGCTGATTATTCCCCTGCTCATCGCACTGGGACTGACCGCCATCTCCATGCAGCCCGTGATCCTGGCCCTGGTGCAGGACCTCTTCCCCGACAATCGGGCGCTGGCCAATGGCAGCTACATGGCCATGAGCTTCGCGCTGCGGGCTGTGGGCATCTGGGCCATCGGCCTGACCGCAGACGCGTGGGGGCTGACCGCGGCCTTCGTGCTCAGCGCGGGCGTGGGGCTGCTGGCCCTTCCCGCCATCCACTTTATTCCCAAACAGACGCCATGAGCGACGGACCGCCGACGCCAACGAAGACGCCTCGCCGCCACGCGGGCGCGGAAGCCGATGACATGATGCGTAATGCGTGATGCGTAAAGCCCTCACGTTTCACGTTTTCACGTGTCACGCCCGTGGCAGCCTCGCCCAACGCGGGCTTCGAGTTGCCTTTGTAAACCAACGCAACGCTATTTTCGAAACAATCTCAATCGGGATAGATCACCCCGCGCTTCGTCTCCTCGATGAGGTGATCCACCACCGCCTTCAAATCCCCGCCCGATTCCTCATACACGCGAAGCTGGCGGTCGGCGCTGGTTCCATGTTCGAGGATGGTGTAAATGTGTTCGATGTATTTGCGGCTGCCGAGCTGATTTACGTAGGGATCCACCAGGCGTAGCAACTCGCGGATGAGCCAGCGGGCCGGGAATTCCTCCTCCTTGCCCCAGTCGATCATGCGCCCGTCGATGCCGTAGCGGATGGCCCGCCAGCGGTTCTCGTCGATGAGGTCGCGGCGATAAAGGCGGAAGGTCATGTTGTTCTGCCGCAGGTCCCACAGCCAGGCGATAACGGCCTGGAGCAGCGCGGCGATGGCCAGGGCCTCGTCGATGGTGGTCACCGCGTCGCACATGCGGAATTCCAGGGTGGGGAAAAGGAAATGCGGGCGCACATCCCACCAGATCTTGCTGCCATCGGGGATGCAACCCGTGTTGACCAGGCGGTCCACGAAGCGTTGGAACGCGGACCAGTCGCGGAAATAGTCGGGGAGGCCCGTGCGGGGCAGGTCGGAGAAAACGACGGATCGGTAGGATTTCAGGCCCGTCATGCGGCCATTCCAGAAGGGCGAGGAGGTGGAGAGGGCGAGGATGTGAGGGATGAGGTAGCGGGTGACGTTCATGCAGTCGATGGCGAACTCCCGGTCTTCGATGCCGATATGCACGTGCATGCCGAAAATGAGCAGCCGCTGTCCCACGTCCCCCAACTCCTTCACCGAGCCCATGTAGCGCTCCTTGGGCGTCACGGCCTGCTCCTTCCAATGGGAGAAGGGATGCGTGCCCGCGGAGGCGATGGCCAGCCCCTTTTGCTCCGCCAGATAGCAGATGGCCCCTCGCTGCCGGGCCAATTCATCATGCAACTCGTCCAGGTCCCGACAGACTTTCGTGCCCAGCTCCACCTGCGACTGCATGAGCTCAGGCTTCACCTCCCGGTCGATGATCTGCCCTTTTTCGTTGAGGAGCTGGGTGATATAGGACTTGAGCTCTCTGGTCTCGGGATCGATGATCTGGTATTCTTCCTCGATGCCGATGGTGAGCGAGGGTTGTTGCATAATCGCCATGACGGACCTCCTGATGCAGTTGGGCGTCGGGCCGAAAAAAGATGCGCCTATCCTACCCCAAAACCCATCCAAATAAAAATGACGCCCGAAAGGGGCGTCTGGGAATCTCAACCCTGGTTTGGATCGACGAAGGTGAGGGGGAATGTATGCTCTCCGGTGGCCAGGACCTCGCCATCCCGCTCTACTCGCACCCACAATGTGTAATCGGCGTCAGGTTGAGGAGGCTTTTTCAGGTGTATGGTCAGGGAGATATAGGGATCGCGCCAGTCGACCAGCAACATGCCCGCCACCTCGACGCCTTCGGCGTCCAGACAGGCCATTTCGACCACCACGGGCGTGGCGAAGGAAGTCAGTTGCACGCGCACCCACAGGCGGGTGAGGTCGGGATAGGGATGAACCGCGATGCGCTCAACTTCCATTTCTGGCTTGTCGAAACGGAAGGTGAGCCCGCGGGCCATTTCCTGCTGGGCGGTGGTGATCTGGCAGCTACTCATAAGGGATTGGGACCAGGATTGGGGATGGGGATGAAGGGTGCGGCGCGGGAGGCCGATTTCGTCAAACGTCAAAAGTCATGCGTCATGTCCTGACGTTTGACGATTGACGCTGATCGACTGACAAAACGCGTTGAGGTCTGCTTTGGTCGCTCATACTGTCGACTGAAGTCGCACCATGGCAGGCCTGCGGCCAGTGGACGGCCTCCGCCGTCCATTTTTATGCTGGAAATCAGGTCGACGAAGGTCGACCCCGGGCGCCATCGAATCCTCCTTCCTTATTTCCTCCCCCGCCCGTCTCGAAGCGGGGGAGGAAGCAGAGGAGGGGGCTTGCGCCTAAAAAGTCCGAGTTTACTCGGTAAAAGCGTACGGAAAGGCAGACTGCAAGATTTGTCAGTCAATCAGCGATTGACGTTTGACGCCCGTTGCAGACTCGCCCAACGTGGGCTTTGAGTTGTTTTTGCAAACCGACGCAAAGCTGTTTTCAAATCAACGGGAGCGCATGGGAGTCGAACCCACCGCGGACGTCTCCGCGACGCCCGCCACCGGTTTTGAAGACCGGGACGCCCACCGGGACGCATCCGCTCCCACGACGCCCCAATACTACCCCGAAACGGGCGGTTTGGTCAACCTTGCTGGCTTTCCAGGGCGATGAGCCCCTCGGAAAGCAGATCCCGGGCCAGGGCCAGCACGTCGGACCGGGTGACCGCGATATCGACGCCGTAATCTTCGGCCAGAGCCTGGGCGATGGACTCCAGGCTGGTTTCGCCATCCAGCCGGTCCCATAGAAAGCTGCCTGTCTCGTTGAGGGAGACATAGGTTCCCCTCTGGAGATTGATGATCACCGCCTGCCCGTCCACCGTTTCGGAGACGGCGCTGGGGGCCTGCCTGGGCCGATCGCGCAGGGTCATGTCAATGCGTTTCATAGTTCAGCACCTCTTTCAACTGGGGAAAAGCCATTTCTTCCCAGGGAATATCCTCTATCGAGAACCAGCGAGCCTCGGACACGTCATCGCCCGGACGCAGCTCGCCGCCGGTGACGCGGGCTTCGAAAAGCAGAAACACGCCTTTCTTGTTGGGATCCGCGATGGGATAGACGTCGATGACTCGCCCGACCTCTGCCTCCAGGCCCGTCTCCTCGCGGATCTCCCGGGCCAGCGCCGGGCGGGGCTGCTCGTCATATTCCACGAAGCCCGAGGGCATGGCCCAATAACCCTTGCGGGGAATCACGCCCCGCCGCACCAGCAGCACCCGGCCATCCTCCACAATGAGCGCGCCCACGGCCAGCTTGGGGTCGCGAAAGTGGATGAAGCCGCAGGCCGGGCAATAGCCGCGATCCGCACCGAAGAGATGACGGATTTCCAGCTCGTGGCCGCAAAGGGGGCAGTATCGATAGACTGTCATGCTCATTCCAAATACTCGTTCAGTCCGCGCTTCTGCAACGCCTGAATGATTTTTTTCACGTCCTGCGCCCGATCCGCGGGCATGACCAGGACCACGTCGCCCGTATCCACGACGATCATGTCCTCCAGGCCGATGGTGGCGATGAGGCGGTCTTTGCTGAAGACGAGGACGTTGCTGCTGTCGTGATGGAGATGGCGGGCATGAGCGACGTTGCCGTCTGCATCCTTGGGCAGCACCTCCAGCAACGCCGCCCAGGACCCGATATCATGCCAGCCCAGATCGACGGGGAAGACCGCCACCCGGTCCGCCTTCTCCATGACGCCGTAATCGATGGTGACGTTGCCCTGCAAGGGCATCCAGAAGGCGTCGAATGCAGCCGCGGCGTCAGGGCCGTTCAAGGCGGGCTGCAGGCCCGTCAGCGCTGCGTGCAGTTCGGGCATGAACCGCTGGAACTGGGCCATGATCACGTCGGCCCGCCAGACGAACATGCCGCTGTTCCACACGAAGTTGCCCGCTTCCAGAAAGGCCTGCGCGGTGGCGAGGTCAGGCTTCTCGCGGAAGCGCCGCACCCGTCGGGCTTCCATACCGTTGAACTGGCCCAGCGCGTCGCCCATTTCGATATAGCCGTAGCCGGTTTCGGGGTAGGTGGGGCGGATGCCCAGGGTGATGAGCTCGCCCGACTGCGCCAGATCCGCGCCGCCCACCAGGGCGTCGCGCAGCACGTCGGGCCTGCGGATGAGGTGGTCCGCGGTGAGCACGGCCATGACCGCGTCCGGGTCGCGATTCAGCAGGTGAATGGCTCCCAGGCCGATGGCCGCGGCGGAGCCGCGGGCCGCGGGCTCGCCCACGATATTCTCGGCGGGCACGTCGGGAAGCTGCGCCCGCACCATGTCCACATACTCGCGATTCGTGATCACGTAAATGTGGTCGGCCGGGACCAGAGGCGTCATGCGGTCGTAGGCCTCTTGCAACATGCTCCGTCCATTCCCCATCAGGTCGAGAAATTGTTTGGGCGAGCTCTTGCGGCTGCGAGGCCACAGGCGGCTGCCCATGCCCCCGGCGATGATGGTGGGATAGAGGTGGTGGGTGAGGTGGGTGGCGTTCGTGGTCATGGTTTGTTCGATGGGGGAAGTGCTCCGAAAATAGCGTTGCGTTTGTCTACAAAGGTGACTTGAAGCCGACGTTGGGCGAGGCGGCAACTGACGTGATGCGTCATGCGTAATCCGTGAAGTCGTTACGCATCACGCATTACGCATAACGGGATTGGCTTCCCGCGCCAATCTGGCTGGCAAACATCTTCATCTGTATCGGAACGAATTTGAAGTCTGGAAGGTGCGAAATTGATGGAACTGGCCCTCTGGCGTTCTGGCCCTCTGCCCTTCTGGCTCTCAATCGGGCGAAAGCATCTGCAGGCTGCGGCGCACGGCCCGGTCGGCCGCGGCGGAGATAAGACTGCGCCAGGCCAGTTGGCGGATGAAGGGGTGATCCCGGTCACCCGTCTCCACGGCCTTTCGCACGGCCAGAACGACGGACGCGGTTTTCGCGTCGCGGGCGATTCGCAGCCAGCGGGCCTGCTGGTGTAGACGGTTGCTGAGCAGGGGACGATTTTCGTCGTCGAGCAGCATGTCGATGACCAGTTCGTGGATAGCGCCATCCTTGCGCAGCGCTTTCTCGTGATGGCGGGCGATGAAGGCGTCGAATTCGGGCAGCACCCAAATCCATCCGGCGAAGGCGGGGTGTTCCAGCAAGGACTGGAAGGCGTCTTCCTCGACATGGATGGCGGGCGGCGGCAGCGCGGGCCAGGCGACCTCCTTGGGAGGCAGAGATCGCCCCTCCCACAGCCAGTGCCCGAACACGACCACTTCGCCCGGCCAGGGCGCTTCGTTGTCCACCAGCAACTCCAGAGCCTCATCCAGAAGATGCAGCCCCAACGCCGGGTCCAGCTCCACCAACAGCACCTGATGATGGCTGTCCACCATGCGTACGCGATGGGTGGCGCCTTTGGGCGCGGGCATGGGCAGGTCGTTCAGATCGAGATCGGGATACGCGGACGCGTACACCACGCCCAGCTCGTCATGCAGGATCAGGGTGAGCAGATCGCCCTGGCTCTCATCCGCGTGGGCGTGGATGAACCAGAGGAAGCTGTGGCCCTGGGCGTTGACGGGCGACCATAACGCCCGCAAAGTCCCCGCCGGCTCCATGCGCACGCCAACCATGCGTAATTTCTGCAACTGACGCCGCACCAGGGCGCGCAGTTCAGGCGTTGTCAGATGCCAGAGGGTTTGCAGAGCCTGCACGGCCAGCGGGTCGCGAATCGCCCCCAGCGCTGGGATGATATCCCGTTGCAAGGAGGCGTCGCCATAGGCGGCGACAGCCATGAGCAGCCGCGCCCGCCGCGGGTCTTCCATGTCTTTGATGACCTGGAGCACCGCCTGCACGATCTCGGGCGGCTCATCCAGAAGCTGATCCGCATATTCCACCAGCACCAGGGGCTCGGTCTCGGCGATGGCAATGGCTTCCTCGCCGCTTTCGCGGGCCACGTCGTAGGAGGCGGGGATGCGTTGGGCCAGGGCTGGATCGATCTCCTGGCCCAGATACCGCTCCAGGATCATCACCGCGGTGAGGCGGGCCGCGTCGGAGCGGGATTCATCCATGGCGGCCTGGCGCAGCGCCGGAATGACGATCTCGGGATCGAGATGCTGCGCCATACGCCCCAGGCCCCCGCGCAACGCCGGGTCGCTGGCTTCGAGATGCCGCAGGAGGGCGTTGAGAGCGGGTTTTCCTTTGGCCGCCAGCTCGCGGGCCCGCTGGTCCAGCTCGTAGGCGTTGCGGGCGCTGGCCAGGTCTTTCACCGCCCAATCGATCGCCAGCCTGTCGCCGAAACTGAGAATGCGCTTGTCCTGATCACTCATAGATGCCAATGATAGCACAATCGGGCAGGGGGGCAAATCCCTGCTATGAAAATAGGAGTCGGATCAGGATTAGGATTGAGGATCGTCAGGACAACGTTGAACGAGTCTGCAACGGGCGTCAAACGTCAATCGTCAAACGTCAGGTCATGACGCATGACGTTTGACGCTGATTGACTGACAAAACGCGTTGAGGTCTGCTTTGGTCGCTCATACTGTCGACTGAAGTCGCACCTTGGTTGGCCTGCGGCCAGTGGACGGCCTCCGCCGTCCATTTTCACCGTATGCAACAGGTCGACGAAGGTCGACCGCCGGCGCGAAGCGCCTAAAGAGCCCGAGTTTACTCGGTGAGTGCGAGCGGAAAGGAAGACCTCAAGATTTGTCAGTCAACCAGCGTTTGACGTTTGACGAGACCGGCTTCCCGCGCCAAAGCGGCGATTCATGCAGACGCTTTGACGCCGGATTCTGGATCGCGAATCACCACATCTCCCGCCCAAACAATGTGCTCTCGCCCCGCGTCGTCCTGCACCCGCAGTGCGCCCTCGGGCGTGACGCCCATGGCCCGTCCCGACAGCGTAGGCTGCCCCGGACGCATCACCTGCACCCGCCGTCCCAGGGGCTCCAACCGCCGCGCCCATTCGGCGTGGGGCGAGACCCCCGCCCGAAAAGCGTCATACCGCCGGGCCAGCGCGGCCAGAAAGGCGTCGGCCACCGCGTCCACGTCCAGGGGATGGCCCGCGGCCTGGCGCAGGCTGATGGCGGTGCGGGCCAGAGGGCCGTCGCCGAAATCGTTGTTCACGTTCAGGCCCAGACCGATGACTGCGTGGCGCAGCCGGGCGCCCTCGCTGGCCAGTTCGGTGAGCGCGCCCGCCAGCTTGCGACCATTCAGCAGGAGATCGTTGGGCCATTTGGGGCGGGGATACACGTTCGCGACGGCCCGGCAGGCGTCGATGGCGGCCAGGGAAACAAGCATGGTGAGCCGATTGGCCTGGGCCAGGGAGATGTCCGGGCGCAGGAGCAGGGAGAGATAGAGGCCGCCAGGTGGAGATTCCCAGCGCCGGGTCAGGCGTCCCCGGCCCGCGGTCTGCTCGCGGGCGATGAGAACCAGGCCCTCCCGCGCGCCCATCTCCGCCCAATCAGCCACCCATGCCTGGGTCGAGGCGACTGTGTGGAGGCGGATGATCGTGAATGCGATCACTGCTTTTTCTCGCGCTCCTGCCTGCGGCTGAAGCCGCCGAATCCAAACATCCGACTGAAGAAGCCCGGCGGTTCGATAGGCGCGCGTTTCGATTCTTCCCAGTCGCCGGACTGCTGCAATTTCAGCCATTGGGCCCGTTGCTCTTGGGCCGACTCGAACCATTTGTTCAATACGGCCTCATCCTCCTCCTGCAAAGCTTCCCGCCATCCTTCCAGCTCCCCGATCATCGTCTCGATCCAGGTGATGACATTATCCCGATTATCGAAGACAGTGCGAGCCAGGGCCTCGGCGTCGAAATTGGGGAGCGCCGTAACCCGCTCGAACTGGCCCCCGGCCATCTTGCGAATCTCCCGCCAGGAGGCGTGTTCGCTGACCGCGTGCATGAACGCGCCCGAGAGCAGCACGGGCAGGCTGACGGCCGCGGCCGCGAGGCCGTCATGCTCCTCGGGCGTGAGGAAATAAGGATTCGCGCCCAGGGACTGCACCAGATTTGTGGCGATGTTGACCGCGTCGGGATGGGCTTCTCCACTGGGACACAACGCCCACAAGGCTCCCTGGAACAACGTCGGCGATGCGTCCTCGGCCTGGAGTTTCTCGCCGTGGGGGAGAATGGGGTCGCCGCCGATGAAGTGCACGGTGTCGGGCAGATGCTCCCTGGCCGCCTGCTGCACCGGGCGTTTCAGCGGCGCGGTGTCCATGAGCAGGCAGCCCCGCTTCAAATCCCCTTTGATGGCTTCGAAGGTCTCGGGAATGCCGTCGATGGGGATGGCGAGAATGATCATATCGGCGTCCTCGCAGGCGGCGATGAGATTCCAGTGGGTTTTGTCCACCGCGCCCATCTTCAAGGCCCGATTCATGGCGGCATGATCCCTGTCATGCCCCATGATGATGAAATCTCGCTCCAGTTCCTTGAGCCCCAGGCCGATGGAGGCGCCAATGAGTCCTAATCCGATGATGGTGATCTGCGACATGATGGTTCCTTGGGAGAGAAATGAAGGGCTTGGGTGGGGTTGATTATCAGGCGGGTGCGGCGTTATGCGCCCGTCGTCGCCAGAACCAGCGCCCGATGAAGAATCCGGCCACAAGCACGACGATGGCGGCGATGGCGGGCAGCAGAATGGCGACCAGGGTCATCACCGCGGAGACGATATCCTCGATGAAGCTGACAATGGGATTGCCCACGCCCGCGGTGGTGGCCGTGACTACGGGCCGGGCCGTGGCCTTCACCGCATGCATCCCGCCCGCGGCGAAGAGTCCCACCGCCAGGGCCAGCGCCGGACTCATGTCGGAGATGATATTGTTGCTGGATGCGAAGAGGATGGCTCCGGCCGCCGGGCGGATGAAAGTCTGGATGCCATCGTTGAGGGTGTCCACCGCCGGGACCTTATCCGCGGTCATCTCGATGACCAGCAGGACCGCGAGCAGGGCCAGCACCCAGGGATTTTCGAGGATATCCCAGGGCTTGTTGAGGGTGATGAGGTCGGTGAAGCGGGCCAGCAGCCCTACGATGAGCAGGGGCAGATAGGCGTTCAGGCCCGCAGCCGAGGACAATCCGAAGGCGGAGAGGATGTCGATCATAATCTGGTCCGAAAATAGCGTTGCGTCGGTTTGTAAAAGCAACTCGAAGCCCACATTGGGCGAGTTTGCATCGGGCGTCAAACGTCAGGTCATGACACATGACGTTTGACGCTGGTTGACTGACAAATCTTGAGGCTTTCCTTTCCGACCGTATTCACCGAGTAAACTCGGGCTCTTTAGGCGCTTCGCGTCTGTGGTCGACCTTCGTCGACCTGATTTCCATCATGAACATGGACGGCGGAGGCTGTCCACTGGCCGCAGGCCTGGAATGGTACGACTTCAGTCGACAGTATAGGCGACCACAGCAGGCCAAAACGCGTTTTGTCAGTCAATCAACGTTTGACGTTTGACGAAATCGGCTTCCCGCGCCCACGTGGCCGCGAGGCGTTTGCCTCATTATACCGCATTTTCGGGAAATGGGTCGCGCGGGGAGTCGACTCAGGCCCGAGTCAGGGTGAAGAGGGTCAGCTCGGGCGGGCAGTTGATGCGCATGGGCACGCTGATCTCGCCCAGCCCCCGGTTCGTATACAGCCACATCCCGCCCACTTGATACAGGCCCATGTCGTATTTCCGTCCCAGATAGGGCAGCACCAGCGCGCCCTGGCCCGGAATCCGCACCTGCCCCCCGTGGGAATGCCCCGCGAGCTGCAACGCGATTCGCGCTTCGCCGCTCACCTTATCCGCCAGATCGGGCTCATGCAGGAGCAGGATGACGGGAGCGTCCGAAGGCGCTCGGGCAAGGGCGGTGGTACGCCAATGCTACCCTCTGATACTCGTAGCGATTGTGCTCGAGGAAGGGGCGAAGTTTCCGGATCGCCCCCCTTGCCCGGTCGTTTTGTATCCTGCCTGAGGTTTGCCAACAGCGTCACCATTCCCAGGGCCGGGTGTTGGCGTAGACCCAGACCGGGGTGTAGAGAAGCTGGTTGGCGATGATGACGCCGCCCGCGCGCAGCAACGCATTCGCCCCAAGCGTGCGGGTGAGCCAGTAGGCCATGAGCAGGGACGCGGGCCAGGCCGCGATGGAGAACAGATCCCAGTCCCGTTGTCCGCCGTAGTCGGGATTCCAGGTGAAGATGAGGAAGAGAAACGCGGCCGCGGCCAGCGTCAGAAACCCCGAATAGGCGTCCCGCGGCAAGTGTCGCCAAAAGAAGATTAGCAGCAGCGCCAGGGTGAGCAGGGTGAAGGGTTGGGTCAGCCATTGTTCGTTGACGATATCCATGAGATGCCCGCGGGAGAACATGGTGTAATACTCCCACTTGCCCGAAGCCTGGAACAGGGGAACCCACCAGCGATGATCCCCGCCCCCCGGCGCTTCCGGCCCCAGAAACGCACCCAGGCCATGCCCGCCCGCGGTCATCAACGCCAGCACGCCCGCGCCCACGACCAGCGGCGCCAGCATCCACGCGGCCAACGCCCGCCAGAGGCCCACGCCCTGCCGACGCCATGCCCGCCAGACCAGGAATCCCAACGCGGGCTGCAAGAACAGGGTGGCGGGATGAAAGCCATGCGCCAGGGCCAGGGCGATGCTCGGCCCCCACAGGGAGCCTTTCCTCTGCGTCACTCGCCACCCCAGCCAGAAGAAAACCAGCATGAGCAGGCTGATGAGGGTGTAATTCTCCGGATAGCCGAAGAAAAGTTGCATCGTCCCCAGCGTCGCCATCACACCGAACATCACCCATCGCTCCAGCCGGGATCGTCCCACCTCCCCGGCCAGCTTCAGCAGAACCCACACGGCCAGCGCTCCCGCCGCGCTGGAGAGTATCCAATACGCGGGCAGCGCATCCTGCCAGCCCCACAGCCGTTCGCCCAGGCGAAAGAGCTGGGCGTGGAGATAGGTGTCCAGGGGAGCCTGCCAGTTGTAGGTCAGCCGCACGTCGGGATGGGCGATGCCCTTGACCAGAATGTAAGCGTCGCCCCAGCGGGTGTGCACCGTGCGCCCCAGCCAAAACAGGGGCCACGAGGCCAGGGCGATGATCCCCTGCGTGCGGGTTCGGGAGGGGAATGGGGGGATCGTCCACCGCCCGACCTGTCCGAATCCCATCCACAGGGTGATGGCTCCCGTCGCCGCCGCCAGGATGACTTGTAGCCAGCGGGCGAGATAGGTGATGGGATAGATTCCCCACAACCACTCTTCGGGGGCCAGCCGCCCTCCGGGCCCGACCAGCTTCTGCGGATACCAGAAAAACGCCCAGGCCGCAGGGATGCACTGGACCAGCAGATGGAGTGCCAGCAGGGCCAGGGCGTAAAGGGCCAGAATGCGGACGAGGCGACGCTCGACGATAGTCATAGGGCTATTGTATCAATTCATGCGAGCGCTTTCCTAATCCGAACAAGCCGGAACCGAAAAGCTGATCTCACGCCAAGTCGCCAAGATGCTAGAGGCTGTTATGCACTTTTCCGCCCTCAAAGGTCAGGATCGCCGCATCGGAGGTTGAAATTCGCCGCAGATAACGCGGATAAAGCAGATTTCCGCGGATTTTTTCAAAAGGATGCCATCTTTTTTCCGTAACAATCCGTGTTGATCCGTCGCATCAGCCTCATCCGTGGCGAATTGAAACGCACGTCACCCACAAAATCACGCCAAATTGGCGATAAGTTCATAACAGGCTCTAGTAAACTAAACGCAATTTGAAATCAGGTGTTTTCGGCCTCGGCCACCCGGAGCTGAAGCTCCGGGCTACGAAACGACGCCGGGTGAACCCGGCTTCCCGCGGCGCGCGACATGCGCCATAGCCCCATTTATGGGGCGTCGTTTTTAGCCCGCAGTTCACCTGCGGGCGGCGGCGCGGCCAGAGAATCGCCTTTCATTGATGATCTAATGTGAACCAAAAGCCTTGGTTTCAATTTGCTTTCAGTTTGGTTACACAAAAAGCCCCCGGCGTGGGGTTGACTGCCGGGGGCTGGTGGATTGAGGGTGTCAGGAATTAGAGGATGTCGTCCAGGTCGCCGCCCTCGACGCTCATGCCGCTGTCGTCGGAGAGCAGCTCGTCCAGGTCGGCGTCGATGAGACCGCCTGCGCCCAAAGGCATGCCCAGTTCGTCGAACTCGACCACTTCGGGAGCGGGCATTTCTTCGCCCAGAAGCATGTCCAGAGCCTCGACCTCTTCCTTCTGCTCTTGCTCGGCTTCTTTCTCCAGAGCCTCGCGTCGGGCCGCGGCCTCCATGCGGGCCTTGAAGCCCGTGCCCACCGGAATCAGCTTGCCGATGATCACGTTCTCCTTGAGGCCGCGCAGATGGTCCACCGCGCCGCGCACCGCGGCGTCGGTCAGCACCCGGGTGGTCTCCTGGAAGGAAGCCGCCGCCAGGAAGCTCTCCGTGTTCAGCGAGGCCTTGGTCACGCCCATGAGCGTGTATTCATACGTGGCGGGAACGCCGCCATGGGCCACGATCTCGGCGTTGATGTTGCGCAGTCGGAAGTGATCCACCACCTCGCCCGGCAGGAAGTCGCTGTCGCCCGGGTCGGTGATGGTCACCCGGCGCAGCATCTGGCGCAGGATGATCTCGATGTATTTGTCGTGGATGCCCACGCCCTGGGAGCGGTACACCTTCTGCACTTCGTTGAGGATGTACATGGCCGTGGCCTCGCGTCCCTGGATGCGCAGCACCTCTTTCGGGTTTTTGGAGCCTTCGGTAAGCTGCTGGCCCGCATGGACATGCTGGCCCTTCTCCACCCGCAGGCGGGCGGTAGGCGAGATGGGCTTCGTCCACACTTGCGTATCCTCGCGGCGGATATAGAGGACGCCATCTTCGAAGAAGGCTTCGCCCTCTTCGCCCGCCAGGATCTCTTCGCCTTCGGCGTTGCTGGCCACGACCGTGTCCGCGCTCACCCGGTCGCCGTCGGAGATGACCAGATCATACCCCTCGGGGATCTCCACCACGTGGCGGATAAGCTGGGTGGAGGTGACGGAGACGTAGCGCTGATCCTCGTCCCAATAGACGTCGAAGACGCCGTCGATCTCAGCAATGACCGCCTCGCCGCGGGGATTGCGGGCCTCGAACAACTCCTCGACGCGGGGCAGACCCTGGGTGATGTCGCCGCCCGCGGCCACGCCGCCGGTGTGGAAGGTGCGCAGGGTGAGCTGGGTGCCGGGCTCGCCGATGGATTGGGCGGCGATGATGCCCACGGCCTCGCCCAGCTCGACGACGCCGCCCCGGGCCAGGTCTTCGCCATAGCACTTGCGGCAGATGCCGAACTCGGTCTCGCAAGTGAAGGGCGAGCGCACATACACCTTGTCGATTTCGGAACCGGCGATGGCCATCGCGGTTTCCTGGTCGATGACCTCGCCATTGGAGGCCAGCAGCGCGCCCGTCTCGGGATCGTACACATCCTCCAGCAGGGAGCGCCCTTTGACGCGCTCCACGAAAGGCACGCCCGCCTGGACCGCGTCCTCACGGGTGAGCCAGATGCCGTGGTCCGTGCCGCAGTCATCTGCGGTGATGATCACGTCCTGGGCCACGTCCACGAGACGACGGGTGAGATACCCCGCGTCCGCGGTGCGGAGGGCGGTGTCGGCCAGACCCTTGCGGGAGCCGTGGGTGGAGAGGAAGTATTCCAGAGCGGTGAGGCCCTCGCGGAAGTTGGAGCGGATGGGCAGGGGGATGATGCGGCCCGACGGGTCGGCCATGAGGCCGCGCATGCCCGCGAGCTGGCGGATGGGCTGCACGCCGCCTTTGGTGGCGCCGGAGTGAGACATGGCTCCCAACCCCTCGCGGGGATCGAGCAGCCGTTGCACTTCCTTGGTCAGCTCATCGGTGGCGTGGGTCCACAGTTCGACGATCTTGCTGTATTTCTCGTCGTCGGTGATGAGACCGCGGCGGTACTGACGCTCCACCTTGTCCGCCTCTTCCGACGTGCGCAGGACGATCTCTTCCTTGTTGGGGGGCACATGGATATCGGAAACGGCGATGGTCATGCCGGAGCGGGTGGCGAAGTAGAAGCCAATGTTCTTGATGGTGTCCACCACCTCGGGCGTGCCCTCCGGGCCCATGCGCTGGTAGACCGTGCCCACGAAATCGTTGAGCACCTTTTTGTCCAGCAGCTTGTTGAGGAAGCGGATCTTGGGGGGCATGTAGAAGTTGAAGATGACCCGGCCCACCGTGGTGTCGATCATGCCGGTGGGGGTCTCCTCTTCGGGCAGGATGGACTTGGCCTTGAACGCGTCCATGATGTCGCGGAAGGCCGCAGGCCCGATGCCGGGCAGATCGATGAGTCCCTTGCGGCCATGGTCCTGGTAGAGCTTGACGATCTGACCCGCGTGTTCGATGCCCGCATCCAGCAGGGCTTGCGTCACCCGGTCGGGCAGGTCCAGGTCCTCGATGGTGACGTTATCCAACCAGCTCCGATAGTAGAATTTGATGGGCGCGCGCAGGTCCACATGGCCCAATTCGTAGGCCATGAGCACTTCTTCGTAATCGCCGAAGACTTTGCCCTTGCCCTTCGCGTCCTGGTCCTCCACGGTCAGGTAATAGCAGCCCATGACCATGTCCTTGGAGGGGCCGACGATGGGCTCGCCCGACGCGGGCTTGAGCAGGTTCTTGGTGGAAAGCATCAGCTCCCGTGCCTCCTGCACGGCCTTATCGGACAGGGGCACGTGCACCGCCATCTGGTCGCCGTCGAAGTCCGCGTTGAACGCGGCGCAGGCCAGAGGGTGGAGCTGGATGGCGTTATCCTCGATGAGGATGGGCTCGAACGCCTGGATGGAGAGGCGGTGCAGGGTGGGCGCGCGGTTGAGGAGGACGGGTCGGGTCTTGATGACCTCTTCCAGCACGTCCCACACGGCCGGATCCATGCGGTCCACCATGCGTTTGGCGCTCTTGATGTTGTGGGCGTAGTTGTGCTCCACCAGCTTCTGCATGACGAAGGGTTTGAACAGCTCCAGCGCCATCTTCTTGGGCAGACCGCATTGGTGCAGCTTGAGGGTGGGCCCCACGACGATGACCGAGCGGCCCGAATAGTCCACGCGCTTGCCCAGCAGGTTGCGGCGGAAGCGGCCCTGCTTGCCCTTGAGCAGGTCGCTGAGGGATTTGAGCTTGCGTTTGCCGCTGCGGCTGACCGCGTGCCCGCGGCGCCCGTTGTCAATGAGGCTGTCCACGGCCTCCTGCAACATGCGCTTCTCGTTGCGCACGATGACGCTGGGCGCGCCCAGGTCCAGCAGACGCTTGAGGCGGTTGTTGCGGTTGATGACGCGGCGATAGAGATCGTTGAGATCGCTGGTGGCGAAGCGGCCGCCGTCGAGCTGCACCATGGGGCGCAGGTCGGGCGGGATCACGGGCAGGACGGTGAGGATCATCCATTCGGGCTTGTTGCCGCTCTTGCGGAAAGCCTCGACCACGCGCAGGCGCTTGGCGGCCTTGCGCTGGCGCTGCTTGGAACGGGTGGTGCGGATCTCGGTGCGCAGCTCCTCGGCCAGTTTGTCCAGGTCCACGCGCTTGACCAGCTCGTAGATGGCCTCCGCGCCCATGCCCGCCTTGAAGATATTGCCCCAGCGGTCCTCGTAATCCCGAAATTCCGTTTCGGTGAGGAGTTCGCCCTCGCGCAGGCTCTTCAGCTCCTGCATCTGGGCTTCCATATGGACGCGAATCTTCTCTTTGCGGGCGTCGATATGTTCATAGAGGCGACCGAGCATCTCATCGGCCTCGCGGCGGTGCTCCTCCCGTTTGGCGTTGGCGTTGGCCCGCGCAGCCTCCACCGCCCGATCGCGTTCTTCCTGCAACACGGTCAGGCGATCCTTCAGGGCCTCGTTCAGGACTTCCTGATGGCTGGATTCCAGCACGACGCCCGCGGGAATCAGAGGCTCCTCGCTCCAGGGCAGCATGATGGGCTTGGACAGCTTCTTGCCCCGGTTCTCCTGGATGTAGGCCTGAAGCTCCCGGCCCACTTCGCTGACCTCCGCGGCCTTCTGCTCCAGGTCCTCCTCGGCGCGGGCGATGGCCGCAGCCTCTTCCTCATCCACGGCGGCGATGGCCTCATCCCGGGCGTTTTCCACGGCCTCGAGCTGGGCGCTGGCGTCGGACTCGACCCGGGCGAAGCGGGCCTGCATCTCCCGCTCCAGCCGCTGCAGGGTGCGGGTACGGTTGTCCTCATCCACCTTGGTGATGATGTACTGGGCGAAGTAGAGCACCCGCTCCAGGTTGCGGGGGGAGATATCCAGCAGCAACCCAAGTCGACTGGGCACGCCTTTCACGTACCAGATATGACTCACGGGCGAAACGAGCTGAATGTGGCCCATGCGTTCACGACGCACCCGCGCGGGAGCCACCTCCACGCCGCATTTTTCGCACACCACGCCCTTGTGGCGGATGCGCTTGTATTTACCGCAGTAGCACTCGTAATCTTTGGTGGGGCCAAAGATACGCTCGCAGAACAGGCCGTCTCGCTCCGGGCGCAGGGTGCGGTAGTTGATGGTTTCCGGTTTCAGAACTTCGCCGTGGGACCATTCCAGGATCTTCTCGGGCGAAGCCAGGCTGATGCGGATAGCGTCAAAGTTGTTGACTTCCAAGGTAAAGACCTCCTTATATCAAAGGTGCGACGCACCTCTTGCGGAATTCATGAAGGGATGCGCCCGCCATGGTCGGACAGACGCATCGCGCCTGATTTATCGCCTGCCTCGACCGGTCATGGAGCCGGGGAGTTTGAGACTGAAGCCCAGGCTGGGCAGATCCGTCGCGTCCTCGCGGGCGAGTTGGATGCTCTCTTCGTTCTCGTTGAAGACCTCCACGTCCAGCGCCAGGGATTGCAGCTCCTTGACCAGGACCTTGAAGGATTCGGGCACGCCGGGCGGCTGGATGGGTTCGCCCTTGACGATGGCCTCGTAGGTCTTCACGCGGCCGGTGACGTCATCCGATTTGACGGTGAGCATCTCCTGCAGCATGTAGGCCACGCCGTAAGCTTCCAGCGCCCACACTTCCATCTCGCCGAAGCGCTGGCCGCCGAATTGGGCCTTGCCGCCCAAGGGCTGTTGGGTGACCAGGCTGTAGGGGCCGATGGAGCGGGCGTGGACCTTGTCTTCCACCAGGTGGTGGAGCTTGAGCATGTAGATGGTGCCCACGGTGACGTACTGCTCGAAAGGCTCGCCCGTGCGTCCGTCGTACACCTTCATCTTGCCAGTGATGGGCGTGGGCCAGCCGATGCGTTTGGAAAGGTCTTCGGCGGCCTGTTGCAGTTCCGGACCGGACAGTTCGCCCGGCTCCTCGCCATAGTGACGCATCCACTCCGCCAGAGCGACGTCGATAACGGCCTCGTCTGCGGCGGCCTTTTCGTCCAGCTTGCGGTCGTCGTCCTCATAGACCATGAGGAATTCGGGATCGTAGCCCCGCTCGCGCAGCCAGTGATGGAGCACAGAACGACGGGCGTAAATCTGGTCATAGAAGACCTGTGCGAAATCCACATCGTCATCCTCGGCCAGATAGACCTCTTCGATATAGGCCATGCGGATGTCGTCGTCATCCTCGAATTCGGCCTCGTCGCCCAGCTCCCGAGCCCAGGCCAACGCCTCTTCGGTGACGTCGTTCCAGGCTTTGTCGATGAGCCAGGCCCGGGCCAGTTCCGCCTCGATCTGGCGCTCGCTGGCGCCGTCGAACACAGGCGTCATCACCTTGAAGCCCAGGCGGTCGGCGGCCCAGCCCAGGTGGGTTTCCAGCACCTGTCCGATGTTCATGCGGGCGGGCACGCCCAGCGGGTTGAGGATGATGTCCACGGGTGTGCCATCGGGCAGGAAGGGCATGTCGGCCTCGGCCACAATGCGGGAGACCACGCCCTTGTTGCCATGACGACCCGCCATCTTGTCGCCCACGGTAAGCTTGCGACGCTGGGCCACGCTCACACGTACCATGCTCTCCACCCCCGCGGGCAGATCGCGGTTGTCGTCACGGGTGAAAACCTTGATATCCACGACCTTGCCGCGCTCGCCATGAGGCAGGCGCAGGGAGGAGTCGCGCACCTCGCGGGCTTTTTCGCCGAAGATGGCTCGCAGCAACTTCTCTTCGGGCGTGAGTTCGGTCTCGCCCTTGGGCGAGATCTTGCCCACCAAAATGTCGCCGGGCTTGACCTCGGCGCCGATGCGGATGATGCCATGCTCATCCAGGTTGCGCAGCGCTTCTTCGCCCACGTTGGGGATGTCGCGGGTGATTTCTTCGGGGCCCAGCTTGGTATCGCGAGCCTCGGCTTCGTACTTTTCGATATGGATGGAGCTGTAAACGTCCTCCCGCACCAGGCGCTCGGAGATGAGGATGGCGTCCTCATAGTTCCCGCCATCCCAGGCGATGAAGGCCACGGTCACGTTGCGGCCCAGGGCCAGTTCGCCCAGCTCGGTGGAGGAGCTGTCGGCCAGGACCTGGCCCGCCTCCACCACGTCGCCCTTGCGCACGATGGGCTGCTGGTTGATGCAGGTGGATTGGTTGGATCGGGAGAACTTGCGCAGTTCATACACCCGCTCGTTGCCGTCATCCTCCTGGACAACGACGCGATCCGCGGTGACGCTGGTGACCTTGCCCGGCGCCTGGGCCAGCACCACATGGCCCGAGTCCACCGCGGCGGGGTATTCCATGCCGGTGCCCACCACCGGGGATTTGGGCTCCATCAGGGGCACGGCCTGGCGCTGCATGTTGGAGCCCATGAGCGCGCGGTTGGCATCGTCATGCTCCAGGAAGGGGATGAGCGCGGCGGAAACGGAAACGATCTGCTGGGCGGAGACATCCATGAACTGGACGTTGCGCGGGTCTTCCAGCAGGAATTCCTGCTTATGGCGCACGGAGACGCGTTTGCGAAGGAAGCGGCCATCCTCATCCAGCGGGGTGGAGGCCTGCGCGATATGGTAGTTGTCCTCCTCATCCGCACTGAGGTAGACGATCTCTTCGGTGGCCACGGGCTCGATAACCAGGGTGGGAATGGCTTCGGCGAACTCAGCCAGCTTGATGGCCAGGTCTTCGTCGATGCGGTCGCCCTTCTTGGCCAGAAGCTCGCCTGTCTCAGGATGCTTCACGTCCCGATCCAGCACATAGCCCACGCTCTTTTCAGGGTCATTGGGGACCTCGTGGATGACCTTGCGATAGGGCGTCTCGATGAAGCCAAAGTCATTGATGCGGGCGTGGGTGGCCAGGGAGCCGATGAGGCCAATGTTCGGGCCTTCAGGCGTCTCGATGGGGCAGATGCGGCCATAGTGAGAATGGTGCACGTCGCGCACCTCGAAGCCCGCGCGCTCGCGGCGCAGCCCGCCCGGGCCCAACGCGGAGAGCCGGCGTTTGTTGGTCAGCTCGGACAGGGGATTCGTCTGATCCATGAACTGGCTGAGCTGGGAGCCGCCGAAGAATTCGCGCACCGAAGCCACCACCGGCCGGATATTGATGAGGGACAGGGGGCTGATCTGGTCGGCGTCGCGGGTGCTCATGCGCTCGCGCACAGTGCGCTCCATGCGCAACAGCCCCACCCGCAACTGGTTCTGCAACAGCTCGCCCACGGTCTTCACCCGGCGGTTGCCCAGATGATCGATGTCGTCCGGGTCTTCCACGCCGTTGTTGATGCGGATGATGTGACGGATGACCTCGATGATATCTTCTTTGGTGATGAGGCGGTGATCCAGGTCCACATCTACGCCCAGACGCCGGTTGAGCTTGTAGCGGCCCACTTTGCCCAGGTCATAGCGGCGAGGGTCGAAGAAAAGGCGCTGAAGATGGTTCCTGGCGTTCTCCAGAGTGGGCGGGTCCACCGGGCGCAGGCGGCGATAGAAATCGATGAGGGCTTCGTCGGGCGTGCGTTTGTTGGGGTCTTCCTTCTCGATGGTGCTGAGGATGAAGGGATGGTCGGGATTCGTGTCATCCTCGGCGAACAGGGCCATCAGCTCCTCATCCGTGCCGAACCCCAGGGCGCGTAACAGGATGGTGACCGGCAGCTTGCGCTTGCGGTCCACCTTCACCGAGATCACGTCCTTCTTGCTGGTCTCGAACTCGAGCCAGGCCCCGCGATAGGGGATGATCTTGGCGTTGCACAGACGTCGCCCGGTCTGGCGGTCTTCATCGGCCATGAAGTAAGCGCCGGGCGAGCGAATGAGCTGGCTGACGATGACGCGCTCCGCGCCGTTGTAGATGAAGGTGGCGTTTTCGGTCATCTTGGGGAAATCCCCCATGAAGACCTCCTGCTCCTGCACCTCGCCCGTCTCGCGATTCACCAGACGCACCTGCACATAGAGGGGCATGTTGTAGGTGGACTCGCGATCGCGGCATTCGGCTACGGTGAACTTGGGTTCGCCAAAGCGATAGCCCTCGAAATGGAGTTCCAGGTTTTTGTTATAGGAGATGATAGGGGAGATCTCATCAAAGAGCTCCCTCAACCCCACTTCCTGAAACCAGTTGTAAGATTTGAGCTGCACCTCGATGAGGTGGGGAAGCGGCATCACCGGCTTCAGTCGTGCAAACGACTTGCGGCGCACCATCAGGTTTGGCATACGGGTCGCGGGCATAGAGAAAGAAACTCCTTACTTGAAATAAGGGTTGGAAAGCGGTGGGGGGGAGGATTGAGGGTTTGAGGATTGAGGATTGCGGGGATTCGCGGTGCAGAGCGGTCTTCCACGCCAATGCTAATCCAAATCCTATTCCTATCCCCGCCCAGACGCGCGTAAAGCCCACCTGCAGGGGCGGGCCTTGTCAGCGCGGTCGCCGACCGACGCGGTCGGACTCTGGGAGATATGCGAATGTATTTGGTCCGACTGGGGACCCAGGGCGGTGGAAGATCAAAACAGGAAGCGAATTCGTGCGGAGATGCGGGTAAAAGATGCGGACTTTTTTCTGTTTGACGCGAACAAAAAGTTTAGCACACACCAACCCCATTGTCAAGTGCCAAACATTGCGGTGATTACCCATAAGTCGAGGGATGAGGAGCGTGGCAAGGTAAAGGGAAAGGATGGGAGTTCGCAAAGGCGTGTACAGCGACGGCGATCCAGACAAAAGCCAGTCCCCAAAGCAACCAATAC
>JALXCB010000085.1 GCA_026991225.1 Anaerolineae bacterium | reverse complement strand
CTGGTAGCGGACGCCCGTCTCCCAATTGGCCAGCAGGTGAGCGTCCAGCCGGGGTTTGAGACCGTGGGCTGCGAACGCGCCCAGGGCCACGGAAAGCGCGCCGGCGAGGGCGGCGAGGATCAGAAATCGTCGGGACATGAGGGTCTCCTTGCTAAACTGAACGCATTTTGAAATCAGGCATTTTTCGGCCCCGGTCACCCGGAGCTGAAGCTCCGGGCTACGAAACGACGCCGGGTGAACCCGGCTTCCTGCGGCGCGCGACATGCGCCGTAGCCCCATTCATGGGGCGTCGTTTTTAGCCCGCAGGTTCACCTGCGGGCGGCAGCGCGGCCAGAGAATCGCCTTTCATGGATGTTCCAATGCAAACCAAAAGCCTTGGTTTCAATTTGCTTTCGGTTTAAATCCGCTCGATCTTGGCGCTGCCCGGATAGCCGCGCGCCCCGGCCACCCGGCGCAGGGCTTCGGCCACGTGGGGCGGGCACATGGCGCTGATGTCGCCGCCCAGCAGAGCCACTTCCTTGAGGATGCTGGCCGAGAGGAAGGTGTGCTCCTGACTGGTCATCAGCGCCGCGAATTCCACGTCGGGCGCGAGCTGTTTGTTGGTGAGCGCGATCTGGAACTCGTATTCGAAATCGGTGATGGCCCGCAAGCCCCGCACCATCACCTTCGCCCCCACCTCTCGGGCGAAATCCACCGTCAGGCCCTGGTAGGACGTCACCCGGACGTTGGGCAAATCCCGCACCGCCTCGGCGAAAAGGGCCACGCGCTCCTCGGTGCTGAAGAGTAAGTTCTTGCTCGGGCGGTCGTAAACAGCCACGATGACCTCGTCCCACAGTTGCGAGGCCCGCTCGGCGATGTCGATGTGGCCGTAGTGCACGGGGTCGAAGGTTCCGGGATAGATGGCGATGATGTGCATGGCGATGTCTCCGTGGTGTGGTGGGATGATGTGTGGGAGGACGGGCGTCGGAACGCGCTACGAAACGTGGGCGTTCCTCTCGCCCGCGTCCTCGGCGGTCATGCCTTTGGCGTAAAAGGCTTCGGGATTCTGAAAGAATCGACTGCGATAGAGCTTCACGCTGAGACGGTCGATGAGACGCTGGTTCTGGAACGCGTCCCAGGAATAGACGACGCAGGTGTCCGCGAATTTGTCGTGGAAGCCCTGTCGACGGTTGTCGATGGTGATCCAGAAAAATCCCAGGCCAAAAGCGGCGAAGGAGAGCAGATAGCCGAGATAGCGGCGAGTGGCGCGCTTGAGCGTCAGGCGCTCCCCATTCATGCGATAGATGCGCAGGCCCAGCAGATATTTGCCCGGCGTCTGTGCGGCCAGGGTCCAGAAAATGATGTTGTAAAGGGGCGCGAAACTGAGTGCGAAAAGCGCCAGAGAGATCTGCACGACGACGCAGACGACGCCCCCAAAGGTGGGGCTGTAGGTGCAGGTCTGGATGGGGAGACCGACGACATTGAACAGATAGGTGGACACCGCCATGATGATGGCGATGATGGACCAGATGATGCCGCGGTCGATGAGAAAGGCGGTGGTGCGGCTGACAAAGCCGGCATATTGCCCGCGCAATTCAAAGGCGTCATTCTCATTCGGGCTGTTCATGTTTCCTCTCCACATTACGGCGGCGGATGACTTCTTTCGTGGACAGGCGGGCCTGCTCCAGCACCTCGGGCGGAGGCAGGGGCAGCTCCTGGCGCGCGGGGCGCCGCAGCAGGGAGCGCACGAACATTTCCACCACCGAATCGGCCGTAACCGTACGCGAACGCAACTCGTCCGTGACCTCTCCCGCCAGACTCAAGCTCTGGCCCTGGATAATCGCCTGCAGCGCCTCCGGATTCTCCTCCTTCAGGTATTCCAGATAGCGATCGCCGATGGTCTGCACCAGGGCCTCCATCTCCTCGGGATGCTCTTCCACATAAGCCAGATATTTGCTCACCTGGTCTCGCACCAGCGCCTGAATGCCATCCACATGCTCACTGGCGGCCATGGCCGTGTCGCTGGCGATCTCGGGCAGCAGATCCCTGGCCATCACCTTGCTGTATGGCTCCTCCTTCCGGCCTTTTTCGATGAATTCGTCCACCATCGCGGCCAACCGATCCTGATACCCTTCCCACAACCCCCGCGCGGGTTTGAACAGGGGCAGGCGCATGAAGGGGCTGATCAAACTCCCGGCCAGGCCCACCGCCCGATCTGCGGTCTCGGCCAGGGCGATGAGGGGGTGACTGATGAGCTCCGGGCCCAGGAAGACAGCCCCGACAATAAGATGCCGCAATAACACCAGGTCCGACTCCTCCGCATCGGAAGCAGCGGCGCCATCGGGCGGCGGATTCTCCTGCTCCCACGCCCGGGTGCGCTTCAGAAGCTCCTCGCTGCCGAACAGCAGGCTCCCCACCAGCAGCCGCATCACAGATTCGTAGGTTTCGTTGGCTTCGCTGTCCTTTTGGGGCACAATGTTGTATTCGGCGTCGATATACTTGGGCTGTTTGGGCATGATTGATCGCTTTGAAAATAAGATCAGGGAACGCAGATGACGCAGATTGAAACGGATAAACGCAGATGAAAAAGAAAAATCCCTGAAAATCATCTGCGGAAATCCGCGATGCGAAGCATCAGGCGTTCATCTGCGTTCTATCGTATCGACGCTGGTCAGCACGTGGATCGCCCGGCGGATGGCTTCCGCCTCGGCGTCGCTGATGGCTTCGTCCCGAAAGCGATAGTCGTGCTTGCGGATGAACTCGTCGAGGTGATCGATGAGGGCCTGCCACAGACGCTGGTGGAGGGCTTTGAGCTGGGAGGCCGCGGCCTTGTTGGGGCTGAGTTGAATGGCCTGATGCAGGTGATTGTAGCACAATCCCCCCGCGTTTTCTAACGCCTCCGCCCAGGCCCCACTCCAATGCGCCAGCAGCTCCTCCACGGCCCGCTGCTCGGCCTCCCGCTCATGGCGGCAGACGGGGCAGTCGTCATGGTTCGAGGCGGTCGCGGCGCTGGCCCGTCTGCCTCGCAGCAGGGAGCGGCGGGCGGGCGTTTGGGCCTGGATGCGGCGCAGGGCCTCCTTGAGCATGGCCTGTTCCAGGATGGCCGCGCCCAGCCGCGCGCCCGGAAAACGCAGCATCTCCCGGCTGTGGTAGGCGCAAAAGCCCAGGCTCTGCACAAGCTGCTGGCGCAGGCCGAAGTCGTTGACGCTCTCGTAGAGCAGCCCTTCCAGAAAGGCGCGCCCCGCCTGCCGGCCATAGCGGCAAATGGGGCAGCCGGGCGTCTGGGCCGTGATGCGGGCCAGGTCTTCGAGGGTGGCGGTGGGTTGGGGCATGGGGATGGGAATTTGGAAGAGTGGATAAAGTTGAGGGCGTTTGGCGCAGGTTGGCGCATCAGCCGAGGGCGTGAACCGTAATGCGTGATGCGTAAAGTCCTCATGATTCACGTCGCGCGCTTCTTGCTCATGACAGAAACGGAAAAAGGAGCTTTCTGAACAATTTCCTTTGCGAATCCTTTTTCCTTTGGCGTCTTGGCGACTTTGCGTGAAAGAGCTATCCGCTCACGAGCCGTTCCGCCAGGGCGGTGTGGCGTTCGGCCACTTTGTCGTTGCGCACGGCGATGCCGATGGCCCGCTTCGTCCCCACCAGCACCACCAGCTCCCGCGCCCGGGTCACGCCCGTGTAGAGCAGGTTGCGCTGGAGCATGACATAATGGGTGGTGTGCACGGGCATGACCACGGCCCGGAACTCGGAGCCCTGGCTTTTGTGCACGGAGATGGCCCAGGCGTGGGTCAGCTCATCCAGACTGGCCCAGTCGTAGGTCGCGGCCCGACCGTCGAAATCCACGGTCAGGGTCTGCATCTCCAGGTCGATGGCCGTGACCACGCCGATGTCGCCGTTGAACACGTCCAGGTCGTAGTTGTTGCGGACCTGCATCACCCGGTCGCCCACGCGGAAGACGCGGCCGCCCTGAGCCCGCTGGGGCTTGCGGGGATGGGCGGGATTGAGGATCTCTTGCAGGCGCTGATTCAGCGCGGCCACGCCCAACGGGCCGCGGTGCATGGGCGTCAGCACCTGGATCTCGTCGCTGGGGATGCGGAAGCGGTTGGGGATGCGGCGGGCCACCAGGTCCACCACCATGTCTGCGGCCCGGTCCACGTCCTCGATGGGGAAGAGGAAGAAGTCGGTGGCGTCTTTGGGGAAGAGGGGCATTTGGCCCTTGTTGATGCGATGGGCGTTGGTGATGATGTAGCTGCCCGCGGCCTGGCGGAAGATGGTCTCCAGCCGCACCACGGCCACCTCGCCCGAATCGATGATATCCCGCAACACATTCCCCGCGCCCACCGAGGGGAGTTGATCGATATCCCCCACCAGCAGCAGATGCGCGCCCGGCGGCACGGCCTTGAGCAGATGGTTGGTGAGCACCACGTCCAGCATGGAGGCCTCATCCACGATGAGCATGTCCACATCCAGCGGATTCTCCGCGTTGCGCTTGAAGCTGAACCCCTCGCCCGGCGACACCTCCAGCAGGCGGTGGATGGTCTTGGCCTCCGCGCCCGTGACCTCGCTCATGCGCTTGGCCGCGCGGCCCGTGGGCGCGGCCAGGGCGAAACGGGCGCCCGCGGCCCGCAGCAGGCGGATGACAGCCCGCAGGGTGGTGGTCTTGCCCGTGCCCGGGCCGCCCGTCAGCACCGTCACCGGCTGGGTGAGCGCGGTCTGCACGGCCCGGCGCTGGGCCGGGGCCAGGTCCACGCCCAACTGCTGGCGGAGATAGCGAAACGCCTGGTCCCAATCGAAGGTCTGGAACGCGGGCAGTCGCGTGGTTCCCGTGGCCAGACGGGCGTCATTGAGGCGGCGCAGGCCCGCGGCCACGCCCACCTCGCTGTAATACATGGGGGTGAGATAGACGGCCTGGGATTCCTTCAACTGGCCCGATTGCGGCTTCACTTCATAGGTCAACGACTCCACCTTGACCTGATCCTCGCTCCGCAGGCGGTCAATGGCCTCCTCCACCAGCTCGGGCGGGACCTCCAGCAACTCAGCCGCCCTGGTCACCAACTCCTCGCGCGGAGTGAAGACGTTGCCCTCGTCCGTTTCCTGGCTGAGGACATACTGCACCCCCGCGGCCACCCGCTCCGGGCTGTCGTGGGGAATGCCCAGGGCGCGGGCGATTTTGTCTGCGGTCTTGAAGCCGATGCCGTAGATATCCCGCTGAAGCTGATAGGGATTGGTTTGCAGCACGCCGATGGCCGCGTCGCCATATCGCTTGTAGATCTTCACGGCCAGGCCCGTGCTCACCCCGTGGCTTTGCAGAAAGATCATCACCTCCTTGATCTGCCGCTGCTCCTCCCACGCCTTCTTGATCATTTCCACGCGCTTTTTGCCCACCCCCAGCACCTCCTTCAACCGCTCGGGCTCCTCGTCGATGATGCGCAGCGCGTCCGCGCCGAAATGCCGCACGATACGCTTTGCGGTCACGGGCCCGACGCCCTTGATCAGCCCCGAGCCCAGGTACTTTTCCACGCCCGCGGCCGTGGCTGGCAGCACCGTGCGATAATCCTGCACCTTGAACTGCCGCCCGAACTTGGGGTGATTCGTCCATTCGCCCCGCATCTCCATGGACGCGCCCACATGCACCCCGGCCATATTGCCCACCACGGTCACCAGGCCGCGGCGAGTGGCCACCTTGGCCACGGTGTAGCCATTTTCGGGATTGTGAAAGGTGAGGCGCTCGATGACGCCCTGGAGGGTGTCCACAGGCGGTATTCAGTGTTCAGCAATCCGTTTCTCTGACCTTGTTTTTGCGCAAACAGAGCAGGATTCTATTCGATAACGCAAACAGGAGGCAATTCTATTCATCAAAACAGACCTTTCAGACCGGATTTGATATGATGTAGCAAAAGTTCATTTGACTTATTT
>JALXCB010000084.1 GCA_026991225.1 Anaerolineae bacterium | reverse complement strand
CCGACATCATGGGCACCTTCTTCTATCGCACCTTTTTCGGCCAGCAATTGCAATTGGGCAATCCGGCCATGGGCGCCACGGTGGCCACCGTCATGTTCTTCATCATCCTAACCGGCGTGTTGATTTATATGTTCGGCTTCCAACGCAAGATTGACACTTACGAACTGTAAGTAACCGTCTAAAAATGTGTTTCCGTTTTTGTGCTCATCGACTGAAGTCGAACACTTAAGGCCTACGGCCAGACCCCCTCTTCATCTCCCCCGCAAGCGGGGGAGAACAGCGGAAGGGAATCAGATGACGGCCTCCGCCGTCCAAAACGGCGACAAAAGGGGTCGCCGAAGGGCGACCATTGGCGCGAAGCGCCTCCATAGGCACGAGTTTACTCGGCAAGTGTTGCGGCAAAAAAGGAAGTTATTTCTGGACGCTCACTAAGTAAGGGAGATGCATCATGGTTTCATCCCATTCGCGATTACGTCAGTGGATTTCGAAAATCAGTCTCTATGTGGTCTTGCTCATCGCCACTGTGGTGGCCCTATTCCCTATCGTTCTCATCATTATGAATTCATTCAAGGCACGCAAGGCCATCTTCAGGCAGCCCATGATGCCGCCCACGCCCGATACCTTCAGCCTCATCGGCTACGAAAAAGTCATCGAACGCTCTCATTTTGGGCTCTATTTTGCCAACAGTCTCATCGTTACCCTGGGCTCCATGTTTCTCATCCTCCTGTTCGGGGCCATGGCCGCGTGGGCGCTTTCGGAATACGGGTTCAAAGGCAATGCTTTTTTGGGGCTTTACCTGGCCTTGGGCATCATGATTCCCATCCGCCTGGGCACGGTCAGCATCCTGCGCCTCATTGTCAAAATGAATCTGGTCAACACCCTGTGGGCGCTGATCCTGGTTTACACCGCCATGGGGCTGCCCCTGACCATCTTCATCCTGACGGCCTTCATGAAGCAGGTGCCCCGCGAGTTGAAGGAGGCGGCCCGACTGGACGGAGCCAGCGAGTATCGCATCTTCTGGCTGATCCTACCCCTGGTGCGGCCCGCCATCGCCACGGTGGCCGTGTTCACCATGATTCCCATTTGGAACGACCTGTGGTTCCCCTTGATCCTGGCTCCGGGCGAAAAGACCAAGACGGTGACGTTGGGCGCACAGCAGTTCCTGGGCCAGTTCGTCAGCGACTGGAACGCGGTGCTCTCCTCCCTGACCCTGGCCATGGTGCCCATCCTCATCATCTACATCCTCTTCTCCCGCCAGATCATCCGCGGCCTCACCGCGGGCGCGGTGAAATAGCCCCATGGAAGATATTGCCTGGGGGCTGGAGCAGAAGAAGCAAGCATCCCGATGAACCAGAACATCGTGTCCAACACAGGCCCGATCTTGCATCTATACGAAGCTGGCCTGCTAGACGCCTTGCGATGGACCGGACATATTTTCATCCCAGAAGCTGTGCATCTGGAGCTAAACTGAAAGCAAATTGAACCAAGGCTTTTGGCTTGCATTGGATCATGAATGAAAGGCGATTCTCTGGCCGCACAGCCGCCCGCAGGTTCACCTGCGGGCTAAAAAACGACGCCCCATGAATGGGGCTCCGGCGCATGTCGCGGACCGGGGAAAGCCGGGTTCACCCGGCGTCGTTTCGTAGCCCGGAGCTTCAGCTCCGGGTGGCCGAGGCCGAAAAATGCCTGATTTCAAAATGCGTTCAGTTTAGAATCACTTTTACACGATTGGCAGCCGCCCCCCTGGTTGAAAATAACCACGCTGGATGCAACGCACTCAGCGGAAGCAGAGGACTGACAAAAAGCGGGCCTGTTGAATCGAGGAGGAATCGAACGATGAATATAAGACATGAAAAACTACCCGACGATTCATCATTTCCTGAACGAAAAGACATCCGACCTTTGGGATTATTGAAAGGTGAATTCAGTGAATCTGAACTTGCATCCCTGGCGAAGGCGCTGGCAGAGCCCCTGAGCGACGAGGAGATTGCTCTGTGGTACGATTCACCTCTGTTTCCGCCTCATTCAAAGTCAGAATCAGACAGATAGGAGATCCTTATGAAAGTTGGCATCGTGGGCGTGGGGGCCATGGGCGGAACCCACGCCGAAGCCTGGACCCACACGCCCGCCCAAATCGTCGGCTTTGTGGCCGAGAAATTCGAACACGCCCAGGCCATGGCCGAGAAATACGGCGCCCAGGCCTATCCCGACCTGGCCGCCATGCTCCCCCACATCGACGTGGTGGACATCTGCACCCCCACCCATCTGCACCACGAGATGACCCTGCAGGCCGCGGCCGCGGGGGTGGACGTCATCTGCGAAAAGCCCCTGGCCCGGACAGTGGAACAGGGCCGGGCCATGATCGACGCCTGCCGGGCCGCGGGCGTGAAGCTGCTCGTAGCCCACGTGGTACGCTTCTTCCCCGAATATGTGCGGGCCAAACAGGCGGTGGACGCGGGGCAGGTGGGCCAGGTGGCCGTGATACGCCTGCAACGGGACGTGTTCCGCCCCCGCAAGGCCGAGGACAACTGGTTCCTCGACTTCGAACGCTCGGGCGGCATGATCCTGGACCTGATGATCCATGATTTCGATTATGCCCGCTGGGTGGCGGGCGACGTCACCCGCGTTTTCTGCAAACACATCGGCGATCCCCGCATCTCCCCCGGAGACCACGCCCTGGCCATCCTCACCCACGCCAACGGCGCCATCTCCCACATCGAGGGCTCCTGGGCTTATCCTCCGCCCACCTTCCGCACCCAGTTCGAGATCGCGGGCTCGGGCGGGCTGCTGGTGCACAACTCGGACGCCAGCGCGCCCATCGCCGCGTACTGGCACAAAGGGGATGATGACACCGCGGGCGAAGTGCCCGTGCCCGCCAGCCCTCTGCTGGAAAGCCCCTACGTCACCCAGATCAAAGCCTTCTACCACCACCTGACCACGGGCGCGCCTCTTCCTGTCACCGCGGAAGACGCGTTGGCCGCGCTGGAGATCGCGCTGGCTGCGATGGCGTCTGCGGAAAGTGGCGTGGCAGTGGAAATCGGAAGATAGAAGTCAGAAGTAAGTAATCGTCTAAAAATTAGTTCCCGTTTTTCGCTCACCGACTGAAGTCGGACCCTTTAGGCCTGTGGCCTCAAAGGCGGCCTTCACCGCCTATTTGAACCCCGTTGTGAGGTCGCCGCAGGGCGACCTTGAGGCGCGAAGCGCCTAAAGAGCCCGAGTTTACTCGGCCAGTGTTGCTCATCCTCAGCACCCGCCGCCGTCTATAACCACTCCCCCCGTCTCCCAACTCTCCCCGGAGATCATCCTATCATGCAAGACCGACCACAACCCTCCCCCCTCCGCATCGGCATCATGAGCTTCGCTCATCTCCACGCGGAATCCTACGCCCATCAGCTCAAGGCCCTGCCTGACATCGACTTCATCGGCATTGCGGATGATGACCTGGAGCGGGGCCAGCGCTTCGCCCAGCGTTATGACGTTCCCTTCTTCGAGAGCTACGACGCCCTGCTGGCCCAGCAGCCCGACGGCGTCATCGTCTGTTCCGAAAACGCGCGGCATCGCCCCCTGGTGGAGCAAGCCGCGGCCGCGGGGGTGCATGTCATGTGCGAAAAACCCCTGGCCACCACCCTCGAAGATGGCCGGGCCATGCTGCGGGCCTGTGAGGACGCGGGCGTCATCCTCATGACCGCGTTCCCCATGCGCTTTTCCGCCCCCCTCCTGGAGATCAAAACCCTGCTGGATCAAGAGGGCCTGGGCCGCGTGTTGGCCGTGAACAGCGTCAATCAGGGACAGATGCCCAAGCGCTATCGGGATTGGTTCGTGGACAGGGAACTGGCGGGCGGCGGCTCGGTCTTCGATCACACGGTGCATCTGGCCGATGTGCTGCGCTGGTATTTGCAAGATGAGGTGGTCGAGGTTTACGCTCAGACCAACCGCATCATGCACCGGGACGAGGTGGAGGTGGAGACGGGCGGCCTGATCCTCCTCACCTTCGCCAACGGGACTTTCGCCAGCATCGATTGCAGTTGGAGCCGCCCCATGAACTACCCTACCTGGGGCGGACTGGCCCTCCAGCTCATCGGGCAGAAGGGCGTCGTCCATGTGGACGCATTCAGCCAGAACATCGAGGCGTACAGCAACACCGACCTCCCCGCCTGGATCCCCTGGCTCTCCGACCCCGACAGGGCCATGGTACAGGAATTCGCCAGTGCCATACGTGAACACCGCCAGCCGCGGGTCACCGGTTATGACGGCTTCAAGGCCATGGAGGTCGCATTGGCCGCCTATCGCTCCGCCGCTCTGGGCCAGCCAGTCTCCCTGCCTCTCAGCTGAAAAACCCTTACGGATTCATCGTTGTCGCCCTGACGACTTTGTGCTACCATCAGCGACATGACTCGCCAATACCACGTCATCGAAAACCCCACGCCCGAACAGTGGCAGCGCCTGCTGGATTGGGCTGTGGGCCACACGGATCAGGTCGCCTTCATGATCTTCGACCTGCACGGGCCCATACCCAAACCTCTCCGGCCCTTTGAAGATCGCCTCGTAACCGCGTTTACCACCTGCCATTATTGGGGCGATCGTCAGATGCGGGCCGTTCGCGTCCTCCGGTTTCAGCTCGATGAAGCCCTGCGCAATTTTCTGAAAGCCCGCCCCGCCCTCGCCGACTGGGGCGAGCTTCCTCCGGCCATCATGGATCCCCTCTTCTATGGCGAGGACGATGCGCCCAGGCTTTGGACCATTGCCCACGAAGGGTTGGTTTTTCTCTGGCTGGACGAGAACGAGGCCGCGTGGTGGCAGACCCAGGGTCTGCCATTGAGCCCCGCATCCGACGTCATCCCGCCCATCATCCAGGAGAATGTCCCTTGCGTACGCCATTCCTGGGGCGATCGCCTGATCATGATCCTGGGAATCATCATCTTACTGGCCTTCATCGGCATGGCGTATTACATGATCGAAGGTTTCCTTCGCGTGCTTGGCCGGTAGCGCCGCGGCCTGGAGAATGGGCTTACGGTTGGGCGAAGGATTGGGAGAAGGCGACGAGCGCGTCCAGCTTGGCCAGGGCCGCGCCCGAGTCGATGCTTTCCCGGGCCCGTGCCAAACCCTGTTCCCAATCGCCATCCTCCAGACACAACGCTGCGGCCGCGTTGAGCTCGACAATGTCCCGCTTGGGGCCTTTCTCTTCGCCCGACAAGATAGCTCGCAGGATGGCCGCGTTCTCCTCGGGCGAGCCGCCCAGTAGATCGCGCAGATGGGCGCGTGGGATGCCCAGGTCGAGGGGATCGAATTCGCACGTGGTCACTTCGCCCATGCGCAGGCGGCTGACCTGATTCACGCCCGTGGTGCTGAACTCATCCAGGCCGTCGGCGCCGTGGACGACGCAGGCCGCGCGCACGCCCAGCCGGGCCAGTACATGCGCGATGGGCTCGGTGAGGTCGGGCGAGAAGACGCCCATGATCTGATGGGTGGCGTGGGCGGGGTTGGTGAGGGGGCCCAGGATGTTGAAGATGGTGCGCACGCCCAGCTCCCGCCGCGGGCCGATGGCGTGTTTCATGGCGGGATGATGATGAATGGCGTAGAGGAAACCAATGCCCACCTCGTCGATGCAGCGCCCCACCTGCTCGGGCGTGAGGTCCAGATTGACGCCCAGGGCCTTGAGCACGTCCGCGCTGCCCGATTTCGATGTGATGGAGCGGTTGCCGTGTTTGGCCACGGGCGCGCCCGCGCCCGCCACGACGAAGGCCACCGCGGTGGAAATGTTGAAGGTGCCGCTGTGGTCGCCCCCCGTACCGCAGGTATCCACCAGTTGGCCATCCACATGATGGTGGACGACCACGGCATGTTCCCGCATGGCTCGGGCGCTGCCCGCGATCTCCTCCACGGTCTCGCCCTTCATGCTCAGGGCCACGAGATAGCCGCCGATCTGCGCGGGCGTGGCCTCCCCGGCCATGATCTGATTCATGACCGCATAGGCTTCGTCTTCAGTCAGGGAATGGCGTTGAATGATATGGGCGATGGCTTCGCGTATGTTCATGGGTTTTTCTCCGGAAACACGGATGGAAGAGAGACACGGATATTAAACTAAACGCATTTTGAAATCAGGTGTTTTCGGCCTCGGCCACCCGGAGCTGAAGCGCCGGGCTACGAAACGACGCCGGGTGAACCCGGCTTCCTGCGGCGCGCGACATGCACCGTAGCCCCATTCATGGGGCGTCGTTTTTAGCCCGCAGGTTCACCTGCGGGCGGCAGCGCGGCCAGAGAATCGCCTTTCATGGATGATCCAATGCAAACCAAAAGCCTTGGTTTCAATTTGCTTTCAGTTTAGAATCGCAGAAAGTTGCGGATGAGGGTTTTGCCCCCTTGGGTGAGGATGCTTTCGGGATGGAATTGGACGCCGAAGGTGGGCGCATTTTTGTGCCGCATGGCCATGACTTCGCCCTCTGCGGTGAACGCGGTGAGAATGAAGTCGGGCGGCAGGGGTTCGTAGACGATGAGGGAGTGGTAGCGGGTGGCCTGGAAGGGCGTGGGGATGTCGGCAAAGAGGTCGTCGCCCGTGTGATAGACGGGGCTGACCTTGCCGTGCATGAGCCGAGGCGCGGGCCCGACTTTCCCTTCGAACACATAGCCCATGCACTGATGCCCGAGACAGACGCCCAGGATGGGAATCTCGCCATGGAAGGCGCGTATGACCTCGTTGGAGACGCCCGCGTCCTCGGGCGCGCCCGGGCCGGGGGAGATGACAATGTGGCTGGGGTTGAGGGCTTGCAGCTCCGCGGGCGTGATGGCATCATTGCGCCACACCCGCACCTCCGCGCCCAACTCGCCCAGATATTGCACCAGGTTGTAGGTAAACGAATCGTAGTTATCGATGACAGCAATCATATTTCAAAAACCTCATGGAAGTTACACGGATAGGAAGAAACACGGATGAGAATTATGATATGGTGAAGAATTGAAGTTGCCGATAGCTGAAATTGACCAGAACACCGAAAGAAAGGCCCAGGTTTTTCAATGCCCGACGGAATTTTGCCAGTTCCAAGGAAGAAGGGCTATGGGGCAGTGCGACTGTGTGAAGCAGGACTTGCCCGTCCACGATGAAGAACGACGTTCTCTGATAGGCGATGATCGTGTTCTTCCAGATGGCTGGAACCTCGATATGGCTCCGAAGAGGTAATTCTTGATACTGCAATTCGATTTTCATCAAGTCGCGATAGATAACGTCGGAATATCCTAAACCGAATTGTTGACCAATGGATTCGGCAGCCAGACGTATGACTTGGGCCGTGGATTTGATTGTGGCGGGTAAATGATCAGGCAGGTCAAAGTGCTTGTCATTGATGGATAAAGATCGCGGTTGCCAGATGACGCGTTTGATGCGGACTTTGTCGGGAGCGAAATCAATCAACAAACCCAATCGTTTTTGGAAGAACTTGAGGTAATGGATGATTTGAGCGAAATGTTCACCGGCAAAGCCACGACCATCGGACAACACCTTGAGTTCGAGGATAATTCTGTCCCAGACGATGAGATCTGGTTCGAACAGATGGATGTCAGTCTGTCGATGGCGAAGCATGCGACGTGGTTTGGAAAGCACAGGTACACTTTCGTCTTTCAAGGCCCGAAACAAGGCTTGATGATAGATCTGCTCCAGCCAGCCGGGCCCCAACTCATTCCGAACATGAAAGATGATCTGACGAAGACGATACGTTTCTTCTTTGTACAACAAAGCCATTTTCTTTCCATCCGTGTTTCTTCTTATCCGTGTTTCATTGAGCAGCCTGTTGCTTGGCCAGACGTTTGCGGCGGCGTTCGGCCCGGCGGCTGATGCGGTTCCACACGCCCGTCAGGCCCATGGCCTTTTTCACGGCGATGATGGTCTGGCGGGCTTCTTCGCGGGTGCGCAGGGTGCCCTGATAGATGACCTCATCCACATAGCCCGCATCGGCCTCGATGGCCGCGCGACGCTCCCGGATGGGGTCCAGGAAGTTGTTCAGGGCGATGGCCAGCTTCTCTTTCACCTCCACGTCGCCCACCTTGCCCGCGCGGTATCGGGCCTTCAAGTCCTCCACCTCCTCTTTGTTGGGATTGAAGACATCGTGATAGATGAAGACGGGGTTGCCCTCCACCCGGCCAGGGATGTGGGCGTGGATGCGGTTGGGATCGGTGTACATGTGGAAGACTTTTTTGCGCACGGTTTTGGCGTCGTCGCTGAGCATGATGGCGTTGCCCAGGCTCTTGCTCATCTTGGCCTGACCATCGATGCCCACCAGGGTGCCGGTTTCGGGCACCAGGGCTTCGGGAATGGGGAAGACCTCACCGTACATGCGGTTGAAGCGGCGGGCGATCTCCCGGGTGATCTCCACGTGGGCCAGGTTGTCCTTGCCCACGGGCACGAGATGGGCGCGGGGGAGGAGGATGTCGGCAGCCTGAAGCACAGGATAGCCCAGGAGACCGTAAGGCATTTCCTCTTTGTGTGCGGCCCGGGCCATGTCCTTGAGGCTGGGCAGGCGTTCCAGCCGGGGCACGGTGACCAGGTTCTGGAACAGCGTATTGAGTTCGTAGGTCTCGTGCACTGCGGATTGAAGGTAGAAAGTGACCAGGTTGGGGTCAATGCCGCAGGCAAGTTGGTCAATGACCATTTGCCGGGCGTTTTCGTCGATCTGCGCGATGTCCTCTTTCGTGTTTTTGGTCGTGAGCATATGCAGATCGGCGATGAGGATAAAGGTTTCGTAGTCGTGTTGCAGGGCCACGCGGGCCTTGATAGAGCCCACATAGTGGCCCAGATGCAATCGGCCCGTGGGCCGGTCGCCGGTAAGGATGCGTTTTTGCGTTGTCATCATTTATCTCCTGTGTGCTGATTTTGTTTGGTGAAACAGGGATGGGGGGCACGGATTTTTTTCTTCTTTTTATCCGTGTCACACATTATCCGTGTTGATTGGCGTAGTCTTTTTCATAATAGTCCAACGGCTGGCTCGCCCGCGCCGATACCGATGAAAATGCCTCGCGGCCAAGGCCGCGCGGGAAGCCAGTCACGTGATGCGTAATGCGTATTGCGTAACGACCTCACGGATTACGGATTACGTATCACGCCCGTTGCCGACTCGGCCCATGTTGGCCTGACGATCTTTTTCGAAACCGCAAACATGCTATTTTCATAGCAAGCCCTTCTCCGCCCGTTCGACCGCGACGGCCAGGGCCCGGGCTTTGTTATGGGTCTCGTTGTATTCGTAGGTGGGGTCGCTGTCGGCCACAATGCCCGCGCCCGCCTGCACGTGGCACATGTCGCCCTGCATGACGATGGTGCGGATGGCGATGCAGGTATCCATGTTGCCGTCGTAGCCGATATAGCCCACCGCGCCCGCGTAGGGCCCGCGGCGCACGCCCTCCAGCTCCTCGATGATCTCCATGGCCCGCACCTTGGGCGCGCCGCTGACCGTGCCCGCGGGGAAGGTGGCCCGCAGCAGATCGAACGCGTCCAGGCCGTCGTTCAGTTCCCCCACCACGTCGCTGACGATGTGCATGACGTGGCTGAAGCGCTCCACCGCCATGAGGGTGGGGACCTTCACCGTGCCGTATTTACACACCCGGCCCAAATCGTTACGGGCCAGGTCCACCAGCATGATGTGCTCGGCCCGCTCCTTGGGGTCGGCCAGCAGCTCTTCGGCCAGCCGGGCGTCCTCTTCGGGCGTGGCGCCCCGCCAGCGGGTGCCGGCGATGGGATGCACCTGGGCGACGCCATGTTCCAGGCGCACGTGCATCTCCGGGCTGGCGCCGATGAGCCGCAGATCGCCGGGCAGGTCCAGGAAGAACATGTAGGGGCTGGGGTTGGTCATGCGCAGGGCCCGGTAGATGGCGAAGGGGTCGGCCTGGGTGCGTTTGCTCAGGCGCTGGCTGAGCACCACCTGGAAGATGTCGCCGGCAACGATATATTCCTTGGCCCGCCGCACCATGGCCTCGTACGCATCCTGGCTTTTGTTGGATGCCCAACCTGCTTCGCTGCTGACGTCGGGCAGCTCGGGCGGGGTCAGGGGCTGGGCCAGTTGGGCGACGATCTTCTCGATGCGGGCCACCGCGTCGGCGTAGGCTGCGGTGACGTCGCCCTCCAGGCGGGCGTTGGCCAGGACGATGAGGCGATGTTTGACATGATCGAAGATGATCAGATTGTCGGCCAGGAGGAAGACCGCGTCAGGCAGGCCCAGGTCGTCGGTCGCGGTAGCGGGCAGGCGTTCGAAGTGGCGGACGATGTCGTAGCCCCAGTAGCCCACCGCGCCGCCGGTGAACGCGGGCAGGTCGGGCAGGGGGATGGGCTGGCGCTGGCGCAGGAGTTCGGAGAGGGCATTCAAGGGGTCCTCTCGTTGCACCTGTTCCAGGACCGCACCGCCCGCGGCCCCCACGTCCACCCGGTTCCCGCGCAGGGTCAGGGTGATGGGTGGGTCTACGCCGATAAAGGAGTAGCGACCCAGTTGCTCCCCTTTTTCCACCGATTCCAGCAAAAAGGAAGCTTTGCCGGGCTGACGCAGTTTGAGATAAACGGAGACGGGGGTCTCCAGGTCGGCCGGAAGGACGCGATAAATAGGAATGAGGTTGCCCTGGGGGGCGAGTTGACGGACGGTTTCTAAAGATGGTGAGTACATGGCGGGAAGGTGTGTGGGGAAGGGTGTTGACAGAAGGGAACGGGCCATTTAAGATGTATCTGAGTCTGATACCAGCTCATTTTGCTTCTACGCTCACTGCGAGGACATTATGTCAGAATCGACATCCTATAAAGAGAGAATCATCGAACTATTGGATAATCTCAATGAAGTCGAACTTCAGGGGTTGTATCTGGCGCTGAGCGGGCCGGAGGAGATGAATGAGGAGGAAGTGGCTGTCCCGGATGATAGACTGATTACGGATCTGACCGTGGATGAGTTCGAGATGCTCATCTATGAGATTGTTCAGGCGGCGACGACCGAAGCTCTCATGGATTTCAGCATGAGCGAACTGGGGGAAGAGGAGGTCGAATTCATGGACGATTTCTTCGAGGCGTTTCAGCGATTTTTGGAAGAAGGCGATTTCGAGGAGGAAGCGCTTGATGGCGACTTCGACGAATTCGATGACGAATAGCATCCTACGCAAAAAACAAAATCCCCCATGCCCGCTGATTGGGCATGAGGGACGAATTGCGAATCCGCGGTGCCACCCTCGTTAGACCGACGGCATGGAAAAGCCCACCGTGAGGACGATGGGCTCGTTGCCTGCCAGTCTCACTCTGCGGGTACGGCTCGATGAGCGATACCCAGCGCCCTGATAACGGTGGCGTCTCCGGGTCAGCCTACTGGCCCGACGGGCGTTCGGTGACCGGCTCCCCGGTCCATTCCTCGCCTGCGCTGATAGCGACTTTCCAGCAACCGCCGCCTCTCTGGATCCCGCTTTGGCGAGTACTCTTCCGGTTCACGGCCTTTTGTGGCTATGGAGTTTGTGAATGCAAGGATAGCAGATTCTCGTGAAGGTGTCAAGCGGCGCAGAAAGGCCGGGTGCGTCCCAGATAATTGGCGACGTGGGCGACCTCCGGGAGGTGGCGACAGAGTTTGGGGCAAAATAAAGTGTTTAGCGCCACCTCCCGGAGGTCTTGCCAAAAAATTGGGACACACCCAGAAAGGCCATTTCGAAACCACACAGGCGGAACGGAAGCGAAGCATCCATCGTCTTTGAATACAGGGCAATTGATTTCCACCGCATCTTGACAATTCACAAGGCGGATGCTATAATTTCCAACGCTGAAGCACTTTGACATGATCCGGACATCCGAGAATAAATGGAGCGCCGCCGCTGCCGGTCATTTCGGGCCGGTAGAGGAACTTCCCGACTCCCCACCTCCCTCTGGAGGTAAGGTTGCCTCACGAAACAGCAAGTGAGGGCGTCATGCTGGTAACGGCATGGCGACTACAACCGCAACAGAGAGTAGTCCCGCCAGCGGCCTGCCCTTGGCAGGTGCGGGTAAGGGGTGAAAGGGTGGGGTAAGAGCCCACCAGCGGTCGCAGAGATGCGGCCGGCTAGGCGAGCGTGCAACCGGGAGCAAGGCGAGTGGGCCAGGCCCGTTCCGGGTTTGGTCTCGTCGCAGTGGCGACGGCGAGGTCGGGTCACACCCGGCAAGCCAGGAGCCACCACGCCCTCGGGCGTGAGACAGATGGCGGCTAGAACAGAATCGGGAGTACTCCCATTTATTCTCGGAGGATTTGTGCCGACGACATGCGCCGACGTGGCGGAATTGGCAGACGCGACAGACTTAGGATCTGTTGACCGAAAGGTCGTGGAGGTTCGAGTCCTCTCGTCGGCACCAGAGGACGCCCGTCGCGGGCCCGTGGCCTAGTGGGAAGGCGCCTCCTTTGCACGGAGGAGATCGTCGGTTCGAATCCGACCGGGTCCACCTCTGAGGGCGCCCCCATCTGGCCCAGTCCTCTTTACAAATTGCTTCATCCATCATGCGGGCGTAGTTCAGCGGTAGAACGTCTCCTTGCCAAGGAGAAGGTCGTGAGTTCGAATCTCATCGCCCGCTCTCAACGTCGAGGGCTGCCTGTCAGCCCTCTCTTTTTGCCGAGGTAGCTCAGTTGGTAGAGCACGCGACTGAAAATTGCGGTGTCGGCAGTTCAAGTCTGCCCCTCGGCACCTTTATGCCCTCTTTTTTGGCGGGTCGTCTAATTGGCAGGACGGCGGACTTTGGATCCGCTAGTCGGGGTTCGAGTCCCTGCCCGCCAGCCATTCCGCGCCGGGGTGAGCCGGTAGGCGACTCGCTCCGGCTTCTTTGCATTCTGGACGACCTCATACATGGTGGCCATAGCTCAATAGGCAGAGCACCTGGTTGTGGCCCAGGAGGTTACGGGTTCAAGTCCCGTTGGCCACCCCTATCCACTCCATCTCAGTGCGTCCGACGTCCGCGTCGGGCGCATTTTGTTTTGTGGGGGTTGCTGGCATGAATGCTGAAGTCCTTGTCCTGAACGCCAGTTATGAGCCATTGCATCTGGTGTCCACCCGCCGGGCGGTTCTCCTTCTGCTCAAAGACAAAGCGGAGATCATTGAGGCCACCGACCAGGTCATCCGCGCCGCGTCCGCAGAATTGCCCCGGCCTCTGGTCATCCGTCTGCGCCGCTATATCAAACTGCCGCGCAACCTTTCGTTGCCCCTGACGCGGCGGCTGGTCTACGCCCGAGATCAGTACACCTGCCAGTATTGCGGCGGGCGTTTCAGCGCCTCCCAGCTCACGATGGATCATGTCATCCCCAAAAGTCGAGGCGGGCAAAAGACCTGGGAGAATATCGTCACCGCCTGCAAGCGCTGCAACCAGAAGAAGGGGAACCGCACGCCCGAGGAAGCTCACATGCGTCTGCGCCGACCGCCCTACCGTCCTCGCTATGTGGCTTTGGTGTGGCTCAGGGCCCCGGATCAGCGTCATCCCGCCTGGGAGAAGTATATGACCGGGAATTTCTAGCGTGCGGCCCGAGCAGCAGCTCGCCGATACCGATGAAAACGCCTCGCGGCCAGAGCGGCGCGGGAAGCCAGTCACGTAATGCGGAATGCGTGATGCGTAATGACCTCACGTATCACGTCTTCACGCATCACGCCCGTTGCCGCCTCGGCCAATCTTGGCTTGGCGATCCTTTCTCAACCAACGACAACACTATTTTCGAAACGTAACTGCTAACGTACTCGATTTCAGGCCACAAGAAGCCACGAAGGCTCGAAGTCTTTCGAAGACACGAAGGGGAAAATAAAGAAAAATACGTCGTGCCTTCGTTTTCTTCGTGTCTTCGTGGCAAAAAGCGGCGGTGCGACCTTAGCAGTTACTTCGGAACAGACAAAAGCCCCTCCCGAACCGGTCGGGAAGGGCTTTTGCGGTTGCGCCGGGGCTGCTTATCGCATGGTGCGAGGTGAGGCCCCGGCGCTGCGTTTACGACTTAAATCCATGGGCATCACCTCCTTGCGAATGGGATGGCGTTCAGGAGGCGGTTCGAGGGCTAAGAAAAGGGCGTTCTCAAACCTGGCCGCATTGTCGCGCAAAACCACGAAACTGTCAAACAGATTTTTGACGCCGCTGCTCCTGCAGCATCCACCCATACTTTTTTTGCTCATACCGGGCCATGATCAGGCTCAGGCGCAGCCCATGCAGTCCGTCCCGATACCCTTTCCAGGTGACGAATCGCCGCCAGAATTCCTGGGCCGGACGAGTGATGAGATGTCGGGGATGGGCGCGCACGCCCGCGTGGAGCAGGGTGCGAGCGTCGTAGCGGGTGTAGCGTTCCTGCTTGGCGTGAAATTGCTCCCAACTGTCGTAATTGTAGTGGATGAGATGCTCCTTCAGGTAGCCCTCCTCGCCGTCGATGATGGCCAGTTCATGCACCTCGCGAGCCTCGTCATAGTGAGCCCGCGTCCGCATCATCAGTCGCAGTTGATAATCAGGATACCAGCCCGCGCCCTTCATCACATGCCCGACGATATGATTGTAGCGAGGAATCCACCAGCCCGCGATGGCGTTATTCCCAATGACCTGGCGCACTTCTGCGGCCAGCTCGGGCGTCACCCGCTCATCCGCATCCACGAACAGCACCCAATCGGTATCGAGATGGGCCAGGGCAAAGTTGCGGGCCTGAGAGAAGTTGACGAAAGGGGTGTCGATGACCCGAGCACCCGCGGCCCGGGCCGCGTCCTGGGTGCCATCCGTGCTGGCGGTATCGAACACGATAACCGTATCGGCGAAGGCGCAACTTTCGACGCATGCGCCGATGTGATTCGCGACATTTTTCGCCAGAATGGCGCAGGCAAGCGTGGTCATCGAACGTTATCTGGCGCGCCCGGTGATGATCATCTCGTTGTCAGTGATGGTGATGTCTTCCACGTAAAAGTCTTCGGAAACCATAGCCAACTGGTCGAGATGGGGCGCGATCATGGCCTCGATCTGATCCCGAATGAAGCCCGTGGCCCGAGCGCCGTTTACATAGATTTCCTGGATGGTCACTTCCGGCTTGCCGTTCACCGCCTCGACCGCGGCCAGGATGCCGACATTGAGCTTGAAGAAGCCGATGGTGGCGTCGCCCGAGACATATATCTCGCCCGGACGAAAATCGACGCTTGGATTGTCGATCTGCACTTCCTGTTGCTGAGAAAGGGCGTCCGCAGCCATCTTGTTGGCCTCCTTCTCCGTCACAACCAGCGCCATCTCGGCGGGGGTGGCTGTGGCCAGGGGTTTCGCCTGCTGGCCCGCGCCCTGGGATTGCACGACAGGTTTGGGCGTAGGGGTGAAGGTCGGCGTAGGCGAAGGCGTAAACGTAGGCGTGGGCGAGGGCGTAAACGTGGCTGTCGGAGTGGGCGTCAGGGCGATGGTGGCCTGAGCCACGCGGGTCGAGGGCAGTTCGGGCACGCCGCAGCCCGCCAGGAGAAGCCCGGTGAGCAGGGAAATAAGGAGGAAGGTGGACAGGCGTTTTTTCATCGGAATGGGGCCGGGAGATCAGTGATCAGTGATCAGTAATCAGTTGAGGGGGGTGAATGGGTGAGTGAGTGAGTGAGTGAGTGTTCAGTGTGCAGTGTTCAGTGTACAGTGTGCAGGGGTCGGCTTTTTCTGTGTCGTGTGGGTAACTTCAGTATGACTCGGGTAGCCGGATTTCAGGGGGTGATATTCTGGGCGGATCGCGAATCCGCCCTTGGAGCTGTTGGCTTCTAGCCGGATTCGCAATCCGGCGGGTTTGCAAAATCAACACCTCCTGAAATCCAAAAGAACCTCTTTATTTTTTCCCTTCGTGCCTTCGTGTCGTGGTGTCTTTGTGGTTTTTGACCTCGTTACGTGAGCAACCACGCTAAAAGTAGCTCTTGAGTTCCTCTTTGATGGAGGGCGAGAGGGGTTCCGACGTGCGGCGCATGACCTCGATATTCAGCATGGATTCGAATTCCCTGCGTTCCTGGTAAGTGACCAGGGCCAGTTCGTGCGCCCGAATGAGGACATAGGGGTATCCTGAGCCCTCCGCGTCTTCGTAGAGAGCTCGATGGACGCGATCCACCAGGGTTTTCTGCTTCGCAGCCCACACGGGGATGTCCACTCGGGCAATGCGGGGTTCGTGCTCGTGACGGGCGACGTTGAGATAGAAGAAGGCGATCTCCTGTCCCGCGGCCCGGAAATCCGCTTCATTGGCCTGGGCTGTGCTGGTGAAAAGGGCGCTGCGTTCGTTGGGGCGCAAGTCCGCGAACAGGGCCGCGTCGGTCAGGGCCTGATAGCGGCTGGCCCGCACCGCGGCCTTATCGATTTCGGCCAAAGACAGTTGGGCCACATGGAGCAGGCGCAGCACGTTGGCGGAACGGGGTCGGGCCACATAGCCCACGGGGATGGCGCCCGTGGCCTGGATGTCGGCCAGGGCCCGCAGATAGGCCTGCATCCGCGCCTGCCCCCGCGCCCGCTCCTCGCCGCGTTGCTCCTCCCGCGTCCAGGTGAGCAGGGGCCCGTCGGTCAGGGCCAGGATGAGCCGGTCCAGGTCGCCGCCCCAATGCTTTCGCTCCTCCGCGGCCCAGTGGGCCAACTCCCGCATCTCCTCCAGCTCCCGCTGATCGTTGATGGCCTGGGAATTGAGCAGTTCCAGGTCATCGTTGTAGATGTCTTCTTCCCGAAAGAAAAGCTGGGGGCGAGTGGCCACGATGGGGGCCTCGCCCGTGCCCTGGCGCAGCACAATGACGCCGGTGTTGATGAGATAGTAGAGGGCGGGGCCGTGGCGGTCGGGATAGATTTGGGAGCCATCCACGGCGATGAGGCTGACGTTCTCGGCCGCGGCGTCGGGGATGATGCGGGCGTCAAGGCGGTCGCCCAGGGGGCGGGCCCCGCGCCAGCTACTATCCTGGCTCTTGGCGCGCTCGATTTTGGCGATGAGGTCATCATTCACCTCATCGAAACGATGAAGCGCGTCGCGGGCGTTGGCGATCAATTTGGCGTAGGCTGTGCGACGTCGGGCGATCTCCTCGCCCATCGCGTCCACCTGGTCCACCAGCCGAGGCAATTCGAGCATGGCGGCATTATACCATACTCGAAAGCCACGTCAGCATTCGGTATCGCGGCACTTAATCGTAATATGGCATTGTCGAAATAGTTACATGCAATAACCTCTAAGCTGCAAGCAAATTGAAACCAAGGCTTTTGGTTCGTATTGGTTCATCCATGAAAGGCAATTCTCTAGCCGCACCGCCGCCCGCAGGAAGCCGGGTTTACCCGGCGTTGTTTCGTAGCCCGGAGGGTGGCCGAGGCCGAAAACACCTGATTGTAACTGCTAAGGTGGTTGGCCCCAATCGCCCCTCTTTTGCCACGAAGACACGAAGGAAACGAAGGCGCGAAGTCATTCAAAAAAGATTTTATCCGTGTTTCCTCGTATCCGTGTCGAGTGAACAGGGCTACGTTAGCAGTTACACCTGATTTCAAATGCGTTTAGTTTAAAACAGGCTTAGCTGCTCGAAATCGCCCTGTTTCCTTCGCTTCTTCTTGAGCCCCTGCATCTTGCGGGCCTCCAGCAGGGCCTGCTCGATATCGTCCACAAAGTGGGAGCGGTCGTTGTGCATCTCCTTGCCGAAGAGGAAACGCTTGCGGGCGTGGGTGAGGATGAGCTTACGCTTGGCCCGGGTCATGCCCACGTAGAACAGGCGACGCTCCTCCTCGATGTCGGTCTCTTTGCCCTGCGCGTACCAGGGTAACAGGCCCTCCTCGCAGCCCACGATGAACACCACGGGGAATTCCAGACCCTTGGCCGCGTGCAGGGTCATCAGGGCGACGCGGTCCGCGCGGGGGTCGTAGATGTCGGTTTCCGATTGCAACGCCATGCGGGTGAGGAAGCCGTGCAGGTCGGCCTGGAAGGGACGGGCCAGGTCGCGCAGTTTGCGCAGGTCATCCTCGCTTTCGATGGGCAGGGCCTGGGCCAGGCGGTCGATGATCTCGACCACGGGGAGGTCGCCCACCTGCGCGTGCAGGGCCTCGACTGCAAGGGGAACCTGCTTGAGCTGCTGGCGGTGGAGCTGGCTGGAGGGGTTCTGCACGAGATGGAGCGCGGCCAGCAGCGCGCGCACGGTGGGCCGGGCGACGAAGGGCGTCTGGCCCACGGTCTGGTAGGGGATGCCCAGGCGGTGGAAGGCTTCCTCCAGCGCCCGGCTTTGCGCGTTCAGGCGGTAGAGCACCGCGAAATCCCCGAAACTGAGGCCCGCTTCCCGGGTTTCATCCTCCACCCGACCCGAATCCAGGGAGAAATAGCTGACCCCGCCCATCATCGATTCGATCTGGTGGACCACGTACTCGGCCTCGGCCTTGTCGGTGGGGGCCTCGTAGATGTCCAGCTTGACCTCATCCGCGAACCGGGCGATGAGGCGGATGGCTTCCCGGTCGGGGTTTTTGGCGATGACCTGCTGGGCCGCCTCCAGAATGCTGGCCGCGGAGCGGTAGTTCACCTGCAGATAGACCTTGCGGGCGTCGGGGTAGTCCTCCTGAAAGCGGAGGAAAAAGCGGTAGTCCGCGCCGCGGAAGCCGTAGATGGCCTGGTCGGGGTCGCCGATGACGCAGAGGTTGGCCCCGCCCGCGGTCAGCAGCCGCAGCAGGCGGTACTGGCCCAGGTTCAGGTCCTGATATTCGTCCACCGAGATCCAGCGGTAGCGGGCGTGCAGGGCCTGGAGGACCTCGGGATTTTCCTCCAGCAGGCGCACCACCCGCACGATGAGGTCATCGAAGTCGAGCAGATGGTCCCGGGCCAGCGCGTCCTCATAGGCCCGATAGCGGATGGGGAAGTCGGGGTCGTCGGGGAAGAGTTCGCTCAGGCCGGGGTCGTCGGGCCCGAGCAGGTGTTGTTTGGCCTGGGTAAGCTGCTGGAGGAAGCGGCGGCGGGCCTTGCCGTTAGGCCCGAGGAACAGGCCCTTGACCAGGTGCTCCCGCAGGGCGTCGTCGAGGATGGCGAAATCAGGGTCGAGATGCTCGCGCAGGATGCGGGCGCCGAACGCGTGGAAGGTGGTGATGGTCATGGCCGCGGCCGCGTCCTCCCCCACCAGGGACTGCAGCCGCTCCCGCATCTCCTCCGCGGCCTTGTTGGTGAAGGTGATGGCGAGGATGCTGGCGGGGTCTGCGCCCTGGGCCTGGACCAGGTAGGCGATGCGGGTGGTAAGGGTGCGGGTTTTGCCCGCGCCGGGCCCGGCCACGATGATCAGGGGGCGATCGATGGTGAGGACAGCTTCGCGTTGGTTGGGATTCAGGCCCGCGAGGAGCCGCGAGGCGGTTTGGGTGGTCGTTTGGGGTGTGGAAGCGATTTGTGGAGATTCGTCGAGATTTGTGGAGATTGGGGATTCGCGCAGGGCCGCGGGTGCGGGGGCGTCGAAGAGGGTGGGGGG